>JAHFDZ010000343.1 GCA_023248745.1 Myxococcales bacterium | reverse complement strand
GAGAAAGAACTCGCCGAGTGCGCGCTTCTTTTCGGCGCGCGACAGATCGTCCTGCGCGATGGTGAGCACCTGGATCAAGGTAAAGACGCCGAACGTCAACTTCCCGAACCAAGGAACGATCGACAATGCGCCTGCCAAAACCATCGCAGCTCGGTTGTGCTTCCCACGACGAACTGCGGCGTGTGACGCAAGTTGCAGTGCGATGCTTGGCAACATGAACCAATCAAAAAAACTCTCGCGCTGCGCTTGGTCCCAATAGCCGTAGTCGAGATATTGCGCCGACAACAAAACGAACGTCGCGAGCCCCCAACCCATTTGCCCACCGAGCTCGGCGGGGCGCTTGGAAGACACACTGCCCGCGAGCAAAAATCCGACGATAGTAAATATTATTGACGATGTGCAAACGTCGAGAACATGAAAGACTCGCGCGTCTTCACCGCCCAGCATCTGAAAAATTACGTGCACCCAATGCGTAAGCGGTCCGTTCACATCGCGGACGTCCACGTAGTCGCGCTCACCTCTGCGGAGCGCCCATGCCACATATTGAAATATCCCCTGATCGCGACCCAGCGGCATGAGGGTCGAGCGCCGCAGCCCCTCGATTACCCAAAAAAGTGGCGCAATCGCGACCACGAGAGGCAGCATCGCTTCAAACAGATGCCGCCTGACAATAGCTGCGCGCGCGGTCAGTGACGGGGAAACCTTCATGAGCACGTCGATGCTACTCGCTGCGACAGCAGCGCGCATCGACGCGCAAGAGCGTGCGGCCGAAGTGGATTTATGCAGCGATTAAGAGTCACAATTGAAACCACAATGACTGATCCCGTTCGGCGATTGCCGTTCACGACGGTTGCTCCTGAAGCGCGTGCCAAAACGTTTGCCGATGCACTCGGCGCGGCGAAGGGTAAGCACCTTTGCATCGCGCTGCGTGGTCATCCCGATCCGGACGGCATCGCGTGTGCGGTTGCGCAAGCCCATATTGCACAACGGCTCGGCGTCGCGCGCACAACGATTGCGTATTGCCACGAGCTCAGTCATCGCGAGAACCGCGCGCTCGTCAAGTTACTTGGCCTTGACCTTCGCAAGGTCAAGAGCATGAAGGAAATTGACTACCCTGATTTCCTCGCGCTCGTTGACGCGCACGATCTTGATCCGGACTACACCGACGCCGACAACATCGAGGTGCTTACGATCGTCGATCACCATCGCGTGCAGAGTCCACCAAAAGCTCGGTACGTCGACCTTCGTTATGACGTGGGCGCGACGGCGACTATTTTCGTCGAGTACCTTCAGGAACTCTCGCCGCTCGACGAAGAAGCCGAAGAAGATCGACGCATCGCAACTGCCCTCATGCACGGCCTTGCGACCGACACGGACGACTTCATGCTTGCGCGGCCCACGGACTTCCGCGCGGCGGCTCAAATAGCCGAGGTGTGCGATCGCGACTTGCTCGCCGATCTCAGTCGCCGACTCATTGCACCGACCGCCATGGACGTGATCGCGCGCGCTCTCGCGTCACTCTACGTGAGGCGCAACTTCGCAATGGCCGGTGTCGGATTCGTCGCAGAAACCGAACGTGACACCATCGCGCAGGCCGCCGACTTCCTGGTGCGACGCGAAGACATCGACACAGTGGTCGTGTTCGGCATCGTCAGCGAGAAGTTCATCGAAGGCTCGCTGCGAACGCATTCACCGAGCGTTGACCCTGCGGTTTGGCTTGAACAAGCGTTTGGTGTTGATGAACGCGGCAAGGCCTATGGCGGAGGTCGTAGAGACAAAGGTGGCTTCCGCATTCCGATCGGTTTTCTTGGCCGCGTAACCGATCGCCAGCAGTTGTGGGGCCTCGTCGAACAGGCCGCACGAACTGCGCTTCTCAAGATGCTCGGCGACGAGAATGCGGTCGTGCCAACCAACGGCGAGCGCTAAAATAGCACCGTGCGGGTTGCGTTTTTTGGCCTTCCGCTTGCGGCGCTACTTCTCGAGCGCGACGGACACGAGCTTGTCTACGTTGGACTCTGCAGAAGCGAAGCGCCCGGCACACGAAGGCTTCGCGATCGCGCAATCACGCGGATGCAGCCCAATCTCGACAGCGCGGCGGAAGTCACCGCAATCGCAGACGCGAAGCCCGACCTCATCATCAGTTGGTTTTGGACGAAACGCCTTCCGTCAACCCTCTTAACAATTGCCCCTGGCTTCGGCGTGCACCCCTCGCTGCTGCCAAGACACCGCGGGCCCGATCCAACCTTTTGGACCATTGATTGCGGCGATCCCATTGCGGGCGTGACCGCACATGTCCTCGAAGCGGAGTACGACACTGGCGACATTCTTGGAGCCGCCACACTTGTCGTCGATCCAACGTGGAGCGCCTGGAGGCTTGCAAAGAAACTCGACACCCCGTCGATCGCACTGATGCGCCAGATTGCGATGGCATACGCGCAAGGCCACCCCCCCAAGCGGGTGGCTCAAAACGAGAGCTTGGCGACACTCGCACCGGTGCCGACCGACGACGACCTCGAACTCGATTGGAAACTGAGCGCGACCGATTTAGCGCGTCGCGTTCGCGCAGCAAGCCCATACCCGGGCGCGTTCGCATTCTTCGGCGAGCAGGTGGTGAGCCTTCTGAGGGCCCAGCCGACTGACCGGTTCCCACGTGCGCTTTCGGTGGGCGAGGCAGCGGTTGAAGACGGATTTGCGGTTATTCGGTGTGGCGCTGGAGCGCTTCAATTGCATGAAGGGCGAATCGATAACGAGGAGGGCGAAACCCCACTTTCTTCGTCGAAGCTCGCCACCCTCATAACGAGCATGACAGCACCCGTTTCGATTGCGTAGGCTGCTGGAAATGACAATCGCGCACTGGTTCAAGGAGAACCCACTACCGTGACAGAGTTCGTGACCACCGCGCGCAGCGCACGTGAATCCCTCGCACGAGGTCTCAGCGCGTTGCAATCCGATCCGAACGTGCCCTCCGAATTTCTCGATTTGGCCGAGCCAATCGCGCTGGCGATGGGAGCGCTGCACCGCATTGAGCGATCGGAAGGGCCGGACATTCGTACGCATGCCGATGCAGCTCTGGCTCAGGTACGCGTTGCGCTTGGAAAGCTTCAAGAGAAGCCTCCGTCGCACCCCGCGATTAGTGCAGCGATCGAAGCCGTAGCTGGGTCGCTGGGTCTCGTTCACAGCCTCACCAAAGCGGCCGAGAGCCCGATCGCCACAACCGCGTCGATTCCGAAGGTTGACGAACCGAGTCCCGTCACCGCGCCGCTCCCAAAGCCCGTTCAGTCGCCCGCAGCCCCTCAAGCGGCGGTTGCGCCTTTGGCTGCAACCGTACAGGCGCCGCCCCAAGCGTTCGCACAACCAGCACCAACGCCTTATCAAAATGCAGCAGTCGCAGCTACATTTAGACCTCAAGGTATCGCACCAAACCAGGCTCCTTCTAACGTACCCGCGCCGCCAACGGCCCCTCCGCCGATGGGTTACGCCGCCGATCCATTCGGAGCGCCACAAGGCCCCGCCCACCCAGGACAATACGCGCAGCACGGCCGGCCACCCGGTCAATACGCCGCCCCACCGCAGCACTTCGCGCCCCAACCCGCGCGCCTCTCAGAACCTGAGCCCATCCTGATCGCAACGCCTGGCGTCGATCCTAGCCTTCCCCAAATGAACGCCGACCTCGGCGCGCACAGCACGACAAATTTCTACAAAGGCCTATCGGGCAACGACATCATCGAGCACGGCGGCATCTTCGTCTCAACCTACAAGTCGCCACCCATTGGCACGTCTGTTCGCCTCCGAGTTTCGCTCCCGGGCGGTTACGAATTCGAGGCCCAAGCGACCATCCGATGGCGTCGCGAAAACGAGGGCGAAGGGGAAGGCGCAACACCCGGCTTCGGCGCGCAGTTCACGAACATCTCGCCGGAAGCGAAGCAGCTTGTCTATCGATACGTGCGAAACCGGGAACCGTTGTTTCACGACGATCTTTAGTTACGGTCGAGGGGGGAGGAAGCCTTCCCCCTCGACGCTCCCCCAGCGGGCGGGGTGAGGCGCGGCAATGGCTGCGGGGGCGTGGGGTGGAATGGGGAGGACTGCGGGTCCTTGCCCTGGAGACGGTGCGTCACAATTTCTGCGCCCCTCCCGAGGTGAGGGCGCAGAAATTGTTTGCTCGGGCCGCGTCTGGTTAGGACTTCGTGCGTGTCGTGGCCGACTTGGTCAATTTTATTGACGTTTCGGATCCTGATCCTGATCCTGATCCTGATCCTGATCCTGATCCTGATCCGGGAATGCGGGCCTTGGGTGGGCGCGTTTCACAAGAATGCGCTTCTACCGTGACGATCTCGGGGCGGCTCATCGACGTATCGCGCAGCTCGAGGTGGCCCTTGCGCAACTTCCGAAGCCGCGTGGCATGTCTGTTCCGACGGCGGCGATTGTCGGCTGCGCCCTGGCACTTGCGGGCTGTAGCACCGTGATGCTCGCGGCGACGTATGATTCACATGGCGCGGTTGTTGACCCACCGGTGAAGCGAGGCCTGCGGGCGGCGTGGTACCCACAACGCGGCGTCACCCCGACGCTGGTCGATGTCGACGGCGACCGGAAGAAAGATCTCGTCGGACTCTTCTGGAGCGGCCCTGACGACAAGGCACTCTACGTCGCCGCCTTCGACCGGAGCACACATCTTCTCAAGTGGAAGGCTGGTCCTTTTCCAAGCCAGTGGACAAGCGTCCGAACGCATCTCTTGGTGATTGGTCAGAAGGTTCTCGTGACCGACTCACAGGAGAATTTGCGCGTGTTCGCGCTTTCGAACGGAGAGGCCATCAACACAACAAGCGCCCTTGGCGGAGCACTTAGCGCTTGTGCGGCAAGCGATGGCAGCGAGCGTGCGATTCTTGAGCTGTCAAGAGACTTTACCAATGAAACGAGAGTGCTGCTTGATTTGGCATCAGGGGTGAAAGTTCCTACTCCTGCGGGTCTGGGTTGCAAAAGGAAATGCGACCCGGCTGCAACAAGCAACGACGACTGCTCTGTCGAGCATGACACAACGCCCGATCCAACGCTCCCATTTATTCGCTACACGCGAACCTACATTGAAGGCGATCTATGGGTTTCGATCGGCAAGCCCGCAAGTGATCCGACAGATTGGTGGGCGACCGGATTTTCAGCGAGTGTCTCGGCAGGCGTATGGCAAAAGCGCCTCACTGTCGACGGAGACAGCGCGCACCATGGCGACGTGCAAGCGCGGCTGCGCGATCGCAAACTCGTGACGCTCTATCAAACGAAGACGGGGCCCTATCGTCTGGGCATGCACGACGCGAGCACTGGCAATCGACTTTGGACGACGCTCCTTCCGAGCTCGCACGAAGGCTCGACGGTGAGCGCGATGAACATCGACGATGGCCTTGTGCTCGTCGTGCTGAATCAAACCGTACAGGTGTTCAACGC
>JAHFDZ010000342.1 GCA_023248745.1 Myxococcales bacterium | reverse complement strand
TCATCTTCTCGATGTGTGCCTCGGCCTCAGCCTTAGTGATCTTGCCATCTTTGTCGGTATCGGCATCTGCAACGTGATCGCGTGCACGCTTTGGCATTGCGGCAATTTCGGTCGCGTCGATCGCGCCGTCGGCGTTCTTGTCGAAGCGATCGAAAAAGCGCTTCGCGAACTTTGCGCGCGGTGCATGCGCCACTTCGAGCGCGTCTTCTTCAGTCGATGCGGCCGCGTTTTCGGCGTGGGGTCCGGTCGATGACGAGGCGCACCCAACGGCACTCAATATGAAAACAAGCGAAAGGGCGTGGGGGGTGGTCTTTAGCATTATCGTTTTGGCTCCTTCACGAGTCGGACGAAGGGCGGCCGAGCAGCCCTACGAACAGCAAACGAAATAAATTTCGTCCAGCGCTTGTCGTAGGATCGCCCCCAAGCTGCGCGTCAAACCCGCAGTGACCGTGGCGGAGAACCCCATTGACCCAATTGCCGCTCGATCTCGACGATGCCGTTTCCAGGGTAAAACGGGGCGATATTTCGGCCTTTCGGCTCATCGTCGACGCTACGAGCGAGCGACTGGTACGGCTGAGCTCACGAATGATGGGCGACCAAACCGAAGGAGAGGACATCGTGCAGGAGGCATACGTGAAGGCCTATGAAGCGCTAACGAACGATCGCTTTGACGGTCGATCGTCGATCGCAACATGGCTCTATCGCGTCGTCGCCAATGGTTGCATCGATGCCATGCGCAGCCGAGCGCGCAGGCCGAAGGCCGTGGACGTTCACGAGAATGCGGTCGTGGCACCCAGCACCGTCGACGCGCGACTGGCGCTCGAAGAGCTTGACGGTTGGCTCAACGAACTGCCTCCCGAACAACGCGCTGCCTTGGTACTGCAGGCAGTTGAAGGTCTATCTTCGCGAGAAATTGGCGAGATTCTCGATCTGACCGAAGGTGCGGTAGAGCAACGGCTGGTGCGCGCTCGCGCGGCACTTCGAGAGAGGAGAAGCGCATCATGAGCGACCCCACCAAGGAGCGCCTCGAAAGGCTGCGACGTGCGTCGTTGGGTGTGCGGCCCAGTGCCGACTTTGGCGATCGCGTAATGACCACACTCGCAAGTCCCAGGTCGGGCGAGGTTGTGCGTCCGAGTGGTTTTTGGCAAGTGACTTCGCGGTTGCGTTTCGTCGGCATCGCCGCAATAGCCGCTATTGTAACTTTGTTTGTCGCCATTAAGAGTGACGTCGAAACTGACGATTTGGTCGCATCTTCGTACGCTACGCCGGAGGTAGATTGGTGAACGCGCGATGGAAGAGCTACTTGGTGATGAGCGCACTCTTCGTATTCGGCGTCCTTGCGGGCGGCGCCGCCACATTCACATTCGGCAAGCGTGAGCACGCACAGATGATGCGCGATCCACAATCGTTTCATCGTAAGCGTAGGGTGCGCGTCCTTGCACGCAGGCTCGACCTAAACGATCAGCAGCAAGCGGACGTCGCGCGCATTCTCGAGCAAGACGCTCCAAAGCGACGAGCGCTCATGCGTGAGACGCTCGATAAGTGTGGTGAGCCAATGCAAAAGCACAAGCGCGAGATCGACGCCGATATCCGAAAAGTGCTTCAGCCTGAACAAGTCAAGAAATTTGACGAAATCGCGCTGCTCGAGGGCCGTCGATTCTTCGAAGAAGGGCTCTCGCCACAGGACTGATGTTCAAAGGCACAATCGCCAAGCTCACGACGTCAGCAATGCGCGCGCGATCACAATGCGCTGAACTTCGCTTGTGCCCTCGTAGATTGTCGTCACGCGCACGTCGCGCAAGTGACGCTCCGCTCCGAATTCGCGAATGTAACCGTAGCCGCCATGAATCTGGACAGCTTCGTTGCAGATGCGATTCGCCGCTTCGGTCGCAAAGAGCTTCGCGATCGATGCTTCACGCGAGAAGGCCTGGCCGTTCTCTTTGAGCCACGCCGCGCGCATCGTTAGCAGGTATGCGGCGTCGAGCTCAGTTTGCATATCGGCGAGTTTCCATTGGATGGCTTGAAAGTCCCCGATGGACTTGCCGAAAGCCTTTCGGTCCTTGGCGTAGCGAACGCTCTCTTGAAGGGCAGCGCGCGCGATCCCGATCGCTTGCGACGCAATGCCGATGCGGCCCCCGTCGAGCGCCATCATCGCAATGCGAAAGCCACCGTTCTCGACACCAAGTAAGTGACTTGACGGAATGCGGCAGTTCTCGAAACTGAGGCTCACCGTGTTCGAGGCGCGCAGGCCCATCTTATCCTCGGCGCGCCCAATGCGCAGTCCTGGAGTGCCACCTTCAACGAGGAAACAAGAGATGCCGCGCGTGCCGGGATGCGTCTCCCGAGGGGCCGTGCGCGCCCAGACCACCATCACACCAGCGTGAGCGCCACTTGTGATCCATTGCTTCGATCCGTTGAGGGTCCAATAGTCACCATCGCGGGTCGCGGTCGTGGCCATCCCACCAGGATCGCTACCTGCGTCCGTTTCACTGAGCGCAAACGCGCCGGCGACAAGATCGCCATTGGCGAGCCCTGGGCAATAGCGTTGCTTTTGCGCGTCGCTACCAAATTGGGCGATGACCTCGCCGACCATATTGGTAACCGCCATGGTTACCGCCGTGGAGGCGCACGCCGACGCGATCTCTTGCATCGCGAGCGAGTAGGCAACGACGCCCGCCGAGGAGCCACCGAGATCGGCAGGAAGGTTGACGGCCATGAGACCGAGACCTGCAAGCTCTTTGATGAATTCGAGGGGAAAGCGCTCGCGCTCGTCGAGGTCGTGGGCCGCAGGCGCGAGGCGCTTGGTTGCAAAGTCGCGTGCAGCGGTACGAATTAGCTGCTGCGTCTCGTTGAGCTCAAAATCCATAGACGGATATAAGCACGACTCATTTACTTCGGGCCGCCGTCGAGCTTGCCTCCGCCGTCGTTTTTTGTCCCGCCGTCTTTGCCTCCGCCGACGCTCGTTGCGTCAAACTGAACTGGGCCACCGGCGACAAGCGTCTTGCCTTTGAACCCGACAAAGTCGCTCTCATAGCGCTCGCTGCGAAAGGTATCGGCGCTCATGCCGGCCTTGTTCTTGATTTGATACTCCCAAACGGTTGCCCCAGCGGGCGTGACCTCGAATAATCGCCCATCAGGACCGTCGGTGATTTGCGTGTTGCCGTTCGCAAGGCGTTGCGAACCGGAGATGTGCGACGCGTAGAAGCTGGTCTGCGGGTTGGCCTTGTACTCCCATAGTACAGAATCTGGACCGTAAGCATTATTGACGAATGAATAGCTTCCGTCGGCTTGAACCGGCTGCACAATTTCGATGACTCGCGAGTAGCTGCGCGAAAAACCGTTGTCGAAAATGAGGAAGTGCCCCGCGCCGCTCAGGCCATCGGGAATCCACTCAACGTCGTGTTGACCCGAGAGCGCGGTAGATCCGGTTGTGGTGCCGCCGTAGTTCGCTGGATTGCCCCAGCGATAAAGCAAATCGCCGCCGCGACCACGCTTGCCGGCTGTGTGACCTTTGGCTTCGGCGGTCGTGGTGCTGTGATCGATTACGAAGAGCTCGTTCAAGTTGTGAACACTGACCGCGATCTGATCAAGCGCAGCGTTGTACCGGATGGAATTGAAGTGAGTCCAATCGATCGTTGCGGCCTTGGCTTGCGCGTTCGGATCGATGCGCATGGGCTGCGCTGATGGCTTCGCGCCAGAATCAAGAAGGTGGTCCCACTCGTGCCACTCCCACACAATGCTGCTCGTCTTCGGATCCACTTCGATAATGTGGTCGGCCCAGATGCCGGCTTGATTCGTGAGTTCGGCGCTGCGCCCTGCCGCTATCGCCTCGGCGCGTGTCTTGGTCTCCCACGCAATCATCAACACGTGACCGTTGGGCATGTACTCAGCGTCATGATGCTGCCAATGCTCGGCTGTTGCGTAGGTGTAACTCCACTGCTTGTTCCCGTCCCAATCGTAGATAGCGACGCCACCCCCAGTGCCACCTTGCTCAAACAAGTTGGGTTCAACACGCTCGCATCGAAAGAGCCGACTGTCGTCAAGTAACATGACTGACTGTCCGGGCTTCGAAGCGTGAGTCCATTTGTGAACTTCGCTTCCCTTGAGATCAATCAAGTGCGTCGACGTCGCGGTATTCGGGCCAAAGAGGACAAAGGGACCCGTTGCAGGTGTACCGGGCGTAGTTGAATCAGTCGCAGCGTCGTTGCCACTTGCTGCCCCATCGGCGGGTGCGTCGGAAGTGGATGCGTCACTCACCACCGCAGCATCGCTTCCGCAACCGGAAAGCAGATGCATCGCAAGCGCAGAAGGAGCCGCTGCGACGAGCACACCTTGAACAAGTTGGTTGACGAATGGACGTACTTTCATTGGGTGAGCTCTCCCTGTGCCAAACGGCAGTGTCGCACACTGATGCACGCTGCGCGCCAGTGTCGCAGCGTAAGAAAGCACAACAATTTGGACGCCTCAGCAGCACCTGGACGTGAATGCGTCCGGACTTTGATAGGTAAACTATGGCCGAAAGAATGCACGAATGGTCGCGGCACGCTTGCGGAAGCCCAGTGGGATCTTCCAAGCGCGAAGTACCTTTCCGATCTGCGCATCGGCAAGCACGTGCCCGAGTTCGAGCAACACTTTGTCGTAAGGCATCCAGAAGAACTCTGGCGCGGATGATTGATCCACGACAACGGCCTTGGGCCGAGCGTAGGTCAAGAGCGCATGCTCGCTGTTTGCGATCCCAAAGCCGGTCTCGCGCGTACCACTCCACGGCAATGCTGGAATGGCGCCGGTGAAGGCGTGATTGTTGATCGTGACAATGCCAACGTTGAGCTTGCTTGCAAGACGCTTTGCGCGCTCGAAATCGGATGTCCAAATCGATGCACCAAGGCCGTAGCGCGCTTCGTTGATGGCCATCACCGCGTCAGACACGCCTTCGATTCGAACGATCGCGAGCACAGGCCCGAACGTTTCGTCGCGCACGACACTCATCTTGGCATTGCATTGATCGAGCAACGTGGGCACATAGCCGAAGCCACGTCCCGTTCGCGATCCGCCATGAACAAGCTTGGCACCTTTGGCGAGCGCGTCGGCAACCTGCGCCTCAACGACCTGCAGCTGCGTCTCGTTTGCGAGCGGTGCAACGTCAATTTCGCCTTGGGACGAAACCGTTTTCAAGCGAGACCAAGCATCGCGCAGTCGCGCGACAAACACGTCTGCGATTCGATTGTCGACGTACGCGATCTCGATCGCGCCACACGCCTGCCCGGCGTTTGAGAGCGCCCAGTGCGTAATGCCAGCAACGGTGCGATCGAGGTCGGCGTCAGCGAGAACGATCGCCGCATCCTTTCCGCCCATCTCAATACTGGACGGAATCCCCAGCGCGCCGCAGCGCGCTTGCACTGCGCGACCCACTTTGATGGAACCTGTAAACACGCACGCATCAATGCCTG
>JAHFDZ010000341.1 GCA_023248745.1 Myxococcales bacterium | reverse complement strand
CGTCAGGTAAGTTTGCCGAAGCGCGTGCGATGTTCGAAACGCTATCAACAGCGGATCGATTTGAAGATTTTCTGACTCTGTCTGCGTACGACGTACTCGTCGCCCGTGGGTTGTAAGGGGCAGAGGCCCCACTTTTTACAAGAAGGAGAGACTCATGTCGGATTGGATGGCAAAGCGTTGGGAAGGCATCGTGCGAAACTACAGCGACGCGGACGTTGCTAAGTTGCGCGGCTCGTTCAAGGTCGAGCACACCCTGGCGACGCTTGGCGCCAAGCGCCTCTGGGAACTCCTGCACACGGACGACTTCGTCCCTGCGTTGGGGGCACTCACCGGCAACATGGCTGT
Organism: Myxococcales bacterium; assembly: GCA_023248745.1. Lineage (GTDB taxonomy): Bacteria > Myxococcota_A > Polyangia > Polyangiales > Polyangiaceae > JAHFDX01. The sequence goes on along the minus strand of JAHFDZ010000341.1, from coordinate 5,110 downwards.
GCAACAAGTGCGCGCAGGCCTCAAGGCTATCTACCTTTCGGGTTGGCAAGTGGCAGCGGACGCAAACACGGCCGGGCGCATGTATCCCGACCAGAGCCTATACCCCGTCGACAGCGTGCCTTCGGTTGTCAAGAAGGTGAACAACGCGCTCATTCAAGCCGACCAAATCGAGCACGCCGAAGGTGGCGCCAAGCGCTACTGGCTGGCGCCCATTATGGCGGACGCAGAAGCGGGCTTCGGTGGTTCGCTCAACGCGTACGAACTCATGAAGGCCATGATTGAAGCGGGCGCTTCCGGCGTGCACTTTGAAGACCAACTCGCCTCAGAGAAAAAGTGCGGCCACATGGGCGGTAAGGTGCTGATTCCAACGGGTCAGTTCATTCGCACGCTGACAGCAGCTCGGCTTGCTGCGGATGTGATGGGTGTGCCGACCCTTCTTGTTGCGCGAACAGACGCCGACAGCGCGAAGCTGCTCACGTCCGACGTCGACGAGCGTGATCATCCGTTTATCATTAAGGGCGAGCGCACACCTGAGGGCTTCTATCGCATCAAAAGCGGTGTCGAGACCGCCATCGCGCGCGGCGTTGCCTACGCTCCTTACGCCGACCTGGTGTGGTGCGAAACCAGCACGCCCGATCTCGCACAAGCGAAGCAGTTCGCCGAAGGCGTACGCAAGAAGTTCCCGAACAAGCTTCTTGCCTACAACTGTTCTCCCTCGTTCAACTGGCGCAAGAACCTCGACGATGCAACCATCGCGAAGTTTCAGCGCGAGCTCGGCGCGATGGGTTACAAATTCCAGTTCGTAACGTTGGCGGGTTTCCACGCCCTCAACTTCGCGATGTACGATCTTGCGCGTCAGTACAAAGATGGAGGCATGGCGGCGTACTCGAAGTTGCAAGACGCCGAGTTTGCAGCCGAAGCCGTGGGTTACACCGCAACGAAGCACCAGCGCGAAGTGGGCACGGGCTACTTCGATACCGTTTCTGAAGTGATCTCCGGCGGCAAAGGCTCAACGCTTGCGCTTGAAGGTTCGACAGAGCAAGAGCAGTTTCACTGATACAGAACGTTGACCATTTAGATGGTTGACAGTTCATCTTCTTGACGATGTGGCCAGCTTCACGCAGGTGAGGTTGGCCGCTTCCCTTAGATGCCCTAGGATGAAGCGCATGACCGTCGCTCACTACCAGCTCGAAGGAACCACGGCCCTCATCACGATGGATGACGGCAAAGCCAATGCGCTCTCCGTCGCGATGATCGACGAATTGAGCGAAGCCCTCGCACGGGCAGAGAAAGAGGCGAGCGCCGTTGTGCTTGCGGGGCGGCCTGAGCGCTTCTGCGCGGGTTTCGACCTTCGCGTCATGATGACGAGTCCCGAGGCGGCGAGGGGATTGCTTGGCCGGGGTGCCGCGCTCTTGATGCGCCTCTACGGGTCACCACTTCCCATCGTGGCGGCGTGCACGGGACACGCGCTTGCGGGCGGTGCGCTGGTTCTCCTCACGGCAGACGTCCGCATCGGCACGTCGGGCGCGTTTCGGATCGGATTGAACGAAGTTGCGATTGGGATGCCGGTACCTGTGCTTGCGATAGAACTCGCGCGCGATCGACTTACAAAGGCAGCGCTCACGCGCTCTACCCTTGGCGCGCAAATCTATGCGCCAGACGAAGCTGCGCGCGTCGGATTTCTCGATGACGTTTTGCCCGCCGTCGACGTTCTCGGACGCGCAAAAGAAGAAGCAGCAAAGCTTGGTGCGCTCTCCCGCATGGCGTTTCACGCGTCAAAGAAGCGTCTGCGCGGCAGTACGATCGCGCACATTCTGTCTTCGCTCGACGAGGACATGTTGGCGATTGGCCGTGGCGAGTAGCCCGCGAAGGCGGTTCGCGGTAGATCAACAGAGATGGGGAGCGACAGAGACGACTTTCTCGCGCAGCTCAAGCGTCTGAAAAAGACGAGTGAGCCGCCCTCCCCAACCGAAGAAGCAAAAGAAGCGACTTCTTCCGAGGTCACGCTGTCGAGTGACCCCGAGATCGAGGCGATGAAAAAGAAAATTGCCGCAGATCCCAAGCTACAAGAGCGTCTGGCTGCGCTCGAACGCATGATCACCAAGAAGCTCGGCGAGTAGCACTGCTATTGTAGGGCGATGCAACGCGTTCTGATTTTCGGGGCCACGTCGTCCATTGCCACCGAGGTTGCGCAAATTCACGCGCAGCGTGGCGATCGCATTCACTTGGTGGGACGGAATCGAGAAAAGCTAGCCTTGGCGGCTCAGCGTTGCGGGGTCGCGAACGTTACAACGCAGACGGCCGATTTTTCTCAACTCGATGCGAATGAAGCCGTCGTCGGAAATGCAGTCGAGGCGCTTGAAGGTGTCGATACCGTTCTCATCGCGCACGGTGACTTGGGTGATCAGCTCGCAAGCGAGCAATCGTTCAAAGACGCAAACCACATTTTGGTAAGTAACTTTACGAGCGTCGTGTCGTTGCTCATTCCGATCGCGAACTACCTCGAAGGGACGCGCGCCGGAAGCATTGGCGTGATCACGTCGGTCGCAGGTGATCGCGGTCGTCCGCGGAACTATACGTACGGTGCCGCGAAGGGAGCGCTGAACGTATACCTTCAGGGCCTTCGCACGCGCCTTTATGCTGCGGACGTCAGTGTGACGACGCTCAAACTCGGGCCGGTCGATACACCGATGACGCGCGATCATGCGAAGCACGCACTCTTTGGCAAGCCGGCGGAAGTCGCCAAAGATATCGTCGCCGCAATGGACGCCAAGACGCCCGAAGCCTACGTGCCGTTCTTTTGGGCGGCCATCATGCCGGTGGTCAAGAACACGCCAGAGGCATTGTTCCAAAAATTGACGTTTCTCTCAGGCAGATAGTTCGCACGCGCTTTCTTCGCACGGCGAAGGCGCCGATCAGAATCCAATCTTGCGCATCACAAACCGCGGCAAGAGCCGAATCACGAACATGACCAGTGCCCAGATGCTCGGCGTGTAGACAATTGGCTTCTTCGCATCAATTGCGGCGATGACGTCGCTTGCCACTTGGTCGGGCTCACCTGCGAACGGTGGCGGCTTGAGACCTGCGGTCATGCCGGTCTTTACGAATCCGGGCTTCACGCAGAGTACGTTGAGGCCGTCGACGTGAAATTTGTGATCGAGCGCTTCGAGGTAAATCGCAAGGCCACCTTTGCTCGATCCATAGATGGCAACGGGCTTGCGACCGCGATCGCCAGCAACCGACGAGAAGACGGTGAGCTGACCACCGCCTCGAGACAAGAGGCGCTTGCGAACGTGCTCGCAGAAGACGACCGTATTTGCGTAGTTGACGGTGACGAGGCGACGCGTGAGCTCGACGTCGGCTTCGAGCGCGTCTTGCGTCGCGAACATGGCGGACGTCACGATCACGGTGTCAAAGTTGCCGAGGGCTGTGTCGGCGGCGTCGAGTGCGGCGGCGAAGGTGTCGGGATGTTCGAGGTTGCATACGGCGTGGCCAATTTGCTTTGAGCCGCGCGCTTTGAGGTCTTCGGCGCTTCGTGCGAGGTCGGTCTCTTCGAGGCCCATGAGAAATATGTCGTCGCCACGCGCGGCGAGTTTCTGCGCGATCGCGCGACCGATGCCTGTCGTGCCACCCAAGATGACTGCTTTCACGTTCGTTATTCTCCCAACAAGCGCACCGATTGTGCGCTGCGCAAACGTCGCTTTGGATCCCACTTTTCGCGCGCCTCCATGAAGCGCACAAGACGCGGCTCCATGGCGCGGAAATGCTTAGCAAGCGTAAATCGATCTTTCGTGAGGTAAATGCGACCGCCAGTCTCGATGACGAATTCGTTCAGACTGTTGACGATGCGTTGGATGTCAGGAGAGACAGCCATGTCGACCGCGATCGATGTGCCTTCGAGCGGGAAGGAAAGGAGTCCCTTGCCTTCGGGCCCGCAGTCTTTGATGACACACAAAGGGGACGCACCACCCAGTGTGGTGAGGCGCCTCATGAACTCGCGCACGGCTTCGGAGCCAGCCGCTCGTGGAAGGACGCATTGATACTGCGTGAAGCCGCGCGGTCCGTAGGCGCGGTTCCATTCGAGAATTGCGTCGAGCGGATAGAAAAACGGCTCGGGTGCAACCAGTCCCTCTGTGCGATGGGCGAAGTGGCGCCAATAGTAAAGATTGTTGAACGCCGCTCCCGTGAAGGAATTGAGGGCCCAGTTGGGCAAATCAATTGGGAAGGTAAGTTGACCACCTGCTTTTGGAGCTTCGCGTTGTGCCTCGTCGGGCGTCGCCCACCTTCCGGCCATCAAGATGCCGCGACCCATTGCGCTGCCCTGGCTGAGGCAGTCGATCCACCCCATGGTCATCGGCCATCGGGGCGCTGCGACGCCGAGCGCGGATAGGAACGAATCGATATCCGGGACGCGCTCGCTCTCCATGTAAATCCACGGGCTTGCGATGCGCGCAAGCGTGAACTCCACCTCGAGAATATGGCCAAGAAGCCCCATGCCTCCGATGGAGGCGTAGAAGAGATCGGCGTTCTCGGTGGCCGAGCAATCGATAATATCGTCGCTTGCGAGTCGCAGGCGAAGGGAGCGCACGTGCTGACCGAAACAACCTTCGCAATGATGATTCTTTCCGTGCACGTCGCTGGCGACCATGCCGCCCAACGTGACGTACTTGGTGCCTGGCGTGACGGGCGAGAAGAAGCCGCGCGGGATAAAGAGACGATTGATCTCAACGAGGCTCAATCCCGCCTCGGCGCGCAGCACGCCCGACGGTTCGTCGAACGAGAGAATGCGATTGGCGAGGCGTGTCGCGATCACTTTGTCTTTGGGATCGGCGGGTAGCGATGAGTCGCCATAAGAGCGACCGAGACCACGCGAGAGCGTTGCGCCACGGGTGAGCGCCTCGAGGTTCTCAGACAGAATTTCGCGGCCCTTCTCAGGAATGCGGCCCCACCCTTCGAGGGTCGGTTCTGGTGATTTTGGGGGGCTCATCGGTTCTTTGGCGCCTGCGTGAAGGCGCAACAATATCATAGAGAGACGCAAGCGCAGCCGCGGTACTTAACGCGTGCGAGGCAATTCCCGATTCGTCCTATTCGGTCCCCGGAGGCATGGTTG
>JAHFDZ010000340.1 GCA_023248745.1 Myxococcales bacterium | reverse complement strand
TTGGACTCGCGCACATCGAGTGCTGCGCGCTTCGCGGTATCGATCTCTTTGGCGGAAGGCGGCGCGAACTGACGGCTGTTTGCTTTGTGAAGCGTGAACTTGATGCGCGCCTGTTGGTGGAGGGCGTCCGCGTAGAAGTAACGGCTCTCGTAGGCGTCGGAAGCGCCCTCTTCTTGCTTGAGGTAGCCGACCCAACCCAGAGCCGCGAGTTCAAACTCGCGTTGGGCTTGAGAGAGGAACTGAAGCTGGCGACCTGGGTCATTGCCCGAGGCCGCTGCATCATCCAGACGCGCATAGCCATTGTTGGTGTGCGTCACTGCCGCTGTTCGTAGCCCTGACTTTGCTAGTTCTTCTGCGCGTTGCAACGCCGCTGGATTGTCTTTGTTCGCGTCGGGCCAAGGCATGTCGCCCACGTATTTTGCAAGCGCCGTTCGAGCTTTTAGGACCTCGCCTTCGTAGCGTTGACGCTCTTCGCCGACCTGCGTTTTCTTCGCCAGCAACTCGTACATTTCGGCGATTTTTGCCTGCGTTTCAGGCGCAGTCGGATCCATTGGCCACTTCTCGAGCATCTTCTCGTAGACAGTGACCGCACTGCGCTCGTGACCAAGATCAGCGTATTCAACCGCAAGCTGCCGATAGACATCGATGGTCCATTTGCGATCTTGCGGAATCAGTTGCGGATCCTGAACGCGATCGATGCCAATGCGTAACTTCTCCTCGGCAACGGCTGGAGGCTGACCGCTTGTAAAAACGTCGTCGCGAGGAATGAAGGGTTCGTCAGGTCCGGGACCTACGAAGTCGAGGTGAGTGAGCGCACCGGCAACGTACCGATAGGCTTCAGGCCGGAAGTTGACGCCGCCTTTACCAAGCTTTTCTTCCTCGTCTGCATAGTTCAGCAAGTTGATGAATTCACGCGTGCTCGCTTCGAATCGTTGTTGCTTGTAGAGCGTGAACGCGTACTGACCGAGCGAGACCGCGTAGAACGGCGCCTTGCGGATGCGCATCGAGTGCTTGTAGGCAACGACCGCGCGATTGAAATCCCAAACCGCAAAGGGTGCACCTGCAACGACACCGCCACCAAGGTCGAGTTGCGTACCTTCCCACTCGCCGATTCGCCACCAGATTTCACCAACGTAGCGCGGTGTTTCGCCGGGCCTTTGCACTTGGGCGATGGCTTTGCAGTCGTCTGGATACGGATTGACGAAGGTCACTTCGCTGCCACCCTGCTTGAGCGATTCGGGCCTTGGGTATTTGCGTCGCCACGCGTCCCAGTGTTCGTGGGTGTCGTCTTGTGGAAGCGGCGTGACCTGATCGACGTCGGGATCCTTTGCGTCGACCGCAACAGGATAGCCAAAGTGATTTTGGCAAACGAGCGAGCGCCAAACTTGCTGCCCTTCTGGCGTTCGCGCTGCGTCGGCGAGAGCGTGACCCAGGAAGTAGTAGACGCCTGCAATTTCGCGATACTGAGCGAAATCGCGAATAATGCGTTTGTAGAGCGAAATCGCCGGTTTGAGCGACGTTGCGAGCTCTTCCTCAGCGTCGCGTGCGCGCTCTTCGTATAGCGCGGCGAGGCGATACATCGCGTCGGGTGTGGCTTCGGGTTGCGAGTTTGTTCCGCTGTACTTGTCGACGAACGCTTCGAGCTTGCGAATCGCGCTTTCGCGCGCCTTTTTTAATTCAGTTTTTTCGATCGTGATCTCTTTGTCGAACCCAGAGAGCACCATGTGCTTTTTGCGCTCGTAATGGAGCGTAATAATGCCGGTGAGCGCCTCGCGATAGTCGCGCGCACTGCGCTCGTAAGTATCGACTTGCTTGCGATAGGCGTCGTAAGCGGCCACTTGCGCGCTGGATGGCGGAGCGAGTGCGGCAGGCCTTTTGCGTTGAGCTGGTAAGGAAGGCGGAGTGATAGTTCCGCTGCTTGACGTTGCTGGTGCTGCAGCGCCTGCATCCGTCATCGGAGTAGGTGCGGTTGAGGAAGACGTTGATGCTGACGACACGGTCGCCGCATCGCCGAGCGACACGCCTGCGTCGGCGTGAGGGGCCGCTGGTTGCGCGGCGACACCGAACGAGACCAGTGCGGCCGCTAGAACACCCAGCCCGAAGGGTGCGACAATTGTACGACTCGCTCGCGTGTTCATGAACCCTCTGTGGCGCTTCTCATTGCCTTGCTCGCCCTACTCACTTGCCGCCATCGTCGCGCACTTCGCGCAGCTCTTCGCTTAGAAGCGTTTCTTGGCGCGCGCGTTCAGACTGCAGCGTGCGAACGCGCTCGAGCTCTTCTTCTCGAACTTCCCACGCTTGCTCCGTGATGCCGACATCGGCGCGCAAAACCAAGTTGCGAAGCTTGTCGCGAACAACACCAAAGTTACGCTCGGCAACGCGCCCGACGAGCTCGCGAGCTTCGCTGTCGAGACCTTCGAGCTGACGTTCGTAACCTTCTAAGTTACGTTTTTCAGCATCGATCTTTTCGCGGAGCTCGCGGGTGCGCTGTTCGACCTGCCCTTCGAGCGTGCGATAGGTCGAAACAATTTGCTCCTCGTAGTTGTCTGCCTCTCTCATGAGCGGCTGAATCTTGCTGGCAAACTTGGAGGCGCCGCCGCCTGCGCTACCGCCCGAGACGAGCGCGAGTTCTCGCCGCAGAAGCTCGCGGAACTCTTTGCGCGCGAGCGCGTCGTTTTGAAAACGAGCATCGCCGAGTCCAACTTGCGCGCGACCCATTTCGATGAGGCGACGAATCTCGGCTGATCGTTCGCGCATGCGCTTTACCTCGCGCTCGTTCGCGTCGATCTCGTCGTTGAAACGTTTGAGGGACGCGGGGTCACGCGCTACGCCACGCTGCGTGTCTTCTTTGAGTAGACGCCTTAGGCCGTTGATCGTGGCCTGAAGCACATCAATCTCTTGCGAGCGCAACGTCAAATCTTGTGAAACCTTGTTCCACTGACGAGTACCTGCAGCTTCGCGCGCGTTGAAATCGCTTGATTGGACCGGAAGGGCGCCAATTTGCGCCATCAGTTTTCGGCGCTTCTCACGAACTTGAGCGAGCTCACCGTCAACGGAGCCAGGCTCTTCATCATCGAGCCCCTTCGCGACTTCGAGACGAGCAGCGGAGAGCTTGTTGATGAGTCCGAGTGCGTTTTCTTCACCGGCCTGCAATTCTGGGAACGCTCGAACGCGACTCGGCGTTGAGGTAATCGACGTCAATTTTTCGATTAGTAAATGCGATTGACGAATTAGTGTGCGGCACTGGTTCACATCATCGATTAATGCAAACGCCAGCGCACCGTCCTGCGCATCGCGCGCCCAACGAACTGCCACGGGTGGTAGCTGATCAGGCTGGTCGAGCGCGTCGAGCTGCTGCTGCGAAAGCTTCTCGTAATAGACGGCAGGATCATGGGTCGCGCCGATAAACAATTCGACCTTAGACCGAATAGGATCGTACTGATTACGAATGCCCTCGTAAAGTTGGAGCGCTTTTTCGAATGCACCTGCTCGGAGCAGCAAATCGGCGCGGAGCAGCGTACCGTCGGCGATGTAGGGCGAACCCGGATCGCTCACTGCAAGAACCTCGAGCGCACGTTCCGCGCGTAGCGGGTCGCCCATGCGCACGTATACCCACGCGAGCTCGTACAGCATGGTGTCGAAGGCTGGCGACTCGCGACCGATGCGCGAGTAGGCATCACTTGCCTGCTGATATTGGTCAAGCTCGTTGAACAATCGCGCGATCGCCATCCACGCTTGATCGATGACTTCGCGGTGTTCGGCAGTATCGGGAGGCAGATCCGTGACTTGCTTGAACGTATCGATCGCGAGCCGATAGTTTGGCTTGGCGGTTGCCGAAGCCGCGACGGGCGTTTGCCTTAGAGCAACGAGACCAAGGAAATAGCGCGATTGGTGCGCGTATTCACTGTTGGGTGTTTGCGCTGCGATGAGCAATTCTTGCTGGGCGGCGGCGTACTCTTTGCGGCGATAGTGCGCTTTGCCCTTTGCGTATCGAAGCGCCGACGACATGAGGTCGGGAGGCAGTTTTGAGAATTTTTGAAAGACTTCGTCGAGCGATTCGGGCGGATCGCCCAAACGGAACGAGATGTCGATCATGCGCCCAAGCGCTTGCGGCAGATACGGTCTGAAGCGGGCCTCATCGCCGCGCGCAATGATGCCGCGATAGTCGCGCCTTGCGGAGAGATACTCTTTGCTCGCATAGAACGTTTCACCGCGCAGCCAGAGGGCATCGACGTACGCTGGTGTATTGGGAAATTGCTCCAAGACTTCGCTGAAGATGACCACCGCGCGGCTGTAATCTTTGGCTCGAAGCAAAAGATCGCCATTCGCGATGCGTTGCTCGGGTCGCTGGCGCTCACCTTTCGCGCGCTCGATGGCACGCTGTACCGCTGGGATGTCTCGAGAAACTGCTTGAACGTGCGCGCGCGCAGAGAGCTCGTTGTCGCCCGAATCGGCGTATGCCGCTGACGACGTAAGGCTCACGAGCAACGCGAGCACAGAGTGCCCGCGAAACTTCATTTTGGCGCCCCGACTTGCGGAGGTGTCGTGCCCTTGCCGACCTGAGCTGGAGTGAGCGCCGATACTTTCTCACGCCACTCGATCGAAGGACGTTGCTCAAGCGGAGTTGTGACGCCGCCCTTCTCGTGCGCGACGGCTGTAATGAGCACGTTCTTTCCTTCGAGGGCCGTAAATGAATGGCTCGACTTCACTTCGAATTTGTAACCGCGAAGGTACGTAAAGAGCCCGAAGCCATGGCCTTGGAAATTGAGCACAACCGAGATTGTGTGGTCGCCTGGATTAACCGCACCGTTGAAGATGGCAATTTCCTTCTTGTCGGCCATCGCACCGCTCTCGTCACCCGTGTTGTATTGGACCGCGCCGTCAACGATGAACAGCGCCTTAACCAATCGGAATGCGCTCGACATCTCGTTAAGGAGCAGGATCTCGGAACGCGAACCGGCGACGCCACCGGACATGATGGTGTCCGAAAGAATGGCGAGCCGCGTATGGCTGCGGCGAATCTGTTCCTTGAGTTCATCGACGCGCGATTCGAGATCGCGGAGACGTACGGCGTAGGTGGGACCATCGACTGCCGGTGCAGCACTCACCGTTGGCGCGGGAGGCGCAACGATTGCGGTCGCCAAGGGTGTTGGCGGCGCGCTTGGCGATGACGCGGAGGCGGAGGGCGTTGGCGTTGCGCTTGGCGCGGGCGCACTTGCAGATGCGGGTGGTTTGGCCGCAGGCGCGCCTCCATCAGCCGCGGGCTGCGCAAAAGCAAATACTGAAGCGAGAGTTAAGGTCACTGCTGCACCGAGCAGAGTCGCCGTCCGTTGCATGGCTACGTCCTTTCGCGTGAAATCACGCGCTTCCCAACGATGAGACTACAGGGCGAGTGTACTGGTCTCGCGAGCAGGTTTGCAACAAGGGCGGCGGCCCAAGAGTTCTTCTTTGCGACGGAAATAGGCCGAGATGTCCTGGAGCAGTCCGTTTCCAGCGGAGGATCGCAACCGCCAGCAACGAC
>JAHFDZ010000339.1 GCA_023248745.1 Myxococcales bacterium | reverse complement strand
TCTTCGTGAACGCCGCGTTCAAGGTCACAAAGGCCGCACCATCGAAGAAGTCATTGCCCTCTTCGAACCCGCCGCAAACGCCGTCACGTTCGCGCACGACCAAGGGGTCGTGCATCGCGATCTCAAGCCGGGCAATTTGTATTTGAGCAAAACGGCCTCGGGCATTCGCCTCAAGGTGCTCGACTTCGGGCTTGCAAAGATCGTCGATCCAACCGGCGGTATCATTCCCAGTTTTCAAACGATGGGGAACAACACCATTTGTTCACCTTCCTATGGCGCGCCCGAACAGTTCGACCCCTCGGTGGGCAAGGTCGGTCCTTGGACGGATGTTTATGCGCTCGGCTTGCTTGTCCTCGAACTCCTTCGCGACAAGAAGGTTCGCAAAGGTGAAGGCCTCGCGCAGTGCGCACTCGAAGCCCTCAATCCAGAACAGCCAACCTCCACGTCGCTGGGCCTCAAATTGCGACCGCAGCTCGAGCTCGCGCTCGCACGCGCTGTTGCCTTCGAACCCACGACGAGGCAGAAGAGCGCACGCGAGTTTTGGGCCGACATCACCAAGGGAGCGGCGAGGAGCAAATCGACTACCACCGTCGACGTTCCCCTCGATGGTTCGACCGTTCTCGATCCCTCGTTGTGGTCAGAGGACCTTGGCCGTACGCGCGTACGCGGGGACGAGCCTCCGCCTCCGGCTTCACTGCGTAGTGACATGCCGCCTGCCTCGGTCGAGGGAACGCTCGTGCTCAAAGAATCGCCGTTGCGCGCGATCGGTAGCGGCAACATGCAAGGTGAGAGTCAGCCACCTACCCAAGTCGGCAAACCGATCAGCAGACCGGCGAACAAACCCGTTACGTTACCGATGGGTCCGAAAGTCGTTCCGCGCGGTCCGGCAACCGAACCCATTCCGGCCATGGCGCAAGCCACACAAACACATCCCCTTGCGCCAAACCATGGCAACCGTGGGTCGGTACCTCCACCAACGTCGGGCGGCGTGCCATCTAGCCCGCAACCGCCGAGCAATCACCAAGTGAGTGGGCCGCAACATCCACTTGCGCAAACGTACTCGCCAGTGTCAGCTCACCAGGGCTCGCTCGGCCCCGCGGCGCGATCGAACTTTGGCCTCCTTGTCACGGTCATTCTTCTCGCGGTCGCCTTGATTATTGCCGCAACGATTTTCGCTGCACGGCTCGCTTGGAAGACGAATGGCAGCCAAATGCACGACCCCATATCGAACGAACGATGAGTCAATCTACTGAACTATTCACGCGTGCGCAGCGCGTGATCCCCGGCGGCGTTAATAGTCCGGTACGAGCGTTCCGCGCGGTCGGCGGCACACCTCGGTTTATCGCGAGAGCCGAAGGCGCGTACCTCTACGATGAAGATAACGTAAAGTACGTTGACTATGTCGGATCATGGGGGCCTATGATTTTAGGCCATGCTCATCCTGATGTCGTTCACGCAATTCAAGACGCGGCCACCCGCGGAACGAGCTACGGCGCGCCCACAGCGCTCGAAGTGACATTCGCCGAAACGATCACCTCGCTCTACTCATCGATCGCAATGTTGCGCGCGGTATCGAGCGGAACCGAAGCCACGATGGCCGCAATCCGTGCCGCGCGCGGATTCACTGGACGCGACGTGATCATCAAGTTCGAGGGTTGCTATCACGGCCATGCTGACTTCCTGCTCGTGAAGGCAGGCTCTGGCGCTGCAACGTTTGGTGTGCCCGACTCTGCAGGTGTCCCATCGGGCGCGGCAGCAAACACGCTCACGTTACCGTTCAACGACAAGGGCGCTCTTCTTCGCGCATTCGAAACACGCGGTTCTGAGATCGCTGCGGTGATTGTTGAACCCGTCGTCGGCAACATGGGTTGCGTTCCGCCACTTGGCCAATTTCTTGAGGTCATCATCGACCTTTGCAGCCGCTATCAAGCCGTATCCATTTTCGACGAAGTCATGACCGGCTGTCGCGTTTCAAAGTCGGGCATGCAAGGCCGCGTCGGCGTGACGCCGGACATGACGTGCCTCGGCAAAATCATAGGTGGCGGAATGCCACTCGCGGCGTATGGCGGCAAACGCGCCATCATGGAGAAAGTTGCGCCACTCGGCCCCGTCTATCAAGCCGGCACCCTTAGCGGCAACCCAATCGCCGTAAGCGCCGCGCTCGCAACGATCAAGCATCTTGACGATGGGCTTTATGCAAAACTAGAGCGCCTCGGGGCGCAGCTCGAAGCCGGTCTTAACGCAGCCGTCGCGCACGCCCAGATTGAAGCTTGCGTGCAACGCGTCGGGTCCATGTTGACCCTATTTTTCACCCGCGGACCCATTCGAAATTGGGACGACGCGAAGCGCTCAGACACCGCTTTATTCGGCCGTTTTCACCAGGGCATGCTCGCGCGCGGTCATTACTTTCCACCCGCGCAATTTGAGGCGGCCTTCATCAGCGGCGCACATACCGAAAGTGACATCGCAGGTACGATTGCAGCCGCACGCGATGTACTCCTCGAGCTCACACGCACCACTTGAACATTAGAAGTTCTGGTCGCTAGCCCAAGCGCATACTCTCGCGTCATGCGCTTCTCTCTCGCTCGACTGCCTTTCATCGTTCTCATCGGATGTAGCTCCACCGCGAGCAGCGCCGACGGCGGTCCCGACAGCAGCAGTGCGCTCGATGCTGGCGAGGCTTCCGCTGCAGATGCACCGGCGAGCACAACTACGAAGGAAACGTGCACGGCCTGGCTCAAAGACAACCCGAGCCCCTCGGGCCTTGCGCCTCTGACAGGCAACGGCGCAAGCCAGCGAACCAACATGCTAGCCGATGGCAGCAAAATTGTAACTATCGACGATCGATATTACACGGTCTCGATTCCAGAAAAATTCTATACCGCCTCACCACGCGTCGTCGTGGCATCGTTGCACGGTACCGGTGGCTACCCAGAAGCTGACTGGAATGACTGGCACACAGCAATGGGCGACAAGGGATACGCGTTCGTCAGCTTGAAGTGGGAAGGCGGAACGCAGTCATCGACAAGCGACGCCACCGTTTACACGCAGCTCAAGCAAATTGACGATGACCTTAAGAAGGTGTGTCCCACAAGCGATGCACGAAAGTGGCTCTTGGGTTTCTCCGTCGGCAGCGCCCTCTCCTTCGCTGTGATCGTTCGCGACGCAGCCGACCGCAGTCTGTTCCTCGGCAACATCGCGAATAGCGGGTCTGCCTGGATTCCGATGACGACCGGGAAAGAAGTTATGCATCCCAGCGTTGAAGCAGCCAAGTCAAATGCCAGCGCTTTCAAGGACAAGAAATCGTGGATGTATTGCGGCGAGATGGACACCGATCACGGCTGGACCATGTGCGAAGAGAACGCCTATGCAGTCACGTTCGTGAACACGCACGGAGGAACGTCCACGCTGTTCAAGGACTCGACGGGCAAGCACGGCGGCCTGCCGAAGAACCCAACCGCTCGCGACGCTGTCCTTTCGTTTATCGCGAATTGACACGAAGCCATTCGTCAAGCAGTGGAACTGGTCACGCGGTTGCCCTTTTGAGCAAGCGCGGCCTGCGCCGCTGCAAGACGCGCGATAGGAACTCGAAATGGCGAGCAACTGACATAGTCGAGACCTGCGCCTTGAAAAAACGAGATGCTCGCGGGATCACCACCGTGCTCGCCACAGATGCCAAGCTTGATCGCAGGCCGCGCTTTGCGACCCCGTTCAACAGCCAATAACACCAGTGCACCGACGCCCGCAACATCGATGGAAACGAAGGGGTCTTTGGGCAGGATGCCACTCTCCACATAAGCGCCAAGAAACTTACCCGCATCGTCGCGCGAGAGGCCCATCGTTGTTTGCGTGAGGTCGTTCGTACCGAACGAAAAAAACTCCGCAGACTCTGCAAGTTCGTCCGCCACAATCGCCGCGCGCGGCAGCTCGATCATGGTCCCAAACGTAAATTGCACACCCTCGTCGCTCGCGTTCAAGTCCTTGACCACGCGATCGACGATCACGCGCATCTTATCGAGCTCGCCCCGGCTAAGCGCGAGCGGAATCATGATCTCGGGAAATACGCCGCCTTTACCATCGCGCGCAACCGTGAATGCGGCTTCGAGAATGGCGCGAATCTGCATTGCGTAAATTTCGGGATAGGTGATCGCAAGACGACATCCGCGATGACCGAGCATCGGGTTGAACTCGTGCAGTTCTTTGGTGCGCTGTCCGAGTCTTGTGGGAGACACACCCATTGTCTTTGCAAGATCGTCAACTTGCTTTGCCGTAGTGGGCAAAAACTCGTGAAGCGGCGGATCGAGCAGGCGAATCGTCACCGGCAGCCCGCGCATCTCCTGAAAGATGCCGATAAAGTCATTGCGCTGATGGGGAAGTAACTTGACGAGTGCCGTTTCGCGCTGCTCCACCGTTTCGGACAGAATCATCTCGCGCATCGCGGCGATGCGACGCTCGTCGAAGAACATGTGTTCGGTCCGGCACAAGCCAATGCCTTCCGCACCAAATGCTCGCGCCGTTCGTGCATCGAGCGGCGTGTCTGCGTTCGCGCGCACCTTCATGGTTCTCGCACCGTCGGCCCACTCCATCAGCTCGGCAAACTCAGCGCTTAGCGCCGCCGGAACCGTCGGAATCGCCCCTTGATAGACCATCCCAGCGCCCCCATCGAGCGTGATGAGATCCCCCTTTTTTAGCGTGATGGTATCAAACGGCATCCCGTCGTCGGCGTAGAGCGTTACCGCCATTTGCTCGTGTGCGTAGTCGATCGAAATCGCGCTCGTTCCGGCAACGCAAGGCTTTCCCATGCCTCTTGCAACCACCGCCGCGTGACTCGTCATGCCTCCTCGCGCCGTGAGAATTCCGCGCGCGGCCTTCATGCCGTGAATGTCCTCGGGCGACGTTTCGATGCGCACCAGGATCACCGCCATGCCTTGACCGGCCTTCTTCTCGGCTTCGTCTGCCGAGAACACGATCTGTCCACTCGCCGCACCAGGACTCGCGGGAAGCCCCTTTGCGAGCACTTTTTTTGTCGCGCTTGGATCGAGCGTTGGGTGCAAAAGCTGGTCGAGCGAATGCGGGTCGACGCGCAGCACAGCCTCATCCTTCGTGAGGCGCCCCTCCTTCGTGAGCTCGACGGCAACTCTTACCGCAGCCGCACTGGTTCGCTTCGCCGCTCGGCACTGCAGCATGTAGAGCTGTCCGTCCTGAATCGTGAACTCGAGGTCCTGCATGTCGCGGAAGTGCGCCTCGAGTTGGTCAGACAACTTGACGAGTTGTCCAAATGCACTCGGCATCGTTTTTTCGAGCGAGGTCTCAGGCGCACCATGGCTCGCCAAGACAGTGATGGGCATTGGCGTTCGAATGCCCGCAACAACGTCTTCGCCTTGCGCATTCGGCAACCATTCGCCGTAGAGTGCTCGCTCGCCAGTCGATGGATTGCGCGTAAATGCAACACCTGTGGCGCTATTTTCACCCAAGTTCCCAAAGACCATTGATTGCACGTTGCAAGCCGTTCCCCACGCATCG
>JAHFDZ010000338.1 GCA_023248745.1 Myxococcales bacterium | reverse complement strand
TCGTCCGCGCTGGAGAAGAACTGCTTCTTGACCCTTTCAACATCGGCAAGCTGCGCTTCGGCGAGCTGACGCAGATGCAGGCAGAAGCTCTCCACGTCTCGCGACGCCAGCCGGTAGGTCACGAACAATCCGTCCTTTTCGGATAAGGCGAGCCCCGCAGCACGCAGCACTTGTAGATGCTGCGATGTGTTCGCGACGGACATGCCAGTCTGCTCGGCAAGCCCTTCGACCGTTCGCGGTGCCTGACCGAGGAGGTCGAGAAGCTCGAGCCGTCGGGGCGCCGCGATGGCTTTCCCCACGCGTGCGAACTGCTCGTAGAGCGCGTCCTTGTGTTTTCTATCAATCATTCAAGTGAATAATTGAATACTACAACTCCGGAGCTGGTCAAGGCGTTTGGTGTTGGGCGTTGCCGTTGACTCGAGTGTTTCGTTTGTCTCAGACCGTTTTTTGACCACGGTGTGCAACTTGGGGCAGACTTCTCCTTCACGCTTGGTTGGGCTCACGATTTGGATACCCGTGCGGATCCATCATCGTGGGGCTTGCCAAGACCGCTCGCCGTGTTCGGCGTGGCCCCATTTGTTGGTTACAAGTACGCGGCTCCCTTCGGCCTCACCATCGAACTTCAGGCGGGAGTCGGCGCCTCCATAGAAATTCCGAGACCGCAGGATGCTGTCCAATCGACTGCAGGTCTCTTTCCGCTTGGGAGTTTCTACGTGCACGCCCACACGGGCATCGGTTGGTCATTTTGAGGCCGCATCGGCCACTGCCCCTACGCGTTTGCGCGTGGGCAAAAACTGGACGCAACATGCGCGGTACCAACCCGCGCGGACGCGCTCGAGTAGGCGTTGAGGCGAGCGGTTGCTTCGCCTACGCTTTCGCGTCAACAGCATGAGCTTTCTTGAATGGGCCCGAAATCTGTTTGGCGTTCATAAGCTGCAACCTGCGCCCAGCAAGCCTCAGCTCGACGTTGGCAAACTTTTGTCGCTCGGTTTCTTCAAGTACGTGCCCCCCGACGACCTCGACCAAGTCTTGCGCGACACGACCGCGCGAGACGACGCGTTCGCTGGACGAGCGACGCTGCGCGACTATCACGCCGATGCTGAGGCCTTAGCGGAATGCGGCGTTCGCGATTTCTTGCGCGAAGCCGCGCCATTTCTTCGACGTGAGGGCGTCGGCATCAACGTCACCTACCCGGACGCACGGGGCGTAGCTCACGCATACGGTATGCAACTTACGCTGCGCACGGGCGGTCCGATGGTCGAGGTGACCGAAGACGCGGAAAATGGGGACCCTTACGTCTTGTTTCTTGGCGCCCGCGAGTTCGTCGTATTCCGCGATGTTTCGGAAGGCGACAGTTGGGGTTGCGCCACGCTATCGACCATTGCGTTACTCAACGAATTGCTTTTGGGCCACGGGTCGCCAGAGCGTGCCTATGCCGTCTACGGTGGGAACGACCTTCACCTTGTGTTCGCTACACAAGAGATGGCAGAGATCATCAACGCCGGATCAGAGCCTCAAGAATGCTTGTGTGACTCAGAGGCGAGTTGGCGTTATTGAGCCGATTGAGAGATCCCGACTGAGCTCGATTTTTCGCTGGGCGTTGCAGGTGTAGTCAAACAGTGCGCAGAATGCATGGCGCCAGTACATCGAAGGACGTGCGCAATGCAGCATCGCCACACCCATGTGTCACGAGCCGCGTATCGTTAGCGGGGCTTCCGCTAGCTTCGAACGCCACCCCATTCGCACGCCAATCGTGCATGTCGCGCGCGAGAGCACTTAGCGCTTCAAACAGTAAGTCTGCGCGCTATTTCCGGCGCCGGAAATAGCGCGATCTGCCGCAAATAATGGGCTCGAATTTTCAAAGTCAGGAAAACGCCTAAACGTCTTTGCGTCGCTTCTCAGGTGTGCCCAATCAGTGCGACGTGCGAACCACTCAGGTTCGGAATCGAACCACTCACCCTAACGCCTAGGGCGCGCGCTTGGTGTTCGTGGTCTTTCTTTTTCTCGCGGAGGAGCGCAAACCATGATCCGATTCGTACTCGCGGTTGCCGTCATTTACATTGTGAGCAGTGTTGGCTGGATGTTTCTTGGCGGCAGCATCTACTGGCGGACGTCTGAGCAAGATGGTGACCTCCGCTCGCGAGTGGGTCAGCTTTGGGGAACGCCGCTAAACCAGAGCGCGCCGACGGCTTCGGTGGTGGTTCCACGCACCGTTGAGGTCGATGAGTGGGACAACACCGCGCGTCACAATGTTCGAAGGCGCACTGAGGTCGTCGACCACTTTGCGGCGTCGGTGATCAAGAGCGACGTTCGCGCCGAAGTGCATCTCGACCAGCGGAAGAAAGGCTTGCTCTGGTACTCCACATATCGGGTTGAAGTCACTGCGCACTATGTGATCGAGAGTGCACGAGACAAGGCAGGGCCACTTCACGTGACGTTTGCGTTTCCATCATCGACCGGTCAATTCGACGACTTCCGATTCGACATCGATGGCACGCCCGTGCCTTTCACGCAGAGAACGACGAGCGGGATCACCGGGATCATTCCGCAAGCCGCGGCTGCAAGTCAGCACACGCTTGACGTGCACTATGTGTCGCAAGGGCTCGATAACTTTACGTATCGATTCGGTGACGGCATTGCCAATGCGCGGGATTTTCAGTTCGTGATGGTGACAGACTTCGATGCCGTCGACTTTCCCGCAAACACCACATCGCCCACGAGCAAAGAGAAAACGGCATCGGGTTGGGAGCTCACGTGGAAATATAAGAATCTGATCAGCGGCGATGGGGTTGGCGTTGCGATGCCAAAGAAGCTCAACCCGGGACCCACAGCGGCGCGGATTTCGTTTTTCGCGCCTGTGTCATTGGGTTTCTTTTTCTTCCTGACGTTTGTCATCTCGATGATGCGAAATTTGCGCATTCATCCGATGCATTACTTCTTCGTGGCGTGCTCGTTTTTCGCGTTCCACTTGCTGCTCGCCTATCTCGTCGATCATCTCGCCATTCACTTTGCGTTTGCCATATGCGCGGTTGTGTCGATCGGTCTGCTCACGACGTATTTTCGTATCGTGGTCGGGCCGCGGCACGCCTTCGGTGAACTCATGTTGGCGCAGCTGGTCTACCTCGTGGGCTTCTCGTACGCGTTCTTCTTTGAAGGGTTCACGGGGCTAGCGATAACCATCACCGCGATCGTAACGCTCTTTGTGGTGATGCAGTTCACTGCGCGTGTGGATTGGGCCGAGAAGTTTCGTCCTGGTCGTGCGTAGTCGGTGGCGACGAGCGCGGGTGATTGTCAATCGTGGTTGGCGTCGTTTGGTGTTGCCGCGTCGACGGCACCGCCAGAGCTACCGCTCGAATCTTCGCCGACGCTCGCGCCGTTGACCTTCACGCCGTTTGCGCGCACCCCATTGAGTCTCGCGCCGTTCATCTCGGTGCCTTTTGGAGCTGTGGAAGTTACAATAGTCGGCGTTTCGACGCCCGAGTCAGAGGCGCACCCGCACAGGCCAAAGCACAGGCACAGAAAGACGAACAATGCGGGGCGACGTTCCATGTGCAAACCTCGAATAGACCCGAGGTAGCACAAGTTTCGATGCGTTCAGCTCGACACCCCATCAAAAATAGCGTTTGTGGCGTGCGTGCGGGTTCGCGCTTATCAGCCGATCGTTGACTTGCCAGTGAAAGCCGAATGCAAGCGGCCCGATTGCGCTCTCCGCCCATTCGTTCGAGGATCCGCGAATGGCCGCTTTACCGAAGACTAAACTCGCGCCCTTTATCCTTGCTCTCTGTTTCCTCGAGGGTTGCGTCGAGCCTGGTGCTGCCGTTCCTCTTTCACCCACGACTGCGGTCCAAAGCCCAGCATCGCAGCAGCTGCACGCGATCTTTGCTGAAGAATGGGAACACGACATGCGTGAGTCTCCCGTTTGGGCTTCGGAGCTCGGTGACCTGCGTTTTGCGACACGTTGGAATGACGTGAGCCTTGCGGCCTTCGCTCGGCGCGAGATGCATGACAAAGAGGTGTTCGCCAAAATCGCGAAGGTGGACCGCGCGCGCCTACCTGCCGAAGACGCGCTTAGCTACGATCTCTTCCGACGCAAATACGAAGAAGCCATCGAAGCGCAGCCGTTCAAGCACCATCTGCTCGCGATCAACCAGCGCGGCGGTATTCAGACTTCGGACGATCTCGCGGACGCTCTGCCGTTTACAACGGCGAAGCACTTTGCGGATTGGAACGCGCGCCTAAGGGCTTTCTCTTCGTACATGGATCAGACGATCGCGCTTCTCTCCGAGGGAGTCCGCTTGGGCATCACGCATCCTCAGATCGCGATGCAACGGGTGGTGAATCAGATTGAGAAGCAGATCGTAACAGACGCGACCAAGAGCCCATTTTTTGCTCCGTACCTGAAGGCGGCGAGTGTCGCGACGTCGCCCTTTCCCGTTGAGGAGCGCGATCGACTTGCGAGTGACGCCAAGCGCGCAATTCTCGACAACGTTGTTCCGTCGTTTCAAAAGCTGCGCGACTTTTGGATCGGGACTTACTTGCCCGCGTGCAAGAGTGACGTCGGCGTGTGGCAGCTTCCGCGTGGGCGCGAAGCCTACGCGCATCTCGTTCGCTTGCACACGACGACAAAGTTAGAATCCGACGAGGTTCATGCGATCGGGCTGCGAGAAGTCGCTCGAATCCGCGCCGAGATGGAGACGGTTAAGACACGGGCTGGTTTCAGTGGCTCTCTCAAAGAGTTCTTCGCATTTTTGCGGACCGACCCGCGCTTCTTCTTCAAGGAAGGTGGTGAGCTGCTCACCGCGTATCGAGACCTGAGCAAGCAGATCGATCCTCTCCTCGTGCGCATTTTCAAACGACTGCCGCGTACGTCCTACGGTGTTTCGTCCATTCCGGCGCATCTCGCGCCCGACACGACGACTGCCTACTATCGCCAAGCCGCAGCGGATGGTTCTCGCGCCGGCACGTTCTTCGTCAACTTGTACAAGCCCGAGGCGCGCCCGAAATGGGAAATGGTCGCACTCACCTTGCACGAATCGGTTCCGGGGCATCACCTTCAAACCGCGCTTGCGATGGAGCAGGAGAATCTGCCTCAATTTCGCCGCAACGCCGATTGCACCGCTTATGTTGAGGGTTGGGCGCTGTACGCCGAAAGCCTCGGCGAAGAGATGGGGGTTTACGACGATCCGTACGCAAAGTTCGGACAGCTCACTTACGAGATGTGGCGCGCCATTCGCCTTGTTGTCGACACGGGTATTCACCACCTCAAGTGGTCGCGTCAGCGCGCAATCGATTTTTTCATGGATAACGCGGCGAAGACCGAGCTCGATGTCGTCAATGAAATTGACCGGTACATCACGTGGCCCGGACAAGCGCTCGCCTACAAAATTGGCGAATTGAAACTAAGAGAGTTACGAAAAAAGCGTACCCTGGCGCTTGGAGCGCGTTTCGATCTCAAGGAGTTCCACGACGCTGTCCTTCGGCGAGGCCCGCTCCCGCTCGATGTGCTCGAACGGGAAGTGCTGTCGGCTCCTTGAGCGCATCCGTAGCG
>JAHFDZ010000337.1 GCA_023248745.1 Myxococcales bacterium | reverse complement strand
GTCGAGGCGAAACCTCTCGAGCAACCACCACAGCCGCCTGCGGAACCCGTGGTGAATGCAGCTACCAAGCCATCGACGCCGCTCAACGACGTCATGCCGAAAGACAACAAAGGGAGCACGCCAAAGGGCGCGAACACCTCCAGCAGTTCTGACGGGTGGAAGAACGCGCTGATGGTTTTGATTCTCCTTGGTGCGCTGGGCGGAGCGGCTTGGTACGTCAAGAAGAAGCGAATCGCAATTCCAGGTGTGCGTGGCGGTGGAAGCCTTCGCGTGCTCGATACGGTGCGCGTTGGTCAACAAGCTTACCTAGTCACCGCGTATGTGGGTGGCCGTGTGCTCCTTCTCGGTGTTAGCGAAGCTGGCATTCGCAGGCTTGCGTGGCTCAAACCCGACACGCAGGTTGAGCCAGACGCAGAAATTGAACTGCGCTCGCCGATCTTGCCCGAGAACCCGCGATCGGGAGAAGGTAAAGCACCTTCACCAACGCCGAGGACCATCGGTGGATTTGCCGAGGCTCTCAAGGGGCTGCTTGCCGCGCGACCGAATCAAGCAGCGGCGCACGATGACTTGTCCGATGGCGAAGGGTCAGATTCGCAATTGCCCGATCCACCCTCGGTCAAAGATCGCTTCGAGCGTTCGCGCGATGAGCACGTAGAGCGTCCTCGCGACGAGCGTCCTCGCGACGAGCGTCCTCGTGACGAGCGGCGCGACGATCGAACGCGAGAGGATCGCCCTCGCGACGAGCGTCCTCGTGACGAACGATCCCGATACGACCGTCCTCGCGATGAGCCTCAACGGCAGACCGCGTCGCAACGACGATACGAGGTGGCTGACGAGCCAGCGGATGCACCGGTGCCTCAGTCGACCGCAGAGTTTCTTGCGAGCAAAGCGCGCGAAGTTTCCGAGCGCCGTTCGACACGCACACCGTCGCAGCCTCGTGCACCTCGCACGCGAAACGAGGGTGAGCGCGCAGAGCCGAAAAGCGAAGTGCGCATGTCGCAACCACCCGTTGAGGCGCCCCGTGCCGCGCCAGCATCCGTGCCGCCCGCGCCCTCAAGCGCTTCGGGGGTTGAAGGTCAAGCCAACGGATTGCGGCGTCGGGCTGGAAGGCAGCGATGAACGATATCGGATCGCTTCTCGGCGGAAATGGTGGCGCAACGGCGACGCAGCTGAAGCTGCTCTTCGTCATGACCATCATGTCGCTGCTTCCAGCGATCGTCTTGACGACAACCTCATTTGTTCGCTCCGCTGTGGTCCTCTCCTTTTTGCGACAAGGCCTCGGTACGCAGCAGACGCCACCTACGCAAGTACTCGTCGGTCTCGCGCTGTTTATCACCATGTTTACGATGACGCCGGTCGCGAAACAGATTGAGCACGATGCGTTCGAACCCTATCGACGCGGTGCGATTAGCGACGTCGTGGCGCTCGAAAAGGGAAGCGAGCCGCTCAAGATTTTTATGCTCCGTCAGACGCGTCACTCGGATCTAGAGCTCTTCTACACCGCTTCGAACTTGAAACTGCCCGACAAGGCCGAAGATGTGCCGATGCGGATCGCGATGCCAGCGTTCGTCGTGAGCGAGTTGACCACGGCGTTTCAGATGGGTGTCGTCATCCTGTTGCCGTTCCTCGTCGTCGATCTTGCAGTGGCGTCGATTCTGATGGCGATGGGCATGATGTTCGTCTCGCCGACGACCTTAAGCTTACCGTTGAAGTTACTTTTGTTTGTACTCGCCGACGGGTGGAACCTAGTTGTCTCCTCGCTCTTGCAGAGCTTCCGATGACGATCGACGGTGCTCTCGAATTACTCCGCAACGCCATGTTGATGGTCGCGCAGGTTGCAGGACCTGCGCTCCTTGCTGCATTGGTTGTGGGTTTGGTGGTGGGCATCATTCAAACCGCGACGCAGGTGAATGAGCAGAGCGTGACCTTTACGATGAAGTTGATCGCGCTTTCGCTCGCGATGGTGATCGGTGGCCCGTACATTTTGCAGCTGCTCGTGGAGTACACGCGGCATTCGATCGCTTCGATTACGGAGGTTGTGAAGTGAGTTTAGCGGGCATGCCCGCCGAGCTTGCGACGCTCGCCCTCGAGACAGCGCGCACTGCCGGCGTGCTTATCGGTGCACCGCTCATTTGGACGAGTGCGCCGATTCGCGTTCGAACAGCGCTCTCCGTGTTTATGGCGCTGCTGGTGCACGGACTGTCGAAGGCGCCAGCAATGGATTCCGTAGAAAACGTAATCTTCGCGGTGCCATTTGAATTTATCGTCGGCTTCGCGATGGGGTTCGTTGCACGACTCAGCCTTGTCTCCGCGCAAATCGCAGGTGAGATTATGTCGCCCATTATGGGCCTCAGCATTGCGAGCTTGTTCGACCCACACGCCGAGGTCAGCGAAACCGGCATCACGCGGCTCGTTCGAAATCTCTCGCTGCTCATTGCGATGGCGTTCGGCTTGCACCGAGTTGTTCTCGGATCTGTGATTGCAAGCTTTCGTGTCCTACCTGTCGGCAGTGTTCACAATCCAGCGCTCGCCACGCGAACGTTGGTTGAGCTCTCTGTTCTGTCGATCGCGCACGGCCTGCGACTGGCGCTTCCCGTTCTCGCTGTACTTTTTGTGGCAAACGTAGCGCTTGCGTTCATTTCGCGCGCGGCACCTTCGATGCAAATTTTCTCAATCGGGTTCGGGATCACACTCTCGGCTGGCGCGGCGACGATGACGATGGCTCTGCCCGATATCGCACTCTCCATGTTGGCCGACATGCAAGAGGTTGGACCACGCATCGAGCGCGTCATTATCGCCATCGCGGGGCTTTAGGCGATGTCGGACGACCAGTCCAAGACCGAAGACGCGACCCCGGAGCGACGCAAAAAAGCGCGCGATGAAGGCCAATTTGCGCGCGCGCGTGACGCCGGCGGCATTGCGGCTACGGTTGCGGTACTCGTTGTGCTCGCGTCGTCGATGAGCAGCCTGGTCGACCGTGTTCGCGAATTTTCGATGCGTTGCTTTGGAGAGCCCTTTGATCTCCTTCGGGGTTCCCAAGCCGATCTTGGTGCACGCCTAGTAAAGACGCTCGGGTGGACCATCTTTCCGTGTGCGTGTGCGGCAATGGTGGCAGCCGTCGCGATTGGCTTCGTTGAAGCGGGTTGGCATCCAAAGCTCGAGCTGGCAATGCCGAAGTGGAGTCGCATGGACCCCATTGGAAAGCTCGGGCAAATGCTCTCGTTCAAGCACATTTTGACTGAGCTCACATTCAACGCGCTTCGCGTCGGGATTGTGGGCTACGTCGCGTACTCCACCGTCAACGAGGCGTTCCCGGTGCTCGTTCGGTACACCAGTACCGGCCTTGTTTCTGCGACCGAAGGGCTCTTGGCAATCGTGGGACGTCTTGCGGTGCGTACTTGTCTCGTGCTCGTCGTGCTTGCGCTCGCGGACTATGCGCAGAGCTACTTCAAGACTGAAAAAGAAATGAAGATGTCGAAGCAGGAGATCAAGGAAGAGCACAAGCAGCAAGAAGGCGATCCGAAGATCAAACACAAGATGCGAGCGCTCGCACGAGAACGCATTCGCCGTGGTGTCGCAAAGCAAGTCGCGCAAGCCGATGTCATCGTCACCAACCCAACGCACGTCTCTGTCGCGCTGCGGTATCGACCTGACGAAGGTGCACCCGTTGTCGTCGCAAAAGGCTACGACGAAATTGCGCTCTACATTCGTGAGCTCGCACAAGAGCACGGTGTGTTCATCATGCGCGTACCTCCGCTTGCGCGGGCGCTTGCTCAGCGAGTGCGTGTGGGCAAACGCGTTCCGGTCGATACCTATGGTGCTGTCGCCGAAGTGTTGGCCTTCGTTTATCGCTTGCGGGCTGAGGGCAGAGCGCCAAGGAAAAAGCCGAAGAAGAAGATTGCCGCATAAAAATAGGGACGCGCTGCTCGTAACGTTAACGTTACGAGTGAACGAGCCCTAAATTTGCTGAAGATCGTCAACCCTACGGAGTGCGTGGTGCGAGGATGCAAACGTGCTTGTCCACCATGACAGCGGGACACAAAGCGCCCGCCGCGCACGGGTAGGGAACGGATAAGACCTTGCAAATATGGCCCGAGCGGCAGTCCTCGTTCGTCCTGCATTCGCCCTTCGGTGGGGGGGGCGAATCAGGGACAGCCGCTTTCGCCTCCATCACGCTGTTCGTTGCTGGAATGCCTCCGTCGCCCACGAGCGCGGCAAGTTCTGATGCGGAACTCGATGACGCGGGTGGTGTTGGCGTGCCGCAAGCCATCGAGAGAAGAGTCGCGAAGGAGAGAGCCGTGCGTGTCGTCATGACGCGTATTGACGCATGAGACTGGAGCCGTGTCATGGGGTTACCGTGTTACTGCGCGGACTACTCCATATGCTCTTGCTTCTCGGCGCGCGCCAAATTGATGAACTCCTCGCACTCTTCGGCGCTGACGCTGAGGTACTCGAACGATTTGTCAACAATATTGACGTTAGGTTCTTGGGCGTCATCCGCGGTTGCGTGCTCGAGCAAATCGCATAGCGCTACAAGCGCGGCGAGTTTGTTGGTGCCCGGTTCGTGATGGACGCTGCAGACTTCGCGCACTTCGACAGGTAGGTTCCAGGCCGACGCAAGTTGACTGCCCGCGGTTGCGTGAAACTGCTCAACGGCTGCCGCTATTTCACTTTGCGGTGCATTCTTACAGCGCCTCGTAGCGATCCGGAGACACCGAGCGCGACCAAAGTCGTGGAGCAGAGCTGCGAGAAATGCGGTCTGAGGATCGAGAGAGAAGCGCGATGCGAGTCTGCGTACGATGCGTGCGGTACGAACGCCATGTTCGTACGTTAGAGCGATCTCGTGACGCAATTCTCTGGGCGCGTCGAGCATGGCTCCGTACGCAACTTGATAGAGAACGTCGCGCGACGCTTGCAGGCCGATTCGCAAAAACGCATTTTTGATTGTCGCAGTTGGAACACTCCGAGCGTAGAGCGCCGAGTTGGCAACCGCGAGAAGGCGTGCCGTAACGACGGGATCGCGATCAGCAAGTTCGACGAATTCATCGGCCTGCAACTCGGCTTTCTGCGCGAGCTCCAGGGCTTCCTTCGCCAGTTTGGGTAACTCCGGATCGTCACCGGTGCCGCGCGCGAGTTCACGTTCGACAACATCGAACGTGTTCGCATCGCGGACGATCAACGTCACAACACTTTCTCAGGAGCGTCGGTGGTTCGTACCTCGTGTCCTGCGGCGACTTGCACCACCACGCGATTTCGACCGCTGCGTTTTGCCGTGTACAGCGCTCGATCTGCAGCTTCGAGCAGAGTCTCGCGGTTCGGTCTTGGTCCGCTGCCGTCCCAGACCGCCACACCGACGCTGATTGTCACGCCCTCGATGTTGGTTCCGCCGAGTCCAATTTCGTTCACACCTTGACGATAGCGTTCGCCGATTTTGTGCGCCATGTTCGTCGGCGCGCCGGCGATGA
This sequence comes from Myxococcales bacterium, assembly GCA_023248745.1. GTDB lineage: Bacteria > Myxococcota_A > Polyangia > Polyangiales > Polyangiaceae > JAHFDX01. The sequence continues at coordinate 137 of JAHFDZ010000337.1, read as the reverse complement.
CAACGATGAACTCTTCGCCGCCATAGCGAGCAACCGTGTCGCCCTTGCGTGTGCGGCGCGCAAGCACCTTGGCTACGCGCCTCAGAACTTCATCGCCCATTGCGTGGCCGTGCTCGTCGTTGATTTCTTTGAAGTGA
>JAHFDZ010000336.1 GCA_023248745.1 Myxococcales bacterium | reverse complement strand
CGTCAAACTCGCGCCCCACTACGGACAGCGTGCGGTGTTCGATGCGTACTATCGCGAACGACGATCGAGTGACGAACCGATCGTCTCCTACCAGTTGAATTGGAAGGGCGAGAATTTCTACACCGGCAACCACACGCCTCTCTTTGTCTCGAGTGGTACGCCAATGCGAGACTATCTTGTGCGACTAGTCCGAGACGGCAAGCGCACCATCTACTTCGCAGCCGAGCATCAGCGCGTGAGTGGCTTGAAGTCCGAGGTTGGCGCTGTTGGTCCTGTCACAGCCTTTCGGGTCATCACGACAGCGGAAGAGAGCAACAAATTTGCACTCGTCCGCGTGGAGTTTGGCGCCCCTAAGTAATCGTCGCGACTCAATCGTCATGCATGTTGACGATCTCATTTTGTGCAAAGTGCGACGCTGACAGGTGCGAATGCTAACGACCGCGTAACGATCGTCAGCGCGCGACATCATTTCGCCCCAATGAAGTCGGCCTATTCGTTTGGCGCGAACTTTGCGAGGGCATCAGCATATGCGAAGGAGCGCCGCGGGTTCGCGTGCGCAGACGCCTTCGTTTGCCCTTCTTCTCGTGGAGACTGCCCATGCGTCCATTCACTCGCGCCTTATTGCTCACGTCCACTGCATTGTGCGTGCAGGGGTATTCTGTTGGCTGTGCCGGCGAACGCGACCCGATTAGCCGGGTTCAACCCAACGCGCTTCCGAAAACATTTTTCCTCGGCAACGATTTGAAAAGTCCTCTCGACGATCCTTCCTTCTACGCACGCACCACGATCGTCGACGTTGGATTCGGTGCAACACAATCTGACCTCTTCGTTGGCAACCCTTCCGAGCTTTCGATCCTCAAGTGGGAAATCGCTGAAGACAAATTGATCGGCCGTTTGGCGTATGAGCAAATCGAATCAACCGACGGCAAAGGCGTCACCCCTTCGCTCTCTGGCAAAAATTCGGGTCAAGCGATCTTCGCGTTTCGTGTCGAATCGCACTTCGACATCCGCCGCGAATACAACGCACAAACCGGCGAGGAAACGAACGTCATCAGCGAAAATTCCACCGATCGACCTTGGTACGAGCGCGAGCATGTCCGCGTCGACTTCTCGAAGAACCTTATCAACGACGCGTATCATTTCGACATCCTCTCGGACCTTGGTCTGAATGGAGTGAAGTACGATCCGATGGATTACGCCGTCACCGATCCCGGGAACGTGAACGCGCCACTATTCGATCAAACTGGTGGCTATTTCGACGTCACCAACAAGGTCATGGCGAGCCCAGAATCAATCGACTTGAGCAAGGTGTCGTGGGCGCAAGAGTATGGCATCAAGGCAATGGCGGCCTGCGACTTCGACTCGGACAATGCGAGCGGCAAAGGCCCGTGGGGCTCATGTACGCCTGTCGAACTGACGGTACGCCAATCGTTTCGGCGAGTTGAGCCCAATGACTATCAACCCATCGATCAGGATGGTGTTCGCTTCAGTGCGTACGGCGCATTCGACGTCAACCGGCGAGGCTACGACGCCGCATACGGCATGACCGACGAACGATGGCATCGCTTTGTTAATCGCTACGACATTTGGGAACGCAGTCACTTCTACTCGGATCCTGCGAGCATGAACGGCGCCATCGTGTGCAACTCGAAACAGAGCACGCCCGTTGGTGAGGACCCTAACCGCGATTCCGATCGTGATGGAACTGCAGACGAATGCACTGCAGTGACTGCAGCGACGGGTCGCGGTGGATCACAGTGCGACGCGTTCACCCACAAGTGCACGCTTCCCTATCAGTTGCGCACGCAGAAGCCCGTCGTTTGGTATCAGGCGTTCGACTCAACAAGCGACTTCTTCGAAGGCACGCAATGGGCGTCGCACGAATGGGACGTCGCGTTGCGATCCGCGGGTGAGGTTGCGAAGTACGCGGAATGTAAGGCTACAAACGGCAGCGACTGCACTCGATTCGCGGTCTACTCCGGCCAACAAGAAGAGAACGAAGACGCGATCGCGCTTGCACGCGAAGTTGACGATTGTCGTCGAGGTGCCGCTTACCCCGAACGCAACCGAAATGAAGAAAGTTGCGCAGCACTCGCACGCGAAGTCGGTGAGCGCCGCGGCCTATCCGCAGGCGTGATCGCACTCGCCAAACTGCCCGAAGCAGTTGTCCTCTGTCACAGCCCCGTTGAGGCAGGCGATCCTGCAGTGTGCGGCGATCCAAAAGTGATCAACGCGCAAGGTGTCGTTACTGAACGTCGACGCCTGCCTGCGGGCATCACCGCTCAAGCATGCCGAGAACTCTTCCGAACCGGCGCGCGGAACGACGCAGAAGGCGGCACACTCGCGGCGTGCAAAGAGAGCACGATCGTTCGCTTCGGCGATCTGCGCTACCAGCAAATCATGAACGTGGATGGCCCCCAAAGCCAAGGCCCTTGGGGCATCATGGCGGACGCCGCCGATCCTCTGACGGGTCGCAAAATTTCGTCCAATGTAACCGTGTACACGCACATCAATCGCACGGCCTCACAGGGCATCGTCGATCAAATGCGCTACGTCACCGGCGAGCTCACGACCGAAGAAGTGACCAACGGCACCAACGTGCGTGACTACGCCGCCGCCGCACAAGCAACCGGGTTCGGAGCATTCACGCCGATGACGCGCGATCGCGTTTACTCCCGCCTCGGAGCGGCAGCGGGCCTCAACATCACCAAAGCAGCTGATTTTCCCTCCATTACCACCGAGCAAGCATCCCTCGCTCGGTCGAGAATCAACGAGCTTGCGCAAGTCACTGCCGACACGCGAGCCCCATCGGCGAACCAAGCCGTCTACGAAGCGAGACGAGGCGCCGCCGTCGCAAGTGGCGTCGATGCGCAGCTCGTCACTCCATCGTCACAACGCCTCGCCGGCGTGTCACCCGCGGCTTATGTCGATGGCATGCGCAGCTCTGTCTCGCAGCTGCAAACGCAGAGCCCGGGACTCGCACGGCAACTCGACCTCATGCGTGAGACTGTGCTCGAAAAGCGCGGAGCGTGCCGCATCGATGGCGATGCGCTCGCGGCTGCACCTTACTCCGTCGCATCGCTTGCCGACGAGATGCAGAATAAATTCGGCAAGTTCGACCGCACACAAAGCAAGGGTGAGCAACTCGACCGCGCAAACCGCATGCGCACCTTCATCGAGCAGCGCGTGCAGTACGCCGTCATTGGCCACGAGATGGGACACTCCATGGGCTTGCGTCACAACTTCGTGAGCTCCTCGGACGCGTTCAACTATCGACCCCAATACTGGCAGCTGCGCACGCGCAACGGCGCTGTCACGACCGAGTGCACCGATCTCGCAGCGGACGGCTCAACATGCGTGGGTCCCCGATACTTCGATCCAACCACAAAGGAAGAAGCGAAGAACTTGCAGCCCATGTTCATGCAGTCGTCGATCATGGACTATCCGGGCGAGTTTGCTCAAGACCTCGTCGGACTAGGCGCGTACGACTTCGGCGCGGTGCGCATGTTCTACGGCGACTCCGTTGGCGTGTATGCCGATACGTCAACCTACGGAACCAAAACGCGCGCCGGAAGGATCGCGCTCAGCAAGCTCAACGACTTTGGCGGCCTCAGTGGCTGGCAATATCACGCAACAACGAGTGCTGACGTCCACTACGCCCAACTTCAAAAAGAGGCCAAGCTCATCTCAGATTGTCACGATGTCGACGTCGCCGCGTTCAAGCCAAACAACTGGGACGAACAAAAGTACGGCACCTGGAGCCCTCTCCTCGACGGCCTCATTGTCTCGATCGACGGACGCGCATCGCGATGCCGAACGCAGCCGCTCGACTACGTGCAGTGGAAACAACTTCGCATTGCTTCGACCGCTGAGACTTCGCGACCGAGCGATCATGGTCCCGCGATCGATCCCGAAGGTCGCATCCGCGTGGCAACAGCCTTTGCGAGCGACAACCGAGCCGACATCGGCAACGCCGCCGTATTCCGGCACGACAACGGCGCCGACCCGTACGAACAACTGAGCTTCCTCACTTCACAAGCCGAGATGCTCCACATCTTCTCCGATTATCGCCGTGGACGATCGACGTTCAGCGTGCGCGGAAGCGCGCGTCGATGGCTCAAGCGCACCGGAGAGAAGATTCGCGATATCAGCAAGAGCGTGGCGCTCTACTTCACGCTCTACCCAGAGTCGCGCACCGCCCTCATCTCGCAACTTCGTGAGAACGTACTCGCGGCAGGTATCGGCTTTGACTACTTCAGCCGCACGCTCGCACTACCAGAGAGCGGCACGCACTTTCAAGGAGCAGACAAAATCCTCCGATCGACAGCCGACTCCAGCGGCGGAACCGCACTTCTCACAATCCCAACCGGCGCTACCGGTTACTTCGGAGACATCGCGTTTGGCGGCGCGCCACTCGAGAGTTCAGTTGCGCGCGACAAAGGTGACTTCGCGGTCGAGTACACGATGAACGCCGGCTCCTATTACAAGAAGATCTGGACGCCGATGCTCATGACCGAATCCGTCGACAAGTTCGTCAGCGACAGCCGCTCGGACTTCTTCGACGGACGCTTCCGGGCCGTTTCACTCGCCGACATTTTCCCAGACGGCTACCGTCGATGGTTCGGCAACATGCTGACGGGTGATGACTTCACCCGTGGCGTTCGCGTCGCTGCAGACGTCACAGGCAGGCCGCTTGTCGAAACCGGAACGAAGTTCCCAGCGCAAGCCATCGGTACGACGAGCTACTGGTCACCGAAGCCAGAAGTTTGCTTCCCCAAGGATGGAACGACGATCTGCTCTGACCTCGAACACGCGCTGCCGGTCAATGCTCCAACTTCCGTCGCAGTCGTTGATCCACAAGTGGGATGGGAAGTGCAACGCTTCCTCATCGCTTGGACGCTCAACTACCTGCCCGAAAACCAGAAGGCCGATTGGCTCAATCAAATGGACATCTACGAGCTTGGGCGTGACGCCGATCCCAACCTGGCCAGCCGCATCGAGTTTCATGACCCGACCGGTAAGGTGTATGTTGCACGCAGCTACGGCAAGGACAATATCTTCGGCAAGACCGTCCAAAAGGGCATAGGAGCGCGCATACTCGAACACGCAAACGACCTCTTGTTTGCCGCCTACGAGACCGAAGAAGTCAAAGTCAACGGCTCAACCTGGCACCGCGCCAAGCTCGACGAGAATGGCGTTCCCATCACGAAGGGCTCGATCGCGGCAATGCAAGCGGTCTCCGACTACATCTCGGTGATCGACTTCTTGCGACGAAGCATCGTTGGCTTCGGCTACGGCGAGCCAACGGAGCGCGGCTTCCAATGAGGTAGCCATTCCCTCGACAATGAGCGGCGGCCGGCACGATTCGGTCGCCGTTTTTCGTTCCAATCGGGGCCTCGTGGCGCCTCGTTGCGCACCCTCAGCGAAATGCCGCCGTAAGTGCTGGTAATGTTCTTCCCCACAGATATGCGCGCCAGTCGTTGCGCAGACCTTTGCAGCATGGTAGGACTCGGCTCTACGCGAGCGTTCCAGGCATTTCGGCAATCGGCTTTTGTTGAGTTGGCAGCTGCAATTTTGGGTCGGTCACGTGGGAGCGCGGCGTAGTTCGCCGTGACCGTCGTTCGGAGCGCGGCTCGTCGAGGGATGGTGTTGGGTGGACCATAGCCTCGC
>JAHFDZ010000335.1 GCA_023248745.1 Myxococcales bacterium | reverse complement strand
AGTGGGACAGCCAGGGCCGCCAAGCGCAATCACTTGCGCACTCAGCCGGCCGCCTGCGTACGCACGAATCGCCATGATTAAGGTACGAGAAACGCGAGTCAGGCTCATTGTAGTAGTGAGCCTGCGACAGTCGCCTTGTCGCGTTAGCCGCAAGTGCGTTCCGTCTCGTGGCCGGGCTTACCGTTCACTCGAGCCCGCACGGCCATAAACCAACGGACCGACCGCCAAACTCATTCAACTCGCCCAGCGCGGCCTCATCCGCGCTCGCGACCTCGATGAAGCCGGCATACCTCGCGCGCCTTGTTGCACGAGGGGTCCTCGAACACTCATCGCGCGGTCTCTACCGTCTTGCCGACAACGACGTTAGTGAGCTTCACAGCTTGGCCAACGTTGCGCTTCGGGTACCGCACGGAACCGTATGCTTGCTCTTCGCGCTGCAAATTCACGGACTAACCACCGAGGCCCCTCACGCGGTGTGGCTCATGATCGACACGCGCGCGCGGAAGCCGAAGATCGAGAGCGTCAAGCTTGAGATCGTACAAGCCCATGGCGTCGCCAGAACGCACGGAACAAGAAGTTCGCAACATCGAGGGAGTTCCCGTGGCGATCACAACACCCGCGAAGACGGTGGCCGACTGCTTCCGTTATCGCCGCCATGTCGGACTCGACGTTGCAATCGCTGCGCTGCGCGACTTCGTCGCGAAAAGGCGAACCCGAGGAGCAAGCAAGGCTGGCTACACCATCGACGCACTCCACGAGGCAGCCAAGGCTGACCGCATCTTCAACGTGATGCGTCCCTACCTTGAGGCCCTCACATGACGCAGCCGATGACGAACATCGCGGCGTCGGTTCTGGCGCGCCTACTTAAGCTCTCAAAGGATCGAAAGGAGGACTACCAGCTTCTTCTCCTTCGTTATGCCAACGAGCGCTTGCTGCACCGAATTTCGGTTTCTTCTCATGCCTCGCGGTTCGTGCTCAAGGGGGCCGCCCTCTTCACTCTGTGGACGGGGCGCGCGCATCGAGCAACCCGCGATATCGATCGACTCGGCTTCGGCGAAAGCACAGAGAGTCACTTCTGAACGTCTTCACCGCTGTGCTCACGCAACCGGCCGACGACGCCGTCAGGTTCGATCTCGCCTCGCTCAGCGTTGAAAAAAACACGCCAGTGCGCACGCGCGCAAGATGAGGTTCAAGCTGCACCGGTGTCGCAAACCCGTAGCGACCTCGCGAGTAGTGAGCTGTTTTGCCTCACCTCACATTCGTCATGACGAAGATCGCCGCAAGCCTATGGCAGCCGCGCGAGGAAGTTTTCAGGAAACTGCCCCGGGCACAGAAGCTGCTTACGGAGAACAAACCCTCAAAAAGGATCGTGTCATGAACCAATATCTTCTCGCAGTGTGCGTGATCGCGCTGAGTGCTCCGCTATTCATTACGTCGAGCGCGTTTGCCGAATTCACCTGCAAGACAAGCAAAGGCGATGTCACGATCCACGACACCACGACTTGTCACTTCGAGACGTCAGGTGGTTGCTCGGCGAAATGTACACCCGTGAGTTTTACCGCGACCTGTGGAGGCAAGTGCAAAGCATCCGCGTCCGGCAGTTGCACGGAGACCTGCAACACAAAGTGCAAGACAGAGTGCACGAAGCAACCCGACACGTTCGTCTGTAAGGACTACTGCTCGGTCGATTGCAAGGCGAGCTGCAGCGGCAGCTGCAAGGGCAACAACTGTTCTTCACAGTGCACCGCAGGTTGCGACACAAAATGCCAAGAGAAGTGCACTGTCCAGACCGGCGCGACCGACTGCGATACGAAGTGCAACAGCAGTTGCGACGGCTCATGCACCGTCGAAGCGAACATTCAGTGCGACGTCGATTGCACAACCGACTTGACCGGTGGCTGCACAACGAAGTGCGACAAGCCGCAAGGCGGCCTCTTCTGCGACAATCAGTACATCGACGTCAACGATGTAAGCGATTGCAACTTTGAGTTTAGCGTCAAAGGTCAGGTCACCGGCGACGTGATCACGAAATGTTCAACAGCTCCCGGTACACCCACGCCAATCGGCACGCCCGTGGGCGTTGCCGCGATCGCAGGGCTAGGGCTTGTCATCGCGCGTCGCCGCTCTCGCAAGAGTCCTTAGGACGGCCGAACGAAGCCTGGCTAGCATCGCGGCACTGACTCGTCGCAAAAGCCGGGCTTCTTTGGCGAAGTGGCCGAATTTTGCCGAGGGCTCGGATTCGTGTTCACGACGCCGCACCTTTGGCCTTGGGCCCTCGTTTCCGTCCCTGATCGCGTTGACCATTATCATTCCGCTCGCGTGGCTGGGCAGCCTCGCAGGCGATAATTGGGCAAGTAGCTTAACTACGTATGACCCCGGTTCTTTGCCCGTCATCGGGACCTTCATTTTGAAAATCGTGCTCGCGCTCGTCGCCATCATCGTCGCGCTCTTGGTCGGAGCATCCATCGCCCAAGCGCTCTCCGTTGGGCACTCGATCGCATTGTGCGGGCACAGGAACGAGCGCTGGGGTTGACAACCAAGTGGCCTGGAGGCAATTCAGGGCGCTCGAACACTCACGCTGAAGCGTCGCGATCCACCTCAGCGATAGATGCGCGTTCCCACATTCATCCGCGAGAGCGAATCTAGCGTCTCGGCGAAAATATCAAACAATCCCTTCAAGCGAGCCGTGTCATCTATCGATTCCGCGACGTCAAAAACAAGGACGTTCACGTCGGGATGATAGCGTTCTCCGAACCAACCTTCGTCGTCGACGATCGAGAGGTGAATGTTCGCCTGCCGCTGCACGAGCGCTCTCAGTTCGGCGCTTCCGAAGAGCATGCGGACCTTGCTGGGGTCGTTCGATTGGAGGATGAAGCTTCGATCGAATTCTGGTTCTCCCACTTCAACATCCTGCATTCCAAACAATTTTCCGAGTTCATCGAGAAGTCCCGTTCTGTGAATCACGAACCGAAATCGCGACGGATTGCCAAACGGCGCGCGCATGCGCGTGTGAGTGATGACCACCGGGGTTGTGTTGACCAGCATCGTTTGCGCGTACTCGTCGAGCGTTACGGTCCAATTTTGAACACGTGCGACCAGCGCTTCGCCACCATTCCAAAAACCACGTTCGACAATTCTGCCGCCAATTTGGCACTCGAGTTGATGCCAGATTTCGGATCGAGTTGGACCGAAGATTGACGAGAACATTTCAGTTGCCTCCGTGACCTAGGAACGTCGGCTCGCGTGGTGGCTTCATTCTTGGCGCCATCACTTAGCGAGAGCTTTGTATGCCAGATCGCTTGTGCAAATCAAGGCGACGCTGCGAAGTCCGGCGCGCGCGATCGTTCACTCCGCGTTCTCGACTCCCCTCTTCATGTGGGGCTCGTCCCACCCAAGAGCGGTGATTCGCGACAACGCCCTTGGCTCTTGCAGTTCGTCAATTGTCCTGACGTTCCACAAGCCCTTCGCGACACCGCCGCCTTCGCCCAGGCGATGTGCGAGCGCTCACATGGCAAGACGTCGATCTCGGAGCTGGCACCATCAACGTATCGACAGCAACCGAAGCACGAACCGGACGCACCAAGGCGCCGAAGACCGCTCACGCCCAACGCGTGATGCCGATTCAGCCGAACCTCGTTGCCGTGCTCGACCGGCTTCGCGGACAGCCCGAAGAGCTGTGCCTCTCGTACAGCCTCGACGAATACAAAAATTGTGAGCACCTTACGCGAGGCCTTCGCACAGCCGGCGTCACCCGACCTCGCCTCTTGCGCGGCGCTCCGGCGTTGCTGCGCGGCAGATTCGACAGCTCGATGACCCGGTCTTTTCCATCGCTCACGTACATGGTGGCGAACTGTATCTCGAAATTAGCCCAACGAAGACTTGGTGCAACCTCGTCGACGGCCACCTTCGGCAGCACATCCAATCTCCGGGTGCAAAGCAGCGATGGTCCTCTCTACATACTTTCGAAGTACCGTCGATGCGACCTCCGCACTTTGCCTACGCGTCGAGAGAATCTCATCTTGGCAGAGCGGCAGATGGCAGGCGATACTCGCACCATGAAGATTGACCGTGAGATTTTTCTGACCCTCGCTGCAACGCTTGCGGGTTGTGGTGGTGCCGCGGATCCTGTTCCGCTGGCACAAGCGCCTCAAGTTGCTGTGAAGGCCGTGATCGAGCTCCCGCCGGGTGGCGGTCGATGGGCAACGTTCGAAGAGCTGTCAAAAGCCGATCTTTCGACAATCAAGTTTGTCCTAGGACAGTCTGGTCACAGTGCCGGCACGCGCTTTCTTATTCAGATTCGCGACGGTGTTGTGGTGGGACCGACGGGACCCGAGTGGGAACGTATCCAAGCAGCGGCTGCACGAAGCACAACTGCACGCGAGACGATCGCTGAGCGACCCGCTCCGCGGAAGCGAGAACCGATGGAAGGGACACCGAAGGACGCGGCTTCCTATGTTCCGGGAGACCTGTGTGGGATGAAGTATCGCGGACTTGGCGACGAGCTAATAATGCCTGCCCAAAACAACGTCGATGTCATTCGCTTTTCGAGGGGCACCGCGGGGTATGCAGCGCTCGAGCAGGCGCTCGGGAAAGTGCCAAAATACCTGTTCGCGAAGGAATTGGTTTCGCGACTCAACGGAATGTATGACGTCACAGATGGTCAAGTTTTCGAACTATATGAAATTTATCAAGGGACCAGTGTGTGCGAAAAAGGGGCGCCGCAGCGCGTGACGTTCGGGTCGAGTGATTGGAAGGGACTGGTCGCTGAATACAAAATTGACGAAGCCCACATGCGCTCGCACGACCCTGCGAAGCCCAGTTGCCAAGATGCGTACAAGGGGCCTTCGCCCTCTTGTGGCGGCTGCGCGAAGGCAGATGCAAAGTACTGCCGCGTCGCATTGCAGGTTCTGATTCCGGCTGTGTTCAACCAAACCGTGGTGACTTTGGGTCGAAACAAATGCGTCGGACGGGGAGACGCAAATTCTGTCTCGTGCCGCGACAAGACGAACGCCGCTGTCGACGCGTGCGCGCGATTGAAGCAGAAGTGTCCACAGACGCGCACCGATTGTGAAACCGCGCTGAGTCGATATTCCAAAGCAGGGATTGCGAAGATCGAGGCATGCGCGAGCAAGTGCAACGGCGACGGTGCGGACTGCGAATACGATCTCTTTCCAACCGGTGAATAGCAAGACGGCTCAAAGACTGTTGCGACGGGCGCATGCTCGAATGGGGTGCGCCTTCGCGCTCGCCGGTGCGGTAAGGCGCAATGTCGCTTGTGGGTTTCAACGAGTAGCGTGCGATAACTGAATTGGCGTAGCCAGCGCCGACGGGCAGCGTTGTTGTTCCCATCGTCATGTCGGTTCTCATAGCTCGCGACGAGCAACGACGGTCATGCCTTCACTTGTTCCTTGTTCGAGCCATCTCTATGATCGCGGCTCATCGTCGACTGACTGACGCCGGAATCTTCCGACTGAAACGAGTGCTCATCGTTAAGCCGACTCGCGAGGGGCCCACGTCGACCCTCTCTCCGCGAGCGACCCTGAAGGGCCGCAGCTCCGATTCCAAGCCCCCCCGCGCGCGCCCGTCCCTGCTACATGGCCACGCGATGCCCGTACTTACCGCCCACGCGATTACGAAGGCCTATGGCCTCCGCCCCCTTTTTGACAAGGCCACGTTCACAATTCTCCGAGGCGAGAAGGT
>JAHFDZ010000094.1:18260-19934 GCA_023248745.1 Myxococcales bacterium | reverse complement strand
TTCGATCAACGGAGCGAGCTGGCGATTTGGCGGCGGGACCGACGGCCGCTCTGGCGGCAGACTTGAAGTCCGCGGCTCGGGTCGCGGCGAACGGAAGTTCAACGTAGGATGCTCAGACGGAATCGTCTTGCGAGCCGACGCTGGATCGCGTTCGCCCGCGAGGCGCACCAGCAAGCGGTCAACGCGCGGATCGGTACCGACACGAAAATGCGTACGAAGCGCCTCACGCACGCGCACGAGCAAGGTCACACGTTGCGCAACCGAACACCCGAGCTCGCGCTCAAGTTCTTCTTCGGCCTTGCGCGCCAGAGGGCTCGCAACTGCAACGGTGAGCACACCCTTCTGCCAAGACATAGGAACAATTTCCCATTCGCGGGCGAGCGCTGCAGGGACACGTGGCTTTGCGGCCGCTTCGACCGACAACGCTCCGGCCGCCGCCGCCGGCAAGCCGTGCCATTCTGAGAGTGCCGCGAGCACGAGAGTTTCGTCGAGGTAGGCCACTTCAAGAAGGTTCGTGACGAGATCGTCGCCGTAAATCACCTGACAAGCGAGCGCATCCTCAAGATGCCGCGATGTCGCGATGCCACGCTGAACCAAAAGTGCGCCTAACGACATGAGTGTCTGATGTTATTGCTGCGGCGCACAGGTTGAGACACCGGCGCCAACGATGATGGAAGAGAGGCGTGCAACTTCGACGACAGAATTGTTGCTCGGCCGGAAACGCGTCACGATCGATTGACCGCTTGGTGCTGTAAACAAGTAGAAGTCGCCTCCCCAGAATGCGAACGCCCAGCCCTGACCCAATTGGACCCCCGGAAGCTTCGACTCGCCGGTTAGTTTAGCGTTCGTTTTGTCGATCTGGCCAATGTAAGCGTCGACGTCATCGGTATAAAATGCGTAGAGCCCTCCGGCGCCCGTACCGGTGAGCTCCGCACGGCTAACCTTCGAAGTAAATTCCCCAATTTTACTGAGTTTGTACGCCGTCGTATCGATCGTTCCGAGGAAGTTATTCGTGGTGTCAGTTGCAATGTACAGCTTTTCCGTGAGACCGCCCTGCTCGCTCGAAAAGCCCATGCCAAATGTGGTCGTGCCATCGATTTGCTTCGGGACATACGTCGTTGCGACACATGCCGCTGTGAGCGTGCTCACGCGAAAGAGTCGACCATCGCTGTATACAACATAGGCCACACCCTTGCGATCGACCGCCATCGAAAACGGTGTTTCGGTGCCTTGGTTTGGGCATGAGATTTTGCCGATGAAAATGAAGCGATTGTCCGGCGGATAGAACGCGTAAAGTTCGTAACTTGTCGTGATCAGATAAATATAGGTCTCGCCGGTTGGGCAATCGATTTTGCTCGAATCCGGTTGAGGCGTCACGTCGATCGGAGGCAGCACGTCTTGCGCATCGACGACGTCGCGCGCATCGCGCGCATCGCGAACATCGCGCACATTCGCGTCAACTGCGACGTCCAGCGTCGCATCGGGAAGGTCGATCATCAGCTCGCTGCGTGCGCCGCAGGACGACGCAACCGCTGAGGCGGAGAGCGTACCCAACAAGAGGCCAACAAGAGCACGGAACGACGAAGCCTTGCGCATGGCGCAGACCCTACCCCAAATGAGCACACTGCGTCGTCCCGAGGGCGCCACCAAACTCCGCAAGAAGACTTCGACGAA
>JAHFDZ010000094.1:0-18250 GCA_023248745.1 Myxococcales bacterium | reverse complement strand
GAAAGGCGCGCGAAACGGCATGATGCGCGCCATGCTCGGCTTTCCGCATGTCAGACTTCGAAGATTGCGCGCGACACCGGCGCTGCGTGCGCTGGTGCGTGAAACCACGCTGTCGCCATCGCAATTGATCTTGCCGCTCTTTTTCAACGAAGCGATCGACGCGCCTCGCCCCATCGAAAGCATGCCGGGCGTGTCTCAGTTGCCGGTCTCGATGGCCGCCGAAGTTGCAAGACAAGCCTCAAAGCGAGGAATCGGCGGCGTCATCCTCTTCGGCTTACCCAAGACGAAAGATGCAAAAGGGTCGAGCGCTTGCGATCCCAACGGTCCCGTTTGTCGCGCGGTCGCCAGCATGAAAGAGGCTACGGCCGACCTCATCGTCATGACCGACGTCTGCGTCGACGAGTACACCGATCACGGCCACTGCGGCGTGCTTCATCAAACGCGGCGCGGGCTCGAAGTCGACAACGACGCGACTGTCAACATTCTTTCCCAAATGGCCGTCCTGCATGCGCGCGCAGGAGCCGACATCATCGCTCCAAGCGACATGATGGACGGCCGCGTCGGCGCTATTCGCACCGCTCTCGATGGAGAAGGGTTCACGCAGACGATCATCATGAGTTACGCCGTCAAGTATGCGAGCTCGTTCTACGGCCCGTTCCGCGAGGCAGCAGACTGCGCTCCGCAATTTGGCGACCGTGCGGGCTACCAAATGGACCCAGCAAACGCGCGCGAAGCGCTTCGCGAAGCAGCCCTCGATGAGAATGAAGGCGCAGACATTCTCATGGTCAAACCGGCGCTCTCATACCTCGATGTCATCGCAAAGGTGCGTGCCTCAAGCGCACTACCGCTCGCTGCGTACAGCGTGTCGGGCGAGTACGCGATGCTAGAGGCCGCTGCTCGGGCTGGTATGATCGTGCGCGAACGTGCCATCCTCGAAGTCCTCACCTCAATCAAGCGCGCCGGAGCCGATATGATCCTCACCTACCACGCGATCGAAGCTGCGGAGTGGCTCAATGCGTAACCCGATATGGGCTATTTTGGCCGCAGGAACGGTCGCAACGATTTGGCACAGCACGAGCGCGTGTCAGCCGCGTGTATGCGATCCTTCGGGCGCTCTCATTGATCACGGCTCAGCGATCGACGCCAACACGTGGGAGTCGGTCAGTCTTGACGCACCCTGGGACGATTTCAAGGGAGGCCTGACGGTCCAATTTAGCTTGCCGGACTTCCAAACGCGGCGCGTTGTTTCCGTCGAGCCGTACGTCGCCTTTGCAACCAATGTCAACGACGGTGTCGAAGACTTTACGCTTGGCAGCGGCGACATCACCGAGGTGCTTGCGGCAAAAGACGGGTACGTCAGGATTCGGAACGGCACGTGCGCAAATCTGCATATTCGCGTCGTCGTTCGCTTCGCGCCAATCTCCGATATCGACGCTTCCGCGCCACTCGACGCGACAGCCGACAGTTCGGTACTTGACGGTTCACCTTCAGCTGACGCCGGGACCGATTAGCGGCTGTCAGAAAGTGCATGAAGGCTCCCGCACTGCGGTAGCGTTCCCCTCATGAAGCTCTCGATGGTTGCGACGCATCCCTGGCACGGCATTATCATCAACGAGCCTGTCGAAGAATCGTTCAGCGCCTTTATCGAAATCCCGAAAGGGTCAAAGGTCAAATACGAGCTCGACAAGGATACGGGCCTCCTCAAGGTCGATCGCATCCTCTTTAGCGCCGTGCACTATCCGGCCAATTACGGATTCATCCCACAAACATTCTGCGACGACGGTGACCCCCTCGACGTTCTCGTGCTTTGCCAAGAACCCGTCGCGCCTATGTGCATCATGCATGCACGCGCCATCGGCTTCATGCGCATGGAAGACGAAAAAGGCATCGACGACAAAATCATCGCCGTACACCTCGACGACCCTGCCGTGCGCGAATACAGCCACATCCGAGAAGTCCCTCCGCACGTGCTCATCGAGCTCAAACGGTTCTTCGAGGACTACAAGACGCTCGAGAACAAGAAGGTTCACGTGTCCGATTTCGAAGGCCCTTTCGAAGCGAACAAGGTCATTCGCGAAGCGCTCGCCTGCTACCAGCGACTCATCAGTGGCGACACGAACCCCGTTCGAAAGTGACGCGAAGGCTCCTAATGCGTGAATACGGCTGAGGTCGCAGTCGTCTGTCGATCCATGAACTTAGGACCTACAAAAAAGCGCGAGCCTCACACCGGAAAACTATTGGCGCTTGTGCTGGGCAGCTCCTTCGCTCTTTGCGCCAGCATTGGGGTTGGACGACAACTTGGGGAGGAGAACTTGGGCTACCTCGTTGGGTTCCTGATCCTGATCCCCGCCTTACTTGTTGCGAGAAATCTCGAACGGCAATCGAAAGGTTCCGCCCCTCAGTGAGCGAGCCCCTTTCGAAGCGACACAGGGGCGGCAGATCAAGATCGCCAATGAACGCCTTTCTGGGGGCCTGAAACTCGCACCTTTACGGCCCCGCCCCACGACACTACAGCGACGCCTGTGTTCACCGGCCTCGTGCAAGAATTGGGCAAGCTGATTGACAAGCGCCCTTTGTCAGCCGGCGCACGTTTGCGCGTCCAAAGCACCCTCTGCAACGAAAGGCCCTACGTACTTGGCGAATCGATCGCGCTCGATGGGGCTTGTCTCTCCGTTGTCGCATGGGACGGCGGCAGCTTCGAAGTCGATGCATCGATCGAAACCCTGAATCGAACCACGCTAAGAGATGCGCGCATTGGCGAGTCCGTGCACCTCGAACGCGCAGCGCGTTTCGGCGATCCCATCGGAGGCCACCTTGTCAGCGGACACGTCGATGGCCTCACCGAGCTTGTTCGTCGCGACAGGCTTGGCGAAGCCCAACGGCTGACGTTTCGAGCGCCAAATAGCCTCATTCCCTTTATCGCCGAAAAGGGCTCCGTCTCCGTCGCTGGGGTGAGCCTTACAGTAAATGAAGTGGACGATTCAACGTTCGGCGTTGTGATCATTCCGATCACACAAGCGCACACAAAGTTAGGCACGATCGCCGTCGGCGGGCGCCTCAATCTCGAGATCGACCTCATCGCTCGCTATGTCGCAAGGCTTCACCAATTTCCAAAAACCGATTGGCCCACCCTGCTCAAACAAAACGGCTACCTCTAAGCACTCTGCCATGCACACCATCGACCCGCTTCTTCTCGAACGCATCAACGACGCCATTGCCGACATTCGCACCGGCAAAATGGTCATTCTCGTTGACGATGAAGACCGCGAAAACGAAGGCGACCTGTGCATGGCGGCCCAATTTGTCACCGCCGACGACATCAATTTCATGGCTACGCACGGGCGAGGCCTTATCTGCGTAACGCTTACCGAAGAGGCTATCGAACGCCTCGGGTTGCCCATGATGCGGAGCCCTGGCCGCAGCGGTCCACCTCTCGGCACCGCGTTCACGGTGAGCGTCGAAGCACGCACCGGCGTCACGACAGGCATCAGCGCACCCGATCGCGCACATACGACGCGCGTGCTCGCAAACCCGCAGTGCCGACCTGATGATCTCGTAACGCCGGGGCACGTGTTTCCCCTTCGTGCGCGGCGCGGCGGCGTCCTTGTTCGCACCGGACAAACCGAAGGCTCCGTTGATCTCGCAACGCTCGCAGGTCTCACCCCCGCAGGCATGATTTGCGAGATCATGCGCGACGATGGCGAGATGGCACGGATGCCCGACCTCGAAGCGTTTGGCGCCAAACATGGCCTCAAAATCGTCACGATCGCCGATCTCATTCAGTACAGACTCTTTACCGAACGGCTCATCGTCCGAAAGCACGCAGCCACCATCACGCTCGATCAAACCGCCACGCCCTGGCAAGCCATCACCTACGAAGTGAAGCTCGATGGCCGAGAATTCTTGGCGCTCGTTAAGGGTGATGTCGCCAGAGGCGAGTCGATCTTGTGCCGCGTGCACGCAGGCTCCACCATCGCCGACGTTTTTTCCTCAACCCCGCGTGACGGGTCACGGCATCTTCGCGAAGCCGTCGCCCGCATTGAAGCAGAGGGAAGCGGCGTCATCGTTTACCTTCCCTCGCGCGGAAATGTCACAAGCGAGCTTCACTTCTTCGAGAAGCTTCACGCAAGAACGGCAACAGCAAGCGACGGGCAGCCTCTTCGCGAGTTTGGCCTTGGTGCACAAGTCCTCGCCGACCTAGGCCTTCACAAGATACGTTTGCTCACCAACAATCCTCGAAAGATCGCCGGCATCAAAGGCTACGGTCTCGACATCACCGAGAGCGTTCCACTCGATCCCGATTCGCTCGGCGCCATCTCCATTAGAGAAAAAACGCGATGACCATCCATCTCGAAGGCAAACTCATCCTCCCGCAAGGCGCAAAGTTCGCGCTCGTGGCAAGTCGCTTCAATCACTTCATCGTTGATCGATTGGTCGACGGCGCAACCGATGCTCTCGTACGGCATGGCGCTGCCGATGCCGACATCACACTGGTCCACGTACCCGGCGCTTGGGAGCTGCCGTTGATCGCAAAACGTCTTGCGACATCCAAACGCTTCGACGCGATCGTCGCACTTGGCGCGGTCATTCGTGGATCGACTGCACACTTCGACTTCGTGGCCGGTGAAGCTGCAAAGGGCCTCGCTGGCGTGATGCAAGCGACGTCAGTTCCGATCATCTTCGGTGTTCTCACAACTGATACGATCGAGCAAGCAATCGAGCGTGCTGGAACAAAAGCCGGAAACAAGGGCGCCGAAGCAGCGCTCTGTGCCATTGAAATGGTCTCGCTTGGCCGCGCCCTGAGCGAAGCCGGACTCTAAACTTCTCGCCAAATCGTCATAAACTGCACAACAAAAGTTACATTGGAGAACACCCATGGGCGCGCGTCACTCAGGTCGCGAAGCCGCATTGCAAATGCTGTTTCAACTCGAAGCGTCCGGAGCCGACGCAACGACGGTGATCCATTTGTTTTGGCGCAACTTCGAGTCCGCGCCCGAAGGCAAAGACTACGCGGACGAAATCGTCGTCGGCGTTTCTGAGAAGATCGAGGCGATCGATACGGAGATCGCAAGCGCTTCAGAGCACTGGCGGATCGAACGAATGTCACGCGTCGATCGCAACATCTTACGGCTCGGTACATACGAACTTCTTCACCAGCGCGCGGTACCCGGACCTGTCATTCTCGATGAAGCGGTTGAGCTCGCAAAATCGTTTGGCTCTGAAGGCTCAAGTGTTTTCGTAAACGGCGTGCTGAACAAAATCGCCGATACCCATCATCGGCGCGACGCCAAGAGCTGACATGCGCGTCGTCGCTCCGTTACGAGAACTGTTCGAAGACGAAGTCGACGCGCTCGTATGCGGAGCCTTCGAAGACGTGCGCCCGCTCGCAGGCCTGGCCGGCCTCGTGGATTGGGACACCGCAGGCTTCTTGAGCCAAATGCTCAAACGAAATTTTTGGACCGGCACACGCGGCGAATCGCTACTTTTTCCCGGCCGCCCGCGCCTAAAGTTCCACTGGCTCATCCTCGTTGGACTCGGCAATAAGGCTGCCTTTTCGGATTCCAGCGTTCCCGACGTCCTCGGTGAGTACGATCGCGCGTTAGTCGGACTCGGTGCGCAAACCGCGTTCGTTGAACTGCCCGGAAGAAATTGCAACGCAATTAGTTACGAATCCGCGCGAAAGTCACTTGATAAATATTCTTTATCATCTCGTGCCTTGTGGACGCTCGTCGACACCGAGAGGTCTGCGGAAAACAAAGACAGCAGCAAGGACGGATGACTCACGATGCTCGACCTCGATGCAACCCGCGCCCCCAATAGCCCGCGCGACGCCGCCACCGTGATCATGCTTCGCGACGCGAATGGCGCGATCGAAGCCTTCTGCGTAAAGCGTCACGGAAAAATTAGTTTCGCGGGTGGCGCGATCGTTTTTCCTGGAGGCAAAGTCGATCCAAGCGACCACGACCCAGCTTGGGCAGCACTCCTTGCGTCTGACGTGAGGCGCACAGATGAGCTCGCCGACAACGCAACCGTCGCTCGCGCAACCGTCGTTGCTGCGTGTCGCGAACTTCTCGAAGAGGCAGGGTATTTGCCACTCGTTGGCGACTCTCCCAGCAACGAACACTTCGAAGCCTTGCGTCGCGATTCAGGCAAGCTCATCGAATGGCTGACCACAGAGCATCGTCGCCTCGACGGCGCAAGCCTCGTCCCGCTCTCACGATGGCTCACCCCCGAAGCCGAAGCACGACGATTCGACACACGCTTTTTCCTCCACCGCGCAAGCGCAACGGCAAAGCCGGTCCACGAAGGACACGAAAACACCGAGAGCTTCTGGGCATCACCCCGTGAGGCGCTCGCGCAATTCGACCGCAGCGAGATTCAATTGCTTCCTCCAACGCATCGAACGCTCACGTGGCTCGCACCGCATGCAAATGTTGCGTCGGCACTAGAGGCCGCAACAGCGCATACGCTTGCGATCATCTGCCCACGATTGATTCAGCACGTTGACAGTCAAGGGACGACACTCGCCCTCGCGATGCCAGGCGATCCCGAACATGCCGTCAGCGCGTTACTAAGCGAAGGGCCTTCGCGGTTCGTCTTGCGCGGCGAGCGATGGATTCCAGAGAATCCGGGCTAACGCCCCTCGCGATAAGCACGCACCGCGTTCACGATCGCATCCGCAAGGCGAGCACGATAGCGCTCGGTTGCAAGCCAGCTTTCTTCGAGCGGGTTGGAAATGTAACTCGCTTCGAACAATACGCTTGGCATCCTGGCGCCGACGAGAACGTTGAACGCAGCGGGCTTCATGCCTCCGTCGCGAACGTGCGGATGCTCAAGGCCAAGTGCTGCAACCGCAGAGCGTTGCAGCAGCGTTCCAAATCGCACCGATCGCTGCGATTGATCGGCCATGCGCATGTTCGAGAGAATTTCGCCTAACTCAGCAGAGGCCGCTGGACTGCTCGCGTTTTCACGTGCGGCCACGAGGTTTGCAACCGAGTCGCGTGACGTATCGAGCACGTAGGTCTCAACACCGTGCTGCGCGCGCGACTCAGAAGCATTGCAATGGATCGACACGAACAAGTCCGCGTTGAAGGCATTCGCACGCAACGTTCGTTCTTCGAGACTCACAAAGCGATCATCGTCACGCGTGAGAGACACCGACACGCCGTGTTTTGACAGAAGCGGAGCTACGCGATGCGCGATGTCAAGCGCGACATCCTTCTCGCGCAATCCTGCCCCACCAATCGCTCCAGGATCGTGTCCACCGTGCCCCGGATCGAGCATCACCCGCTGAAGCTGCCTCGGGTTTCGCGACGCGGTTATTTTGCGCGCCAAATCGATCACAACGCGAAACGGATCTGGCAGATGAAACACGCGCTGTTGCAATTTTGAATGCGGCTCAATGAGCACGCGCATTCCGCTGGGCCCTGCCTCAATATTGAATCGACGCGCAATGCCTGTCAGCGCCAACGACCTTGGCTCAAAAGTAGGCGTCGCTCCCGTAAAGTCGATCGCAATCGCACCTTTGCCAAATGCTGATTCGTCACTCACTCGATATTCGATCGGCGCGTCGAATCGAATCACGACGCGAGCATGATCCGTCGCTTGAAAGTGCTCGACACTCACGGCCTGCACACCGGCACGCGCAACCGATTTCTCGATCGGCGCGAGTCCCGAAGCAACCATCGCTGCTTCATGCGCGACAGACTCCGAAGCACTAGGGCGATACGCACTCAGCTTCGCAAGCGCTTCATCGATTGGAGCAACACACGCAGGCCCCGCTCCGCGCCGAAGATCGCTCAGCGCAAGGTACGCAAACTTGGGGTCGCGACGCGACTCCCCATCAAGCAGCGCAAACCGAACATGCGCAGCACACGCATCAGGACCACCTCGCGCCGCCACTTGCTGGAGCTCATGCTTGCACCGAGCGAGAGTCGAAGCTTCACCGGTCTGCCGCCAGTTCGCTTCTTCAAGAGCCGCGCGATCGAGCGAACAAGATACTTGCTCCACCTCAGCCGCAGCCGAACCGTCGCCTCCACATCCGGCGACTATCGCGACCATGGCGAGCAAGCAAACGCGGTAAATCACGCCCTTTTCCCGCTATCACGCCCTCGTGGCAACAGCCCAATTTCGGGCGCCTTCAATCCTCGTCGCAAGGTCCGAGCCCCACGTTGTTGTTCGCAAATGCGAGTGCTACGCTTCGACCACGCGCATGAGCACTACTGAAGCCACATCGAGCAGTCCGCCGTCGAGGTCTCGCGTGCTTTCGCCCGAAGAGGCCGATCGAATCGCCGATAGCATTCGACCTTCATGGGAACCGCCGCCTCCAAGTGTTCGCCTCGCCGCAACCACCCAAGTTGCTGAGCAAGCTGTTGCCATCGCGGTCGAGCCCGCGCTCAACCCCGTCCACGTGGCAAGCGAGAGGCCCGACGCAGATCCTCTCTCGACGACGGCGCCCTCTCAACGCGCCGACGCCGATCGTACGCTCACGAACGACGAGCTTCGCGCGCTCGAGCAACGGAAACGACGCGCCGTTCCCGAGAGCTCCTATCGCGAAGAACGGAGCCCGAGCGCTCCACCTGAGCGCGTCGAAAAGCACGCGCCCGACGAGTCCATCATCGTCGACCCGGTTGTGCTCGCTGCGCCACCTCCACAGTTTGCGCCCGCCGCGCGCTTGCCCACGAATTTGGGTGTGTCTGCCTCCTCCTCAGCAATCCCTTCGGCCGACGCAACGGTTGTCATTCCACCCGAGAACGTCGACCACTTGCGCCCAAAACGAGCAGGCCTGTTTGCGGCCCTCGGCGCTGTCGCCGCCCTCGCCTCCGGCGGCGTCTACTTCGCAACAACCCTGCATGGCGAACCCACCACCAACCCCGCGGTGACTCCACAAGTGGTTGCCGCAACACAAACCGCAGCGCTGGGTATGCCGACCACAGCCGCAGTTCCACCTCCCGCGACACCCCCTGTCACATCACCAGTGCCCGATCCAGCCGCAAAACCTTCCGAGCACGCCGCAAAGACGACCGAGGCAAAGAAGCCAGGCGTCAGACACGAAAACACGACTAATGCAGCCCCGCCCCAACAGCCTCCGCCTCCGAAGCAGGCCGTCCCACCAAAAACGCAAGTAGGCGGTGGCGACAAGGGCAAGCTCGTGCGCGATGTGCCGTTTTAATTAAGTCGGGGCGCGCGTTTCGCTTGGGTGTGTCGGATGGCACCACCATATGGTCGCTTCGCTGATGCCGCGGGCGCGCGTTTCGCTTGGGTGTGTCGGATGGCACCACCATATGGTCGCTTCGCTGATGCCGCGGGCGCGCGTTTCGCTTGGGTGTGTCGGCACCACCATATGGTCGCTTCGCTGATGCCGCGGGCGCGCGTTTCGCTTGGGTGTGTCGGATGGCACCACCATATGGTCGCTTCGCTGATGGTGTGTCGGGGTGGCACCACCATTTTGTCGCTTCGCTGAGTGCTGCGTGGACGCGTGGGCCTATCTATCGCTTTGGCGATGCCGCGAGGGGCTGGCCTGGCCCTTTCGTTTGGCCTCGCGCTTTCGCCTGGTACGCCAGCGCTGACGCTTCGCCCTAGATGGTATAAAGAAGCCCCCATGAAGCGTTGTCGCGCCCTCGCGCTCGTCCTCGTGCTCTTCAGCATTGGTCATCTCGCCCACGCCGACGACGACGCCAGCACACTCGCCGCTCGGCAGCGCTTTCGCGAGGGCATCGAGTTCTTCGACAAAGGCCAGTACGACAACGCCCGCGCTGCGTTCCTGCAAGCCTACGCACTCAAAAAGCACCCCGACATCTTGCTCAACTTGGGCCACACAAGTTTGAAGGCTGGACGACCGTTCGAGGCTTACAAATACTTCAAGCAGTTTACGACAGAAGCAAAAAACCCCGCACCCGACAAACTGCAGGACGCGCAGTCAAGCCTCGCCGAAGCACAGGCAAGCCTTGGAACCATTTCCGTCAAGGCACCACACGGCGCGACCGTTGCCGTCGACGGAGAGGCACTCGGCCAGGCCCCACTCACTAACCCCATCATCACGGAACCCGGCGCCCACACCGTCGTCGTCAAACACGATGGAGCAGAGCGTTCGTTCACCGTCACGACCTACGTCGGACAAACCACCAACATCGACGCCATGCCTGCTGCCGCTACGCACGTCACACCAACGCCCGTGCTCCCGACGACACCCCTTGTTCCCGTCGCCCCGCCCGTCGAGCCGCCACCAAAGGCAAAAGGCACGAGCGCATTCACGCCTCCGCGCAACATGGTCCCCTTCTGGATCGGAGTGGGCCTTACGGCAGCCGCGGCTGGCGGCGCAACGACGATGTACATGTTCAAGACGTCTGCTCAAGACGACGCTGACAGCGTCGAAAAACTGATTCGCGCGCGCGCTTCACAAGATGGCATCAGTGCCACTGGCATTTGCACGAATAAGTCCGCCGACATTCAGAAAGTTTACGGCAACGCGTGCGCGACCCTCAACGATAACCGCGAGAAGGTCGACACCAACGCACTCATCGGCAACATCTTTCTTGGTGTCGGCATTGCGAGTGCCGTAGGAACGATCGTTTACTACTTCGCCGCATCGAAGGGGCCTAAGACGGAAGAGAAGGCCAAGCAAGCTACGTGGCGCCCCATCATCGTTCCCGATATTCGGCCGGGGCAAAAAGGTCTGCAGCTGTCTGTGCAGTTCTGAGCGGTCATTGCTCGCCGTCACCAAATACAATTTTCCGAAACGTTGTTCGCGGTAGGCCCGCCGCACGAGCGGCTGCGCTGATGTTGCCTTCGTGGTCTTCAAGCATCGATCGCGCCGTAGCGACCGTAAGGTGGACTCGTTCAGCTGGTTTACGATCGAACGCGCGATCGATCATCGATCCGCAAATGACGCGCGATTCGTCAACGAAACTGACAGCGCGAAAGAGAACATTCCGCAGCTCTCGAACGTTACCCGGCCAATCGTGATGTGCGAGCCGCGACATCGCGCACGGCGAACACAACATCGCCCCTACTTCTGGCTCGAGACGACGAAGGAAGTGCGTCGCGAGGCCTGGAATGTCGCCTT
Source organism: Myxococcales bacterium (assembly GCA_023248745.1). Classification (GTDB taxonomy): domain Bacteria; phylum Myxococcota_A; class Polyangia; order Polyangiales; family Polyangiaceae; genus JAHFDX01. Next base: position 7,185 of record JAHFDZ010000094.1, on the reverse strand, counting down.
TCCGTTCGCGTAAGGACGGCTCGCGGACAATAAACACTTCGAGGCGATGGTAGAGATCACGCCTGAATCGACCAGAAGCGACAAACTCCCCGAGCGGCGCATGGGTCGCCGCGATGAGTCGAGCCTTCGACTTATCTCCAGCCCCTCCGCCAACGCGGCGCATTTCATAACCGTCGAGAGCACGAAGTAGCTTCGGCTGAGCATCGAGCGGCAATTCACCAATCTCGTCGAGAAAGAGCGTGCCGCCCGCCGCCTCCGCAAATGCGCCAGCCCTTCGCTTGACGGCACCGGTGAATGCTCCACGCTCATGACCGAAGAGTTCGCTCTCAACGAGATCACGCGGAAGTGCCGCCACATTAAGTGGAATGTACGGCCCCGCACGAAGAGGCCCCAAATCGTGAAGCGAGCGCGCAACCAACTCTTTCCCCGACCCCGTCTCACCGGCGATGAGCACAGGCGCACTTCGCTTCGCGAGCATCCTGACGTGCTGCGCAAGCTCTCGCATCACCATCGATTGCCCGATGAGACCCGGCAGCGGCTCGTCGTCGACCGATGCACGCGACCGTGGAACGGGCTCACACAACACCGTCGTACAGCCGAGCGTCACGGCCGTTCCCGCGCGGAGCACGAATTCTTCGACACGCGCTCCACCGACAAACGTTCCGTTGCGTGATCCCAGATCGCGCACAACGAGACCACGTCCCTCACGAACGAACGATGCGTGCCTTGCGCTTACAGTTCGATCTTCAATGCGAACGTCACATCCTGTGGCGCTTCCAATCACAATGGGCGCGACACCAATCGGAACCCAAAATGTGGCATCTGTGCGCTGTACCTCGAGTCCCCACTCAGAAGGCGACGCTCCAATTGTAATTTCGCGTGTTGCATTTTCAGAGAGCACACTTTGAATGGAGTTCATCATGGGATCTCGGTCTGCGGAGGCAGGAGGTTGCGTGAAACTCAGCGCTTCTCGAAAGAGAAGAAGCTCCACCCCAACCGATGCACTCCTGATGCCAAGCCGCCGGGCAACACAATCACCCACAAAAGAAGAAGCGCCGGCTGTCGATGACAACCAGCACCTATCCCTCGACGATCACGGCCCTCTTACGCACGAACCGCCTACCTCAACTCAGCCCACGTTGACGCCCAATGCCTTGCGAAGCGCAAAGTACTGATCGCTCACCGAGAACACGAGCAGCTCCTTCAACTTCTCCTGTGGAGGCAAGTCTCCGGCAAGTTGAGGCTCTGCCACAATGATCTTCTTCGCCACGGCCAAATCACCCGCGAGAAGTAGACCCGCACGACATGCCGTCAACTCCGCGGCCTGCACCCAACGCTTGAGATCCGCTCGCGCGCCATCCTCAATAAAGCGCTGCACAACGATGCGCAGACTCTCGCGATGCGATGGTTCCAGATATTTACCAATTTCTTGGCCCGTAAGTGTTGCCGCTTGCGCGAGATCGGGTGGCAACTCAAACTCTGGATAGACGAGCTTGATCGACGCGTAGAGCAGCACCTTAAGTTCGTTCACTGAGCCGAAGAGCACACGCACGTAGTGCTCAGGTCGGTACAACGTCAGGTGCTTGCCAATAATGAACGTGAGCTCCTGCGGCGAGAAGCCGCTGAGCACGGTTTGACCCGCAACGCTCGCAGGGGGCGTGTTGATTGCGGCAGCAAGCGCTCCCGGAACATCACTGCGCACGTAAAGCTCGGGCGCCTGAAGGCCCAACACTTGCGCCGCCCATCCAAAAGCCTTCGCAAATGTAACTGTCGAGGTTGCAGGATCTTGTTTGAACTTTTTGTCCTGCACTTGAAGCTGCCGCGAAGCACGCAGCGCGTTGATCTTTGCGGTTACGGCAGCGGGCGTGACCATCTCGAAGATCTTGCCGATGTAAACATTCTCATCCGCGTGGAAGAGATGCGTGCGCCACTCTTCGTTGTCGAGCCGGCCCTTGACCGCGAGCATTCCGCGCGGACGGTACTCTTCGAAGAATCGCCTCTCCTCTTCCGTTGCTTTCTCAAGAAACGCGAGCGCTGCGGCCATGCACCACGAACGATCGTAGTCGTGAAGGCGCGTGTAGAGGCTATAGAGCGCACGGTAGGGTTCGACGCGCAATGGATCGCGCTTGAGCACAATCGCGTGCTCTGCGATCGCTGCTTCCGTTTGGTCTGTTGCCTCGTACAGCTCCGCGAGAATTTGCCGATCTTGCGCTTCGTCGGGCTTGCAGCGCGTTGCCATCTTGAAGGCTTCGATCGCGCTCGGGATCTCCTTTAGGCGATCGCGGTAAATGATACCGAGGAAGTGCCAAAGGTTGAACTCGAGGTTTGGCTCCGAGATGCCCGCTCCAGAAAGGCGCAGCAACATCTTGCGATACGAACGTTCAAGGCCCTTCCAATCTTTGCGAGCGGTAAGGATCTTGTCGATACGCTCGAACGCCTCGAGATGCAGCGGATTGAGATCGAGCACGTCGCCGAACAGTTCGAGCGCGCGATCTTGATCGTTTTCTTTGTCGCGATAGAGCTGCGCCATCGCGTACAGAAACTTGGCCTTGCGAATTTTGTCCTTCTCGAGGTCGGCCAAAATGTAAAGCGTGTCGATCACTTTCTGCCAGCTCTCAGTCTTCTGATAGAGCGGCATCAAGCGCTGAAGGAGAGCGCTATTCGACGGTTGCAAATCGCGCGCTTCTTCTAGCGCCTCAATTGCCTTCGCCGCATTGTTCTCTTTCTCGATGCACACGTCCGCGATCTCAAGCAGCAACTTGAAACGCTCCCCACCATCGAACACGCTATCGAGAACCTGCCGCTTGTAGTGTCCAACGTTCTTCCAATCGTTGGCACTTGCATAGAGCGACACGAGGGCGTCGAGCGTTGGGCGATGCGCGCTGTCGGCCGAGAGCGCCTTTTCGAAGTTATTGATCGCCTGCTTCGGTTGCCCTTGGGCATGCTTCACGCGACCCAACTTAAAGTACACGTCGGCACGCATCGATTCTTCCGAATCGCCGAGTGACGTCAGCACTTTTTGGAAATTAGTCAAGGCGCTTGCCCAATCTTGCGAACTGAAGGCGGCCTCCGCAAGACCGAGCACAGCTTCGCGATCGGTCATGTCGAGCTGAACTGCGGACGCGTAAGCCTTGAGCGCTCTGTCGAATTTGCCAAGCGCTGCCGAGACCTTGCCCAAGTTCTTTTGAATCGTTGCCTGTTCAGCGCGATCGCGCTTTGCAGCCTTGCGCGCGAGCAATTCGAGGAGCGGTTCAGCGCGTTCCCAGCTCTCGCTCGCCATCAATTCGTCGACGAGTGGCGCCGCTGCTTCTTCGTTATCGGCATCCGCTTCGTACGCCGCTTCCCAAGCTGCACGCGCTCCGTCGCGATCGGCCATGTACTCGCTTCGAACGCGCCCAAGTTCTGCAAGAAGTCGCGAGCGCTGACGCGGGCTCTGCGTAAGCGCCTGTTCACGATCGAGGAACGCAGCCGTTCGCTCATACTCCGCGTTGTCGAGTGCAATCGCACGAAGCGCTGCAATCGACGGAAGGTGATCAGGATTCACCTCGAGCGCAGCTTCGTAGCGATCTTGTGCGCCGAAACGATCACCGATCTTCTCTTCGAGCGACTTGCCAATGCGATAAAAGGCTTCAACGCGCTGTTGCGGATCCGCGGTCAATTCTGCGACCCGCGTCATCCATTCGATCGCGGATGCACCCTCGCCCACCTTGTCGTGCAAACGAGCGAGCGCTTCGAGTGCCTGCGTATTCGTATCATCGAGCGCTACAATGTTACGATACGTATCGATCGCACGATAAGGCTCGTTGAGTTCATCAGCGTAGAGGTCAGCCATTGCGCGCTGCACATCGATCTTCGTCTGCTTGTCTAAAGCGACGTCGACGTGGCGTTCGTGGGTACGCAGCAAATCGTCCCAGCGCCGCTGTTTGCGATAGACCCGCGCGAGCGCGGTGAGTGCGGCGTCATTCGTCAAATCGATCTCAAGCACTTGCTCAAGGCGTTGCGATGCAACATCCGCCTTGAGGAACTGCGTCTCTTGCAGTTCAGCAACCGCCAAGAGCGCATCGACGCGCTCACGATCGGTGGTCGCGAGTTCGAGTTCACGCTCGAGCACACCGTCGAGTTCAACCCAGCTCTCGAGCTGCGATGCAACGCGCGCAAGCGCTCGCAAGGCCAGACGGTGCGAAGGCTCTACTGAAAGAACTTCGCGAAGCAGTTCAGCCGCACGCTCGGGTTCACTGAGTTGCTGCTCGAACATCGTAGCGAGCCGCAATCTTGCCTTCGCAGCGTCCGCGCCAGCCGAAAGAGCTGGCAATTTGCTGCTTAGAATGTTCGCTAGTTCACGATATTGACCACGTTGCGCGTAGATGCGCTCAAGGTTTTCGAGCGCGGGCAAGAAGTACGAATCGATATCGAGCGCGCGCTTGAAGTGGCCAAGTGCTTGCTCGGTTTGTCCCAGATGTTGGTCAAGCAACTCACCCAAATCGGTGAGAAGCACTTTGCGATCTTCGTCGATCGTGGCGACTTCGAGTGCGCGCGTGAGCAGCTGCGACGCTTGCTGCCAGTTACTCGATCGACGGTTGAACGCCGCGACTTCGCGCAACGCACCCACGTGGTTCGGATCGATCTGGAGCGCCTGCGCAAAGTAAGGCTGCGCATACTCAGGATGGTTCAGCTCGTCGCCGTACCAGCGTGCAAGGTACAGACTCTGCCGAATCTTGCGCTCCTTGTCTGTCTCCGCCGCGTGCCACTTCGCGACCTCAGAAATTACCTCACCCCAACGCCCAGTGCCCTGAGCCATTCGCTCAAGGTGTCGTACGGTTTCTTGATCAAAGAGATCTTCGGCGAGTGCATTCAGAAGCGCGTCGAGCGCCTGATTCTTGTCGCCCAACCTCTCTTCAAATACCTGCGCGGCTTGCCGGAGCAACAGCGCGCGATCGACCGAGTGCTCACGCGTTTCGAGGCGGCCGAGATAGAGTTCGATAAGGTTCTCCCAGCGACTCGCCGTCGCGTGCAAGCCCTCGAGCGCGAGAAACGCATCTTCTGCACTTGGGTCGAGCGCAAGCATCGCCTCGAATGCTTCGCGCGCACCATCGGGCTCGCCGACGCGATCGGACCACATGGCCGCAGCAGCACGAAGCTCGGCGAGTTTCTCCTCGAGATTGGCAGGCGCTCCGGCACGACGCATCTTGATCGCGATTGCATCGGTCCACCTCTCGTCCGCTACGAAGAGACCTTCAAGCGCATCAAATGCTTCGGCATCATGCCCAACGTCGAGCAGCTTTTGCCAGGCCTCAAGCGCGTCAAACGACTGCTCGAGCGCATGCTGGTAAGTCTTCGCAAGCTCGCGGTACAAATCCTTGAGCTCTTCTTCATCGAGAAGACCGCCCGCACGTTCAATAATTTGGTGCAACGCGAGAGTGAGTTCTTGCGGGTCGCCCTGCCTGCGACGAATCGCCGCAAGAGCACGCAACGCTGCCAAATTCGCCGGGTCAATTTCGAGAACGCGCAGCCAAGTTTCTGCGGCGAGAACGTCGTCAACCAATCGATCACTAAAGATGCGCGCGCGTCGGCTAAGACCGTTCACGCGCTCATCGTCGTCGGACGCGATGTCGACTTGACGCTCGAGAACGTCAACCAATTCGGGCCACGCCCGTTGCTTCTCGTATAGAGGCGCGAGCGCCGCGAGAGCTTCTATGTCTTCACCACGCAAGTCCAGCACACGTCGCCACAACCCGATCGCACGCTCTGTCTGCGCAAGCTGATGCGTCGAGAGGTTGGCCAACTTGACGTACACTTCTGCAGCAGCCGCATCGCCGCCAGCGCACTCGAGTTCGCGTTCGTAAACCGTGTTGAGCTCTACCCACGCTCCCTGCGCTTCGTAGATACGTGCAAGAGCCGCAATCGCACCTTCGTGCGAGCGTTCGAGCCCGTCGAACAGCTTGCGATAGATACGCGTCGCGTTCGGCACATCGCTCAGATAGAGCTCGTACACCTCGCCAAGACGGCCGTGGAGCTCGACCAAGTCATCGCCATCTTGTGTCGCTGCAATGCGCATCTCAAGCACACTCGCGAGGTCACTCCACGATTCGAGTGACGCGTAGATGCGATCGAGATTGATGAGCGACTCTTGATCGCTCGCGTCAAGTTGCAGAACGTACTTGTACGACTCCTCGGCTTTCGAAATGTCGCCGATGTTGTCTTCGAACGTTTGCGCCAAACGCCGACCAACGAGCTTCTGTACCTCTCGATCCGTCGATGATGCGACGATATCGGCATATGTGTGAGCGAGCAGCTCCCACCCGTTGTCGACCGAGCCCGCAAGGCGAGTCGATTCGTCAACCAACTTGTCTTCTACAGGAAACTCGCCGAGCGCGCGCTGAAACACGCCGAACGCGCCTGACAAATTTCCAAGGCGTTCTTCATAGACCTCCGCAATGCGCAAGTAGAGCGCGAGCCTCACACCAGCATCCGCTTCTGCGCCAAGCTGGGCTTCATGAACGCCAACGAGTTTCTCCCACTCATCATTTTGACGATAGATGGGCTCTAGGATCTCGCTGAGATCAACCGGCCTTTGACCCGATGCAAATAATGCTTCGGTCGCAAGAAGGGTTTGCTCATGATCGGGCGCCGCGTTGAGAATATCGCGGTAGGTCGAAACGGCTGCGTCGAGATCGCTCAGACGATTTTGGTAAACCTGGCCCAAACGGAACTTCAGCTCGAGAATATCGTCGGGCGAGTCTGCAATTTCGGTCTCCTTCAATAGAACCGGCACAAGATCGGTCCATCGCTCTGTCTGCAAATAGAGCCGATCGAGCGAGCGTATTGCGCTGGGATGATTCGCATCCGCTTCGGTTACACGTCGATATCGAACGATCGCTCCGTGCACATCATCGATCTGCACTTCGAAAATTTGTGCGGAGCGCAGAGCAAGATCCACGAAGCGCTCGGGCTCACCCGCAAGACGCTCGACCTCTGCATCGTAGAGAGCCGCAACTTGGAGCCAAGCGTTCGTTTGCAACGACAGTCGCTCGAGGTTGCTCAGGCTGTTCTCATTGGCGCTATCGAGCACAAGCGAGCGCGCATAGAGATCAAACGCCGCTTGCAAGTCGTTGAGCTGCTCCTCTTGGATGCGGCCCATGCGATGAAACAGATCGACCTGTTGATACGATTCGGTTGCAAGCCGCA
>JAHFDZ010000334.1 GCA_023248745.1 Myxococcales bacterium | reverse complement strand
GAGGCGATCGAGCGGGGCGATGACCCGCATGCGATCGCTTTGGCGCTGAGCGAAGTGGGAGATGCAGAGCGTGCGGTGCATCGAGAGGCGGTCTCAGCCTTGGCCCGATTCGCCACAAAATAGGCCAAATCGTGCGCACTCGATAGCCTGCCCTACGTGGAACCCGAGTACGAAGACAGCCTTATCGGTCGCACCATCGCGGGAAAATTCGCCATCGTTGGGTTTCTCGGCGGCGGTTCGATGGGCAAGGTCTACCAAGCAAGACAACTTGGACTCGACAAATCCGTCGCCGTAAAAGTCATGAACCGCGCGCTCGCACGCGACGAAGCGTTTGCGGTTCGGTTCTACCGGGAGGCCAAAGCCGCTGCGCGACTCGACCACCCAAACTCCACGCGCGTGCTCGACTTTGGTGAGGAGCCTGACGGCCTTTTGTACATCGCGATGGAGTACCTGGACGGTCGCGATCTCGAGCAGGTGATTCTAAAAGAGTCTCCACTCGACACACGCCGCATCGTCGCAATCACCACGCAGATGCTCTCCGCGATCGCCGTCGCACATGACGTCGGCATCATTCACCGCGACTTGAAGCCCGAAAACGTCATGCTCATCCGGGGCGTGGACGAAGAAGGTGCGCCGCGCGAAATGGTCAAGGTATGCGACTTTGGGATCGCCAAGTTAGTTGACCGTACGACCGACGGTCCCGCACGAACTACCTCAGGCCTCGTCGTCGGCACGCCCGAGTACATGTCACCGGAGCAAGGCAAAGGCGAGTCCGTCGACGCACGCAGCGATCTGTATTCCGTCGGCGTCCTGCTCTATCAAATGATCACCGGCCGCGTGCCTTTTGAGGCCGAAACGGCAATCGCCATCGTGTTTCGTCACGTGACCGAAGAGCCAAAAAATCCTTCGGCGTGGCGGCCTGGCGTCGATCCGCGTCTCGAGCAAATTTGTCTGCGCGCGCTCAAGAAAGATAAAGACGAACGGTTTCAAACCGCACGCGAAATGCGCACGGCGCTTCGTCAGATTCTGCGTAGCGAAGGTGAAGGCGTGGTTATCCCTATCTCGCAGCCACTTCGCATGCCGATCACCGCACCACCAACGGCGCTGAGCGACGGGCCCAATGTCGCCGCGCATCGATCGACGAAACGATCGACGCCACGGCTCATCCCGTGGATCGCAGCCGCCGCCCTGGTGAGTGGAGCACTCGGCATGCGCACGTGGATCCACCGTTCGACCAGCCGCGCCACCGCGCTTGAGCCACACCCTGCAATCGGCGGCGTACCCCCACAGATCGTCGCGCCTCCCGCACGGCCGGAACCGGCAATGGCCCCAACCGTCGAGTTGGGAGCGCCACCGCCTCCGAGCGCCACGAAGTCAAACAGTCCCCGTGGACCTGTGCATCCCAAGCCGACGATCGCCTCGGCCCCACCTGAACCGGCGCAAGCTGAACCAGAGCCAACCAACGTGAGCCCGCCACCCGAGCCGCCGCCGGTACTTCCGCAGTTGCCCGCCGTTGCACCCGAAGCCGTCGAAATCGGCCCCAGCGAGCCCGCAAGTGCCGCGCCCTCAACGTCGGCCGCACCTGTAGCAACGCCGCCCGTTCCGAGCGCCACTCCAACGGCTGAGCCCCATCCGCCGCCCGCAGCGCCTTCCACGAATATTTCCCCAAAACCAGCCGCGCAGCCGGAATAGGCAGTCCTTCCGCGGGGTTGCACCCACAAGGCCCTTCTCACTTCCTCCCTGGATCAACAATTATCCACTGTCGGGCTTGCGCAAAGTGCTTCGGCGGTCAAAAGTGAAAGAACAAGTCTTGGGGTTCGCGTGTCTCCCCCCTCCCCACCACGCGAACCCCGTACGCCCGGTCAGTGAAAACTGCCGGGCGTGCGTCTTTTGTTGAGTTGGGGCGTGCGTTTCGCGGGGGTGTGTCGGACGTCACCACCCATTCATCGCTTTAGCTGATGCCGGGAGGGGCGCGTTGCGTGTTGGGCGCGACCACGCGAGGGGCGCTGGGTGGAGGGGGCGTTGGTGAAGCGCGTGACCGCCGCTCTCGCGGGCGGTCTCTGCGTGAACTTCGGTTCGTTCTCGTTGGCGCTTCGTTCTCGTTGGCGCTTTCGTTCTCGTTGGCGCTTTCGTTCTCGTTGGCGCTTTCGTTCTCGTTGGCGCTTTCGTTCTCGTTGGCGCTTGCTCGTTTGGTTCGCACTCGGCGCCTTGGTCGGTGTGAACCTCGCGTCACATGTGGGGGATTCGTGACGGCTCTTTCGCTGAATTAAGGTCACTTGCGCGGTTGGTACACGGCTTGCTCATTGAGGTGGCCAGAAGGGCGCGTTGGGAGAAGAAAAATGTACAGAGCAACCATTTGGGCAACACTCGCCACGCTCGCACTCATGGCCGCCGGTTGCGAAGACAGCAGTTCGGGCGGGTGCGGCTTCACTACAGGGACGGGCAAGCTCGGATCACCGGTCAACGACACCTGCAATCTGCACGCAACAGGCTGCCTCGAACCTACCGATCATGTTTTCCGATATGCAAAAGGTTCGACGTTCGAGCTGAGTGCAAGCGGCGCAGAGATCTTCCTCATCGCTCCCGGAGCACTCTCACAAACATCCACGGGCGCCTTCCGCGCGGAAAAGGCCGGCGCCGCATCGCTTCTCCTTCGTGACGAAGGCGCCCTCACCGACTACGTCGATGTCACGGTCGAAGAGGTCAAGACGCTTTCCTTATCGGCTTCCACAACCGACGTTTGGAACTACGACATCAAAGACTACGTGTGGACGCCCGGAATTACGTACGAGAGCTTGCTTCTCGTCACGCCAAGGGGGCCAACCGGTCTCACCTTGGGCGGGCTTCTCAACTACACCGCAAAGGTCGACCTCGCCGACACCGTCAAACTCGAGACGCGCGGCAGGCTCATCCACCTCACGGCGCGCACCTGCAAGGCCGTGTCGACCGTTCTCTACGTATCGAACGGCGGTGGATCGACATCGGTGCCCGTGGTCGTTCCGAAACCAAAGGGGTGTGAGGTTGACAAACCGGACGCCGCTCCACCGGACAGCTCACCGATCGCCGATAGCGGCCCACTCCTCGATGGAGGCAGCGATGCAAACTAAATTCTGGTGCGTCGGGCTGTTGGGCCTCATCGCTTGCACACCACACCTTAAGGTGTCGCCGGACACCATTCAGGTCAACGTGGGTCAAGCTGCATTGGTCAAGGTGACTGACGAAAAGGCAAACGCGAAACTTGGCGCCTCCTCAGATGTGTCGCCGATCGCAAAGGCAGAAGCGACAACGACTCCGCGCACCTTCATCGTTTATGGCCTGTCGCCTGGCACAACGATGGTGCGCATTGGGGCCGAAGGCTACATACCCGCGGAGATCTCCGTAACAGTCAACAACGTTGACTGATTACTAGTCGTAGCGCTCGCTGTGCACGTTTTCGCGTCCGAGACCCATATCGTTGCGCAAGAGGTCGCGAACAGCGCTGACCATGCGGTGCATGCCGCAAATGTACGCGTGCGGTGTGCCTTCGTTTCGCGCAGCGAGCCCGTCCCAAAGCTCTCGAACATGTGTTTGCACGTAACCTCGTCGACCGCTCCAACCTTCGGACCCTTGAGATAACGTCATCTCTACACGAACGCGGCCTGCATTCTGCTTTGCGAGGGCAAGGAGCTCATCGCGATACAACAAATCTTCTTCGTGGCGCACGCCGAGGAGTACGCCCATACCGAGTGGCTCGCCTTTCGCAATCGCGTCGAGGAGCATGCTGCGCAGAGGAGTAAATCCAGTACCGGTACCGATGAAAAGAGATGGTCCCGGCGCCTTAAGGCGCGTGCGCGTGAAAAAACCTTGGGGACCTGTCGCCGAAATGCGCGCACCAATTTCGAGTGTGTGAAGGAACGTCGAGCCGGGTCCGTTGTCGACCTTCGTCACGGCGAGTGCGAGCCCAGAGGAGCCGTCCGGCGGCGATGCGATCGAATAGGAACGCTTGATTTCGCCCGTCGGCGCAGACATCACGACACTCACCCATTGTCCCGCGTCAAACAAGACCGGCGCACCGTCTGCGCGATCGAACACGAGCTCACGTACGAGTGGGGTGAGCATTCGTGCCTTCGAAAGGACCATTTCGAACGTTGGAGCAGACATGGGAGTGCTTAGTATCATCTAGACAGGATGGTTGGAGCAGGCGTCACGCAAGAGCGCGGTTTGCGCCAAAAGCGACCTCGATTGACGGTGCTAACGTGTCGTCATGGCTTCCTTAACGAACGCCTTGACAACGCTCGGTGCGCTGGCCTCCGTGGGTTGCGTCTATGGGGCGAGCGCCGGCGTTGCCCAAACGGTGCATCGTGGGAGTCCATCGGTGACCACCGAAGGGATTGTGACCGGCATCGCCGGATTCGGATCGACCACGATTCGCGGGAACGAACCCGGGAGCGCGCTTGTCTTGAGTCTGACTTCGGGTCTCGGGACCGATCACAAGCGAGCCGGGCTCACCGCGCCCATCCTTTTCGGTCTTGAGTATTTCGCGGTGCCCGAAAGTCCTCGCCAATGGGTTGGCTATCACTTCGGTCTGAGCGGCGGTGGTCGCCTTCGTGAAGTGGGATCGCACGACGCTCTTGCACAACTGACGCTAGGTTCGCTGTTTCGCCTTCGAACGCGCTCCGACCAATCGCAGCCGCATGTGTTTCTCAAAATGGACTTCAACATCGGTCCGTGCCAAGCAGGCGGCGGCGGACCTGGCGGACTCGCCGCCGGACTATCCATTTCCGTTGGAGCCATGCACATTCGCTACTGGCACATGTAGTCAGGGTGAAGAACCTAGGCACCGAACGAGGTGCAACGTTTCCGCACGTCATTTTGCAAGGGCCTGGCAAAGGGAATGCGATGGGCCCGAGTTTTTGGAGAGTCGAGTTTGCTACTTAGTCAATAAAATTGACTTGTAACGAATCGGCGGGAAACCGCCATAACTTGGCGCTTCCAGCCAAATCGGAGCACTCAGCGAAGCTTATAGGGTGCTCCCCAAATGGCTGCGATTTGATCGCGCAAAGTACGAACAAACCTGCAAGTCAGATGGCGCGCCGGCCCTGCGCGTCTATGCCGGGTGCAAGTGACTCCACGCGATAAACTTGGCTCGCGCGCACTCTCGATCGAACGCGAAGCTGGTGCTCCATTCGCAGTAAGGCATCGAGCAGAACGCCGCACTCAATACCGCGCGCGACGCCAGTGCGAACGACGCCTTCAATGGCTTGCGTCGCATCTTCGGGATGTACGAATGCCCCGGGCAAAAGCGAGAGCACGCGATCGCTTGCGGTGATTCGCGCGTCGAACACGGCCTCCTCGATCGCGTCGAGTGCTTGCCTCAAAAATGCATCATTCAGGGTTACGTAATACTCTGCATGGTCAATTATATTAACCACAAGAAAACCGTCTCCGGCCGCTGACCCACCTCTTCGCAACCGAAAGAGCCCACGAAACGCTCGCAAAAGATCGCTGCGCCCTTTCGCGACTGATGGCTCGGCAGAGCCGGGCAACGTGGCATGAAAGTCAACTTGCGTTACCAAATCATCGTGAAACGCGCGCATCCGGGCTTCGTGCCACGCGTCTTGCACCGCAAACGTACCCGTGCGCGTCTCGAACTCTGCCTTGCGCGCCTGCACATAAGCTTGTCGCGCCGGCTGCGAGGCAAGCTCGCTTAGCTCTGCGTACGCAGACAGAACGGGTGGATGCGCAAGCGTTGG
>JAHFDZ010000093.1 GCA_023248745.1 Myxococcales bacterium | reverse complement strand
GGAAGAATTTGTGAAACCGCGCTGCGCGTGATTTCGCTTCGGGCATCCTGCCGGTCGCGACCAGTGCTTGCACCGCCATCGCCTCGCGTTCTTCGCCGAGTGCGCCTCGCGGGAATTTCTGCGCGTGGCGATCAAGCGCCGAGAGAGCAGAGCCCCCATCGCCTCGCGCGAGTGCCGTTCGTGCTTCTTCGAGGAGCAAACGCTCCAACGCCAACGATTGCGCTCGCGTCATCACGCTTGCAGACGGCGCCGCTTGGGCAGACGAAGAAGTAGTCAATGTTGTTGACGGTACCGCGACGACCACCGCCGGTGCCGCGGTTGCACTCAGCAAAGCAGGTGCTTGCGACGCGCGCGGCATCGTCTCGAGTTTGCCTAAGTAGACGACGCGCGCAGGCGAAAGCTGCGCGTGGAGTGCGGCTCCGCCCACGGCGCCAAGCGCGAGCAGCACCACGCCCGTCGCGAGTGGCTTCGCGGCAAGCTTTGCAAGCACCGTTTGACCTGCCGAGTCCGCCGCTTGCGATCCGTGCGACGCAACACCTTCTCCGAGGACGCCCGTTGACGCGGCAACGGCGAGCTCAATGCGGCGTTCGGCACGTGCAGCCGTCGCTTGATCGACATCCGGTCGCGCGCATTCACTCTTCAGCAACGCGAGCACGTCCTCTGGAAGTGGCGGCTCATTCATCGCGCACCTCCTTGCATCTTCCGAACAACGTTTGTGAACTCTGCGCGGGCCAGCCTCAGTCGCGAGTAGGCGGTATTGAGGGGGATCCCGAGCGCCTCCGCAATCTCTGGCACCGGACAACCGTCGATGTCGCACATGACGAGCACGGCGCGCTTATCGAGATCAAGTGCGCCAAGCGCACGGTGCACCAAGTCGCGGGCTTGGTTGGCAGCGAGCGCATCGTCGGGCGTGGGCTTGCTGTCGACGGCTTCGATGTCGTCGGTCGCAACTTCGCGATGATGTCGCGCAAGTCGCCGGTAGTCGGAGGCCGCGCGAAATGCGATGCCGAAGAGCCACGGGCGCAATGCTCGCGCGGGATCGTACGTCGTGATGCGTCGATGCACCGCGAGGAAAACCTCGTGCGCTAGATCCTCTAAATCTGACTCGGGGACGCCGAGCCTGCGCAGACTGTTGGTCACGTAGGAATATTCGTTGCGAAAGATCGCGATGAAAGGAGGCGCACTGACGGCCGCCGCAGCAGCAGGACGTGGAGCCGATTGCACCGCTGAGGCTTCACTCATCACGTTGCGTCCACCACGTTAGAACCGCGCCAAAAGGTCTGCGCCAAGCGCACCCGAGAGCACTGGCGTCGTCCAGACCGTCGTGTCGTTCAAGTTGAGCGAGACGCGCGTAGGCGATGCGAGCACATCCGCGTGTACGCGCGCGCCAAGCATCTTTGAGAAAAAATGCTCCGCTCCAATGCGCGCACCGAGCGCCGCATACGCGGCCGAGTCTGAGCGTTGAAAAGCGACACCCGAACCGTTCGCTTGCACGCTGCCCGCGCTCGCAAGAACGCAGGTGATCGCCGGGCCAAAATGCATGCAAGGCGCAAGTGTTGCGAGCAGCATGGACGCGTGCACTGCGCCTTGTGACGCGGGCTCTGTCGAGGAAGTTTGTGCGCGGCCCTCGACGTCGAGCGTAAAGGAGCGCCATCCCATCCCAACGAAGAGCGCGCCACCCAATGCGGGAGTTGGCGACGCGCCGACGGTCCCAAGACCGCCGATGCCCATCCGTAGCGTCAGCGTCGAAGGTGATGCCGGCGCGATCGCATCACGCAAAGGTTCGATGTGTGGCGGCGCGACCGGTAGTACCGACGGTTGACGTTCGGCTTGCACGGTCGGCGCAGGTGGCTTCGGCGCCACAGGGCGGGTGAGGCTAAGTGGATCGATCGCGATCCCTATCGCCAGCGCCATCGAAGACGCGAGCTCGCCGCAATCGTCTTTCGCCGATGAGAGATCGCGCTTCCCACGCGGCGCGCCTGAAGCGTCATGCAAATCGACGTGGCCTTGGAGTCTTCCGCCACGCAACGCAATCGACGCTGCAACGCGCATATCGCCATTGGCGGTGATGGGATCGTAACCAAGACGCGCCGCGAGCAAGGCGCGGAATTGCTCTTCGTCCGGGCAATGCTCGACGCCAACGGCACGTCCATACTTTAAGCGAGCCGACGCCTGCGCTGACGGACTCGTCCCAGCGCTTGGCGACTGAGCGAGCGCATTCGTTGGAACTACCGAAGCTAACAAAAGAAGCGTGACGGACAACTTCACTGAGCGGGCGATAGCGTGCGGAACGCTCGCGCACAACTCACTATTTTTTTACAAGCGACGCACACGCCTCTTTCATGGCGGTGCGATTCGACTCCGCGACCATGGCGGCAAGAGGTCGGCACCCGATGCGTTTGCCAGCAACCTCGACGACACGCACAAAGTTAATCGACTTTCCTAGCTCTCCTTCTCGGGTCCACTCGAGCAAATCCGGTGTGTCGGTGGAAAAAGTGACCTTGTCTCCATACTTCGCCGCTCCTTGCTCTTGAAGCTTCTTGTCGTTCTTCAGGTCGGGCTTTTTGGGACTCAAAATCAGATCAAAGTAAGGACACTTTTCCACGATGCTGCAGCCCTTGCCCGCGATCCTTACGGAGGCCGGGTCCATGTCACCCATCACCTTGGACTCCTCCGGAGCCATGATGCTCCATCCCTTCCATTGAGCACCTTGGGAAGAGAGATCAAGCGCAACAAGCTTTACCTTCTCGACCATTGCCAGCTCAGACGCACTCTTCGGCTCAGTCGTGACCGCAGGTCCCGCCTTTCCGCTTTGGGCAAGCGTTGGATCGCTCGAACGGTCTGACTTCTCCTCTGGCTTCTTCTCGCAACCCGAAAAGGCGACCATCAACAAGAGCGCCTTGGAAAAAGTGGCGATTCGAAATTGAGCTATCCGCATGAGAAGTCTCCTTGAAGCCGCGCGAAAAAAGGCGCGGCCTCTCTCATCGGGTAGAGCCAATACGTTCCGTCACAGAATTCGACACAGACGGGCCGAACCTACGGGTGCACGCAGCGAACGTTGTACTCCATGTCGATGCGTTGGCTGATCGTCTGACCGTCGGCAAAACGCACGATCCACGCGTAGTTGCGGCCTTCGGGATCACGTTCTCCGGTTGATGCCCATGTGCCAGCAGAGCTGCTTCCGAACGAGGGATCAAACGCAGGATTGTGCAGGCGCTCATCGACGATGGTTTGAAGCTCTCGAATGGTTGGCAATCGCCAGCCCGATGCGTAGTCACCCAAACTCAACGCGGTGCAATAGTCGTCGGCTGCAATGGCAGTGCGCACGGACGTGGGAGGAAGCTGTTGCCATGTGAGGCCTGTGCCGTGATCGATCGCAACGACGCCGCGAAACTCGACCCCAGCGTTCGAAGACCCACCCAAGCGACGAACGCAACGGGCCGCACACGCATCGGTAACATTCGAAGGCTGGGTCATCCTGCTTGCCACTTGCCACGCCTGAGAAGACGGGTTTGCGGCATAGGACGAGCTTGTCCAAAAACATGCGGGCTGATCGTCAGCGAATACGGACCCGTTGAAGAGCGATCCGGTTTCGTAGTTGATCAGCGAGACGAGCTCGATTCGCGTTGGAAGCAACCAGTCTTCGCGACCGTCGAGTCGGAGCTGAGTGCACGCTTGCTTCGCATCCTTAAACGAGAATCGACCGATGACGATGCCTTGTTGCCACACAAGCCCAGTCGTTTTGTCGGTCGCCGTACCGTTCGCAATTGCGTAGTTGCTCGCTTGCGGTGAGTCATCTGGCATTGGCCACGCGGCAAAAGTCGGATTCGTCGTTGTGGCTCCGTCCGGCCACGCGCTCGTGCCGGCATCGGACCCAGCTTCGCCGCCCCCATCGCGATCACCACCCAAGTTGAGCGACGTGTTGCAACCAACGGTAACGGTCGTCAACGCCGAAGCCACGACGACCCCCCATCCAACAAAAGCAGTTGCGCGCGTAAGCATGGGACGCCTCATACCCGATGCCGGCTGCATCTCCAAAGGCGGCAACACGAGGCCGTCGCCGTCTTGTTCAAAGACGCCAAATAGCGATTTGATGACGGATCGCGTGCGCTCATCCCGATGGGAGGTTGCGAGAGCTCTGTTCGTCAACGACCAGCGTCAAACGCCGGAACACGCAAGGTGGGTTTCATGATGAAAAAAATAGCGGTTGGTGCATGCCTGCTCTTCCTCGGACTGGCCTGCTGGAGGAAGAACCCGGCGCTTAAGGCAGGCGAAGAGATCGCAGTCTCATGTGAGTCGATCGCCATCGACAGCGAATGCGCTGAGTTTGTGACAACCGACCCCGCCAAGAAAGCCGAACTCGCGACGGCTATGCAGGTGCTGTGTAAGAGCGGAAAAACCGGCACCATTTGCCCGACATCAGGCATCGTCGGTAGCTGCCGCCTCGACAAAGATCACCTCATCGGCAACTACTATTCAAATGGTGCCAAAGCCTTCGACGTGGCCAAAGCAAAAATGGAATGCACAAGGCACACAGGCAGCTGGGTCGACCGCTAAGAAAATAGTCAACTATGTGAACGTTCAAACACGTCGACGCCTTCGCGATAGCGATCGAGGTCGCCCGCAAGGCCGGCGCTCAGCTGCACACCACAGCCCGGCGGTGCCGTCGCACCCTCAGGGCTTCCAAACGGCCGCACCCACGCCACGTTTCCCGCAAGCCGCACACGCCGCTCCGATCGAGGCGGCCATAGCTCGAGCCAAATCTCTTGCCCCACCTCACACGGCGCGAGCGTTCGTACGTACACGCCGCCTGACGACAAATTGTAGCTGAAGCCTACATCGTCGACTTCGCGCCCCGCAGGCCTGAACGAAACCGACGTACCGTAAAGCAACCTGACGGCTGCCCGTTTGTCGCCGCCACGACCGTGTATCAAATCGTTGGCGACGAAGAGCACGTTCTCAGGAGGACCAAACGCATCCGCAATCGCAACGTTCGTCGCACCGCGAAGGTCGGCAGCGCATGCTGCGAGACGCTTTGGTGGCGCCACCACAACCCAAGCCACTTGGCTTGTCAGACGTGATTCGCGAAACACAGAAGCCGCGCCGTCGGGTCGCAAACCATCGGCTGCAACGACGAGGCGCACTTGATCGCTTCGCAATTCGTCAAGAGTGTCCGCTGCACTACTTGAGAAGCGCACGCGAAACCCACCGTTGAAAAGCGCGCGAGCCATCACCGTGCGCCATTGAGGATCGGCACCTGCAACAAGCGCGTACCCCTCACCAGGACCTTGCGACACGCGTGCGCTCGTTTGCGAACACAAAATTCGAAGTCTGCGCGAGAGCGGCTCAGAGTTCACGAGCGATACAAGATCATCGCCACCCCACGTGAAGAGCTCCACAAACGAAAGATCACTACGGTCGAGCGCAGCGCCGAAAATCGGAACGTTGGCGAAGCGTGGCTGCGTGCGCAAATTGAACGTCGCAGCTTGCGCAAGCTGCCCAGGCCGCACGAGCACCGCGAGCGGCATTTGCGACTCGAGGCACTCGGTAAAGTCCTTAATATCGTCGTAGGCCGATACCGCAGCGCCAACGAGCGAAGCGGCCTCTTTTGCCACGTTGAGCGCTTGGTCGCGCAGCCCAAGCGTAATCAGTAATCGGTCATCCGGATCGACCATGCACGTATCAAACGGCCGTCAAAGGCCCGGGGTTAAGCGCGACCGGAACCCTTCAAATGCCGTGAAATTTTTGGCGCTTCTTTGCGTGCCCCGCCGTAACGCTAGTTCGCCGTTTCGTTCGCTCGCATCCGCCTATCGCGCAGACGCAAGTCGCCGTGCGAAGACGGGGTCGTCACGACACCAAGCATGTCTGTCGGATAACCGCGCGCAGGATATTTGTTTAAGCTGATGTGAAAGTGGTGCAGATGAAACAGGTACCAACCTTCGCCTCGATCGGTTTCTTCGTATGCAAGCTTTTCCGCCGTGCACGATTCGCTCGGTAGGAAACCTTCTTTACAAAGCGAAGTCATTGCCACCATCACGAGAGCACCCACTTTACCGTCGACGCCGATGACGCGAATGCGATCGGTCGAGAACATCGTGCCGAGGATCATGGACTGCCGCCAGAGGTCGAGATTATTGGGCGCGGCCGTGCAATGGTAAGCTTCTTTACCATTTTCAACATGCGCGCAAATAGGCCGCAGCTGATTGTCGTTGCCCTTGAGTTGGTAATACCCGATGTCCATGTCGTAACCGTTCATGTGCGTACCCTCGGGGTGACCGGGGTCCTTTTCTCGTGTGCCCGGAATGGAACCATTGGCCTCGCTCATGTCACCGAGCGCGAGCACTTTGCCATTGCCCATGCGCCAACCCTTGGTCTTGCACGCAACGAGCGCCGCGGCGTATTTCACGAGCATCATCGTGTCTTTGCGCGCGAAGCTTCGGTATTGGTCGGTCGCGGTTTCGCCATTGAGCGGATAGTTCGTGTACCCAGGACCGTCGGCCGGCTCGAATGGATAGAGCGTCCCGCACTCATTCGCGCCGTCGCGGCATCGCCAATCAGGCGCATCGTCGCATGCAGGCTCTGGAAACCTTGGCGCAGGATGCTTCGTCAAATCGGCAACGCAACGCCCTTCGGTGCACGCAAACCCATCACCACACGAAGTTTCACCGCACGAAGGAGCACACGCGCCGTTGTCTGTGCACGCGTAGCCCTGTCGGCAATCTGCGCTCGATTCACACTTCGCGAGGCAAGCACGCGCACCGCCCGCTAAAATGTAACATTCGCTGTTCGATGGACAGCTGCCGGTCCTGCAATCGATGGGCGCGCAGTACCCACCCAAGAAGCCATCGTTAAGACACTTGACCGATCCATCTGGATTGCAGTCCGTGTCGACAACGCACGCCGATCCAACGACGCGCGATGCGCCACCTTCCGCTTGGGGTTCAACACTACCGATCGTCTGTGAGGCTTGTGAGCATGAGAGGACGAAGGCGATGGACGCCGCGCCAATTACTCGAGTCTTGATCATCTGAACGCTCCCGTCCCATCCGCGGAAGCGTTTGTGCCACGCCGAGATCGCGCGCACAAGAAAAGGAACGCGTCGGAACACGCCAAGTTACTGGTGTTTTCCGGTCGCTTGACGAGGCCCGCCTACGCCATCTGCGCGTTCACGCCGAGTTCCTCGGCAGCGACTTCAGCGGTTTCGAGTGAGAGTTCACCGTTAGGTGGATTGTCGGCTGCGCGCCCGACTTGCTTTGTGCGAAAGCGATCGCTGAAGGCGCCGAGCAGGTAGCTGCGAATGCAGAACCAAAAGATGGACGCTTGCTTTAGTTCGGGATCGATTTGATGCGCAATTTTTTCATGAGCGAGCGCCAGCTCGCTCCAGTGCATGCCTGAATTCTCATGATGAACGGCGTGATATCCCGCGTTGAACACGAGGTAATTCGCGTAAGGACTTACGAAGTTGCGCGAATGGTTGTGCTTTGACCAGGGGTCGCAGTGCACGTGTTGGATGTAATTGATAAACATCATTGACCAAAGCGCGAAGAACCCTGGCAACAAAAACGCCGACGTGTAAACCCAAAGGCCCGTCTTCGTACCGTGAAGTGCGATCGCAAGCGCGAGCATCGAAACTTGTCCGACGATGAGCGCAACGTATTGGCCAATTGCTTGACGGTAGAGCTTGGGGTGCTTGGCCTTTGCCTTCGTTAGGTATTCCTTGATGGGTCCCGCTTGCCAATAGGACGAGACGAAGAAGTAGGTCCACGCAACGGTCCATGTGTTCGCGCGCGAATAGCGCCACGTAATCGTTGCGTCGCCTGCCTTGTTGACGAAGCGATGATGATTGAGGTTGTGCGTCGGAATCCACGCGAAAGTTGGGTAGCCGTAGATGAACGACAGGTACGCGGCGAAGAGCGTGTTGTGGCTCTTCTTGACGAAGGTTGGCGTGTGATTGTGGTTGTGCGAGAAGACGCCGTAGCAAAAGCCCATGTAGAGCCCGATCGGCAGCATCCATCCCGCGAGCTGCGGCATCACGTACTGAACGGCAATGACGCTCGGAAACAAGATGAACGACCAAACCATGGTCCGTCGATCGGCAGCGTAGCGAAGCATGGGCGCTCCTCCTGTATGGGCAAAGACCGTAGGCTCGCGCTCGCCCCGGTGCGTCACGATTCGGCAATCCGAGCGTGCAAAAATAGATCGCAGTGCGAACTGCGATTCGCCCCACCCCAGGCGCTGTCCGAACCCTACTTTGCGCAGACCGCGAACACTTGCTTCATATCGGTTAGGCCTGAAAGAACCTTATCGATGCCATCTTGCATCAGCGTGGTCATGCCGGCCGCAATGCACAAATCGCGAATCTTGTGCACGGGTTCCTTCGCTGCGATCGAGTGCCTAAGGACTTCGTCGGTCACAAGAAGCTCGTGTACCGCAACGCGCCCTTTGTAACCTGAGTTGTCACATTGTTGACAACCGATGGGCTTAAACAGCTGAACGCCATTGGGATCTGCAACGCCGAAGGTGCGCTCCCAAGCGTCTTTGCCATAGGCCCCAACCATCGTGTCGACTTCCTCGGGCTTCGCGAGATAGGAACGCTTGCACGCCGGGCACAGCGCGCGCGCGAGTCGCTGCGCGAGCACCGCCACGAGCGCATCGGCAAAGCTAAATGGATCAATGCCCATATCGAGAAGGCGCGTCACGGTTTCCGGCGCCGTATTGGTGTGCAAGGTCGAGAAGACAAGGTGACCCGTCAGCGACGCCTCGACCGCAACGCCGGCGGTCTCAGCGTCTCGCATTTCGCCGACCATGATGATGTCAGGATCCGCGCGCAAGAACGCGCGCATCGCCATCTCGAACGTGAAGCCAATCTTACGATTCACCTGAACCTGACGAAGCCCAGGTTGCGTAATTTCAACCGGATCTTCCGCGGTCCATATTTTTGTGTCTTGATCGTTTAGCGCCGCAAGTGCAGCGTGGAGCGTCGTTGTCTTGCCAGAACCCGTTGGCCCGACACAAAGAATGAGACCGTAAGGCCTTCGGATCGCGTTGCTAAGCTCGCGCAAGTTGCGCGCGCTCATCCCCATCTTGTCGAGCGCCTGCGGTCGTGTCGACGCAAGGATACGCAGCACAACGTCTTCGTTCTCGTTGACGGTGGGCAACGTTGCAATGCGCAACTCAATGTGGCGGTCACCAACGCGAAATCGAATCTTTCCGTCTTGCGGTTTGCGGCGCTCTGAGATGTCGAGCTGCGCCATGATCTTAATACGCGCCGTGATCGCCTGCCGGAGCGTGCCCGGAACATCGATGTAGCGCACACAATCGCCATCAATGCGAAACCGCACGGTGGTCGGACGCTCTTTGCCGTTAGGCTCGATGTGAATATCGGAAGCGCCGCGGCGATAGCCATCGAGAATAATCTTGTTCACCAAGCGAATGACGCCGCTCGCGGATTCGGCCGAGATCTTCTCTTCCTTCTCGGAGATGATCTCAACGCCAATTTTTTCGTGTTCTAGCCCTTTGAGAATGTCGCCAACGTCTTCGGCGGCGTGCGCGTGTGGATCGAGCTCACGCAAAACCATCGCCTGTTCGACGTAGCGTTTGAGCTGCGAAGGTGTGACGAGCACCTCGATGACGCGCTTCTTATCGGATGTGCGAATTGCGTCGGCAGCCTGAAATTCTAGGGGATCGCTGATCGCGATGATCACGTTCATCGAATCGGCATAAATCGGAAGCACGCCGAGGCGCTCAATGAGGTGCCTTGGCACTTGGGACACTGCGGAGTCTTGCGGCGAGTTGTCGTCCAAGTCGATCAGCGGAAGATTGAACTTGCGAGCGAGGAC
The DNA here is from genome assembly GCA_023248745.1 of Myxococcales bacterium. Taxonomy (GTDB): domain Bacteria; phylum Myxococcota_A; class Polyangia; order Polyangiales; family Polyangiaceae; genus JAHFDX01. The sequence goes on along the minus strand of JAHFDZ010000093.1, from coordinate 10,175 downwards.
GCGCATTAAGTCAATTTCCTTGATTATGCCCATCCCCATCAGGATCTCGCCAAGTCGCTTGCCCTTGTTCTCTCTCTGTTCTTTGAGCGCGTCCTCGATATCGGCTTGCGTTGCAAGCCCCGCTTCGACGAGGAGTTCCCCAATCTTTATCTTGCGTCGCTGCTGGAGCTGAGCGGCTTCTTCGACCTGATCGCGCTGCACCTTCGAACGCTCGACCAAAATGTCGCCGAGCGTTTTTTTTCGATCGGTCTCTTGCGTCGTCAGACCTTTGGCGACGGCGTTCGCATCAACAACGCCGTCCTGAATTAACATCTCGCCGATGGGCTCATCGAGTTCTTGCCGGAGCACGGCGTGCGAATAGAAAAAGTACTCGCGGACATCCCAATCGCGTTCCGTCGGCACCGCGTAGAAACCGAGCGGGCTTCCCGTCGGTTGAGGCGCAAGCTCGACGAGTACGGCCTTGCCACTCGCAAGGTGCAACTTGTGCCGCTTCATACCCGCCGTGCGTTTTGGCGTAGGCGCTCCGCGCGCTGCACGAAATGCGACGTAGGCGATGCTGTCGCCCGAGAGCATCAATCGTTTCGGTGTCGTCTGTCCTTCAATGTCGGCATCAAGCGTGACGTTGGGCGCATAGGGGGAAAAGTGAACAATGCGACCCGTAAGAACGCGCCCGTCGCATAAATGCACCGTAATCGCAGCTGGAAAGGGGCGATCTGAGAGCATGGGCACACGCTGGCCCGGTTGTTGATTCCCCGATTGTTGGTTCAATGTGAGACCACGCAAAAAAACGCAGGAACTTGATGCAAGGGGCCTAAGGGATCTGCGGCACTGTTCCGTTGTAAGTTAACGGGTGAGTCCTCATCATGAATCGCAACACCAGTCCTCCCGTTGCACCTGACCTCTCCCTGATCGGCACAGAAGAGTTTGCCGAGCGGATTGCGGTCTTGGTGAAATCGACGGTCGACTCCGGCCGGTTTAGGCCCCCGCTCCTTCCCCACGTTGCGGTCAAGCTCAATACAATTGCCAGTCGACTCGACGTTGACATTGCCGACGTCGAAGAAACGGTCATCAAGGACCCCTCCATCGCGGCGCGCCTGGTGTCCGTAGCGAACTCCGCGCTCTACGCCAGGGGCACACCGGTCACGTCACTGCGGGCGAGCATCGTCCGCCTCGGCATTCCACAGGTGCGTGACGTCGCGTTTCAAGTCGTCACAATGACGAAACTGTTTCGCGTACCCGGTTACACCGAACGCATTGCCTCTATTTTTAACACCGCACACTCGGCCGGCCTCATCGCGAAACAAGTGTGCCTCATGCGTGGCGGCGAAACCGATTCGGCATACCTTGCCGGTCTCTTGCACGACATTGGAGAGGTTGCAGTCCTCGGCATTGTCGCCGACGCGTATCAAAAAATCGGGAGGCCACCGCCACTTGAGGATCTGCGCGTCGCCATTCTGCGTCATCACGCGCAAGTCGGCGGCTACGTCTGCGACAAGTGGCGCCTCTCTGACGTCATCATTGACGCCGTGAACAACCACCACGATGCGTCGAAATCGCGGCGCAAAGAAAAGATGGCGCATGTCGTGGCGCTCACCGACATGCTGCTTGCGCACGCAGGCATCGGCACCGATTGGGTACCCATGACCAAGGCATCAGAATCCGTCTTCGAGCAACTGGGCATTCGCGGTGACAAGGTCGACTTCCTATTGCGCTTCGCCGAATCGCTCGTGCAGCCGGTGCAGGAGCCGCCGCCCGATCCACCGGGAGCTCCTGGTTAGGTCGACGTTCGCGCCCATCCCGCGCTAGAAGCGCCCCATGCGTTGTCTCCTTCTCGCGATTCCGATTTCAGTCGTGGCGTGCGTTCCGCAGCACATCGCGCCGAAGACAGGCCACCCACGCGCCCAGAGCTCCTCCACTCCGCGCCCCGTTGTATCGCCTCGCGCTTCGGATGCGCCACCGTTCGCTCGCAAGGACGCGACACACGACCTCTTCTTCGGAACCGACGTCAGCGATCCGTATCGCTATCTCGAAACCCAAGGACCCGAGTCTGAGCAGTTCATCGCCGCGCAAACGAAGGCAACGGACGCCTGGTTCTCTCGCTCCGCAAGTTTCGCGAACGTCAAAGCCACCATCACCACATTGCTCACTGACGAGCAGGCCGCGTACCTCGAATTTCAGGCGGCCGGCTCACGTTGGTTTGCAAAAAAGATCGTGCCAGGCAAAAGGCAACCCGTCCTCGTTTCAGTGCCCCAAACGGATGCATCACTGACATTCGTTAACAACATCAAGAATGTTGACCGTGATTCTTCACCGGAGCGCTTGGTCGTCGACCCAAACGCGATCGATCCATCCGGAGAAACAACGATCGACTTCTTTGTCGCATCGCACAGCGGCGCAAAGGTGGCGGTATCGCTCTCTAAGAAGGGTACCGAAAGCGGCGACGTCCACATTTTCGACGCAATCACCGGTGCTGAAACAGGAAACGTGATCAGGGGCGTCAACGGAGGTACTGCGGGTGGATCGGTAGCGTGGCTCAAGAATGGATTGCTCTACACACGCTACCCAAAGCCCGGCGAAAGGCCCAAGGGCGACGAGGACTTCTTCCAGCAAGTTTACTATCGAGAATTTGGGCGAGAATTTGGGCGCGAACCGAACGGAGCTGACAACGCAGACGTGTACGAGATAGGCAAAGAGTTTCCTCGTATCGCGGAAACCGAACTCGCAACGAACAAAATTGGATGGGCACTCGCATCGGTGCAACGCGGCGACAGTGGCGAGTACGAACACTTTGTCCGATCGCCCGATGGAAAGTGGTCGAAAGCAGCGTCCTACGAAGATCACGTTTCAAAGGCGAAGCTGGGCGCCGACGGCTATTTGTACCTATTGTCGTTACACAAATCGCCGCGCGGAAAATTGCTGCGCGTTCGGCTTGGAGAGCCGGCAAGTCACGCGTCTCAAATGATCGGAGAGCAAAATGTAACGCTCGATGATTTCTTCCCGGTTCCCGGCGGCGCTTACGTCGTTGAGGGCACCGGTGGTCCGTCACGTGTGCGTCTGTTCATTGGAAAGCGGTTCTCACCGATCATGACCGATGGGGTCTTTTCGGTTCGCGAAGCCGTCCTTACAGAAGGTCGCGATCTTCTGATTCGCACGGAGTCCTTTGTGACCCCTTCCCGCGTTGTGCGTTACCACACGTCACTCGGCCGCAACGCGGACACACCCTATTCGTCGCATACGTCGATCAATTTTCGCGACGTTGAGGTTACAAGGCACATCTGTTCGTCAAGGGACGGAACCAGTGTACCCCTCACACTTCTTTCCCATCGCGGCGACACACCTCGCAAGGACACGCCTGCGCTTCTCACCGGGTATGGTGGCTTTGGTGTGACCTTGGCGCCAAAGTTTCAGCCGCTCTACCGGTTCTTTCTCGACCGCGGCGGCATCGTCGCCATCGCCAATCTGCGAGGAGGTAACGAATTCGGTGAAACTTGGCACGAGGCAGGCCGCCTTACGCAGAAGCAAAATGTCTTCGACGACTTCGAAGCGTGTGCACGGTTCCTGATCAAATCTGGCTACACAAGCGCGAACAAACTCGGTATCTGGGGTCGCTCCAACGGCGGCCTCCTCATGGGCGCGGCCGTGACGCAGCATCCGGAGCTCTATCGCGCGGTCGTTGCACAAGTCGGCATCTACGACTCACTCCGCAATGAGCTCACGCCAAACGGGCGATTTAACACCGTCGAGTACGGCACCGTCGCCAACGAAGCTGACTTCAAAGCGCTCTACCGCTATTCGCCGTACCACCAGGTCAAGGACGGGAATGCGTATCCGGCAATCTTCTTGACGAGCGGCGCGAACGACCCGCGCGTCGCCCCGTTTCACACGCTCAAGTTCGCCGCGCGGCTCCAGAGTGCCTCGTCCTCAGGCGAACCCATTTTGATGCGCATTCACAACACAGGCCACGGCATGGGCACGCCATTGAATCAGCGCATCAACGAGATGGCGGAGGTGTACACGTTCTTGGCCGAGATGCTGGGGATGTGAGCTCTACCCAAATGCTTGGCCGAGAAACACAACTTTGAAGCAGGCCCTCTCTGAGAGATGAGAAGGCTCATGTGCGGGGCTTTCACACTGCGAATGACAGTTCACGATCCGCCACAATTCGCCATGTTTTCTCCAGAGAACGCAGAGGGCACGCGGCTTGCTGCTCGCTAGACGATGACTCGTTCAACCGCACGCACCCTGCGTCTTGTCTTTCTGTTCGTGTGGCTGCCCGGTTGTCTGACCAACCAGTACACCATTCCGCAAAACGAACTGGTACGCGTTTCACACCTTCCCATCGAGACGCGCACCAAAGCGGTTCACGTCATTGAAAATGTGGGGCCTCCCCCTTCAGGTAGCCGCGTTGGAGTCGACGCACGAACCAACGTTCACTACAGCAGCAGCAGCGGAGGAAGCGCGAGTGGAAAGGGCGGAAAGAGCGGCGCTATCGCGGTCATCGCAGCCGTGGTCGCCGTCGGCGCAGCGATCGGATTGGCGCTCGCGATGTCCGAAGGTATGCGCTACGACGGCTGGGCCCAGCTCGATCCGAACCAAACCGTCCGATTGAACAACGGCACAACGCTCCGCATGACGGAGCTCACGCCCGAACTTGCCCGAACGAGCCACGGTGGCACCGTCAATGGGGGTCCCGACTTCATACGGTTAGGCCGCGCACCGCTCAACCGCAGCGGGCTAACGTGGACCACCGCATTTCATGCGACAGGTATTCCTACGATCGGCGGAACATCCTTCGGCGTTGGTGGCGCCACCCATTTCGGTGTGAATATCCGCAACATGCTGACGATCGGATTCGCGGCCTACATCGATTCATCGGTGTACGGACAACGCGGTGTGCTTGCGTCTTGTGGCCCCGAGATTCAGCTGTTTCCCACGAAGTACGTCGGCGTATATGGCGGCGTCGGGTGGCTCTTTCGCGACTCGGTGATAAAGTCAACGTACTTTACAGATAGCGGCGAAATCTACCGCGCAGGCCTCCTCGCAGAAGTGCCACTGACCACGCGCTTGGCCCTGCAGTTCCGCGCTGGTGCGTTCATGGCCTCGCTCAACGACACGAACTTCTCAGGTGAAGCGCTATTCGGACTCGCGATCTACTGATCGACCTGAAGAAATTCACGCTCTTGAGACGCAAGCACACGCAACGCCGAAGCGATCACGACAAGTGCCGCAAGGCGTGAACCTCCCCGCCCCTGCGCGAGCGGAGAAGAAGGCCCCGCAAGTCGAACTGCAAGTTCTTCGACGGTGCCCACCTTCGCTCCAAGGCATGCAATCGCACATTGTCTAACGTCGAGACGTGCGCCGGGCAACGGACCTATCTGCTTCGAAAAAAGCGACGGCGCGTAAAATCCCCATGAGGCAATCACGTCACTCGGCCGAGCGAAGCGCTGCCATCGCGCCGCAACTTGCGCAGCGGACTCGCCCGCATGCAGCACCGAAGCCGACAGGCCGATTTGCGTTTCGACGTTGGGTGTGAGCGACGTGGTCGGCTTGACGACGCTTTCGAAAGTTTCGCCCGTACTCACGCGATGCGCGACCCAATGAACGAGCTCGTCGGGCTCCGCTTTGCGACGGTCCACAAAGCGATAGGGCCAGGCCTTGGCCTCTGCAACGACGCAAACCATGTCGTCATGACGATTGACGAATTCGTCTGGAAGCCTCAATTTCTTCGGTCTCGGCGCACGCCTTCGTCCTCCACGCCTATGTCGGACCGTCGTTGCAAATTCAACCTGCGTGTCGACCATCGCTCGAAATGGATCAAGTAACACGCGGAATCGATCCGCATCATCTTCGAGCGCACCAAGGACATAGGCGAGTGCCTCTATCGTCGAGACGCACTCCTCCGTTGGCTCTTCGCGAATGCGATACTCGCCCGGCGCATCGGGCAGGAACGCATAGCGTGGAAGCGACGCAAGCACCGGATTGAGGCGAACCACCTTGCGCGTTTGCCACCACGTTCCATCGACCACCACGAGCGTGATCGGTCCCTTCGGAGGATCGCGCAGTACGTCGATCGCACCTTCACCGGGATAAAGTAAAGCAGCTGGACGATCAGGATCAGCAATTGCGTCGCGCAATGCGGGCGAGTCGCCCCATTCGATCCCCACGTGAAGCTCGGAGTTCAGCAGACAGAGGCTCGCCATGTGTGCGGTTCCAATTGGCACATCGCGTTCGCGTGGGTGCTGCAGAAGCACGACACGCGTCTTCGTTGAAAGGGGCTTGATGTGCGCGCAGTAGCAAACGGTCTCGGGTCGCCTGCATCGCGCGCAGACCAATCGAGGTTCGCTCATGAAACACGCACCGCGCCACTCCGCGGGTCGTGCCTCACGACGCCGTTTGGAATGCCACCCGTCACACTCTCTGTAGTGCCTTGTCCACGCGCCCACAGCGTGCGCTCGACCATCGCACGAAAGACGTACTCCATTGCGTGACGAACATGCAGTCCCTCGAGCACCCCAAACGCGCGGGCGATTGCCTCGATCGTCGCCAGACCATGCGGATGCGCCTCGGCGCGTAGGCGATAGAGGGAAGGCTCCGCAGTCGGCAACTTCACGCATGGCAACACAGACAACCCTGGCACGCGTGCACGCACCTTGGACGCCTGTCGCCACGTCCCATCGGGCACGATCAAGGTCACGGGCCGTGAAGGCAGGGCATAGTCAACAATATTGACCGCATCTTCGTGCGGAAAAAGGAGCACAGGCTCCGTTCCCTCGGGCACAGGCAGCGCGAGAGTCGGATCCGCCTCGTGGCCGCGCACGACGACCTCGCTGTTGACCAAACACTCACTCGCGAGCGTGCCCGTATTCGTCGGCTTGCGCTCCTCCGTGCGGTGAATCACCAACAAGAGACGCGCTCGCGTTTGGAGCCGCGGGATAAGCGCACACACGCACAGACTCTGATGCATCTTGCACCGTTTGCAGCGGTGCTCAGCGTTCCCTCTGCGCGTCATCCTTCCATCTCCAGCCGCTCGCCCGCTTTCGGATCGCACACCTCCGCAGTACGCATCGCAACGTACAGACGTTCCACCTTCGTCCTCGCCCAAGGCGTGCGACGAAGAAATGTAAGACTCGACTGCACACTCGGATCGATCGCAAAGCAATTGATCGGGATCAAACGCGCAAGCTCTGTCCAGCCGTACGTGCGCTCCAGCGCTTCGACAATTTCCTTGAGCGATATGCCGTGCAATTCCCGAATGAGCCGACCGGAGGCATCGCGCGCATCGGGATGCAGACTGAGGAATTCATCGACGGTCACGCGCCCGACTCTATACACCAAAGTTGCCCGCTTTTTTTCGGGTCAGAGCGCTCGCGTCAAAACAACTCCACCGTCGGTAACGCGTCGCCCATCTCGCCAGGCTCGTCACCGCGCCTTCCGCCCGAAAGACCGAGTTCACCAAACTCGTTGGATCCCCAGCACTTCAGCGTGCCGTTGTCGAGGATCGCGCACGCGTGCGACGGGCCAACTGCAACGTCGGTGGCAAAACGTCCAGCGCCGAGATCGACAGGCACAATACCGTTGAGCAACTCCGTCTTGTCGTCGCCGTATCCAACCGTTGAGCCATTGCCGAGTTGTCCGTTCGCGTTACTGCCCCAACACCGCAACGCTTGCTCGTGAATTGCGCAGATGTCGTTGCTGTAGCGTGCAAACTTCGTGATGCGCCCTTCCTTGCCGAAGTCGAAAAATGACATTTTGCTGATTTCGCCATTCTCGTCGCCAATAAAGGGATTTCCTCCTAAGCCCCACACAAGGCCCCAACACTTTCCGTGACCCTCAGCGTCGGTCGCGCACGCAGGTGCGATCGAAACGACTTCAAACCCAGGCGCAACGGGGGTCAACGCATCGCCCATGTCGTCCGCAAGCGCACCGCGCGCCCTCGAATCGCCAGCGCCGAGGTAGGGACCTCCAGCGCCCCAGCACTTGGCTTGCCCACTAACGAGTCGCACGCACGTGTAGTCCTCAGAAGCGACAATCTCTTTGACTATTTTTTGACCAAGCGAAACCGCGGGGAGCGCCGAGCCCATGTCCTGACTTTGCTTGCCAACATCTTGGGTGTGGCCAAGGCCAAGCTGACCCGAACTGTTGCCGCCCCAACACTTTACGTTCCCGTCGGTTAGCAGAGCGCACGTGTGTTTGGAGCCAGCCGCCAACGAATCGACCGTTCCCCCGAGGTTTACAAAGGGGAGTGCATCACCCATCTTCGCGCAACCGCGGGTGACGTCGTCACCAAGGCCCAACTGACCAGAATCGTTTGTGCCCCAACACTTCACTTTTCCGTCGACTGTGAGGGCGCACAAATGGTTAAGCCCGCTGACAATCTGCTTAACGCGAATGTCGGCTCCAAAGTCGAGGTAAGGCAGTGATGCGCCTCGCTGAAAATCAGAGAAGCAACCACGAACACCGAGCGCACCGACGCCCTGTCCCCAACACTTCGCCCTCCCGTCACCGAAAACTGCGCATGTATCGACGCTACCCACCACGACTTGGTGAACAGCACCTGACGACACGCTCGGTCCGTCGCTGGCATCGGTCGATGCACCAGCATCAACCGCAACGGGATTGTCGATCCCCAGAACGTCGCGACACCCCACAACGTAGGTCACAAGGACGCATGCCACTCCCAAACGAAGGGTCACCGCACGAATCGTACACGATGCGGGAGCCTCCACCAAAACGTGAGACGCGTTCAATATACCCGCGGAACGAGGCGCAACGGCTCGTCGTCTGAGTCATCAATGGACGCGCCCCCCGACTGCTTCCAACGATCGATCCTCATTCGCAAATTGTTCGCACTCTCAGCGGCGCGCAAGGCCTCGGCCTCGCTGATACGCCCGGCAACGACAAGGTCAAAGAGCGACGCATCGAACGTGCGACATCCTTCGAACGCTGACTGCTCCATCGACTCTTTCACGAGATCAACCTCGCCCGCCTTAATGAGCTCACGAATGCGTGGCGTATCGAGCAAAATCTCCAGACAAGCCGCTCGCCCTCCGTCAAGACTTGGGATCAATCGCTGCGAAACGATGCCGCGCAAATTGAGCGACAGCTGAAGCAAGATCTCGTGTTGCCTCTCGGCAGGAAAAAAATTGAGCACACGTTCGATCGCCTGGTTTGCGTTGTTTGAGTGCAACGTCGCAAGACACAAATGGCCGGTCTCAGCAAATGTGATCGCCGCCTGCATCGTCTCCTCGTCCCGTACCTCGCCAATAAGGATGACATCGGGCGCTTGTCTCAAGGCGCTCTTCAGCGCCGCGCCAAACGACAACGTGTCGCCGCCAACCTCACGCTGAGTGACAACACACTTCTTGTGTTCGTGCACGAACTCAATTGGATCTTCTACGGTTACAATATGCCCCGTTTCGCTTTCGTTTCGATGGTTGATCATCGCGGCGAGCAATGTCGACTTACCGCTACCGGTCGCGCCAACCACCAGAATGAGGCCGCGTCGACTCAGCGAAACATCCTTAATGATCGGCGGAACTTGCAACGCATCGAGGTCGCGAATCTTTGTCTTGATCATGCGTACGACCATGCCGGTCGCCTCACGCTGTCGAAAAACATTCACGCGAAAGCGCCCTTCGCCAATGGCAACCACAAGATTCATTTCGTGCGAAAGACGAAACTCGGCCAGTTGAGCTTCCGACATCAATGAAGCAGCCATCACGTCGATGTGACCCGCATTGAGCGCAAGCTTCGCAGGATGGCCCACGCCCGCCACGCGAAAAACCGCAGGCGACCCGTCCGTGATGTACACGTCTGATGCATCGATCTTGAGCATGTGCTTCAGGAATGCCTCGAGATTCGCCTCCATACGTCGAGCCGGTGGCTCGGTCACTTCTTCAAGCAGTTCACTCACGACGCAGCCCCTCCTGACGCGAGCGTTTTTTCAAGAACGTTCCAAATTTCGGCGCCCGGCATGCGTGCCCTCGCATCTCCCAGCGACACGACGCGACGCGTAACAAGATCTGCAAGTGCAGCCTCCATCGTCTGCATACCGATCTTTCCGCTCACCTGAGGATCGAGGCAATCTGATGCGTCTTGCCTTCGCGGATCAGATTGCGCACGGCTGGCGTTCCTACCAAAATTTCCAGTGCGGCGGCGCGGCCTCCGCCAAGTTT
>JAHFDZ010000092.1 GCA_023248745.1 Myxococcales bacterium | reverse complement strand
ATCGTCGCCAAGAAGGTTCCGACCGACGCCGAGTTGACCCGCATAGTTGGAACCCCAGCACTTGACGCTATCGTCGTCCAAAATTGCGCACGCGTGAACGCGACCCGTTGCTAGTGCCTTGGTTGAGTGACCGGTGCCGAGTTCGACTTTGGATAGCTGGTCACCCATCTCGTTTGCAGCGCCACCGCGGTTGCTTGTATGGCCTAGGCCGAGTTGAGCATACTCGTTGTCACCCCAACACTTGACGCTGTTGTCGTCCAAAACCGCGCACGTGTATGAAGCGCCCACAGCAATCGCTTTCGCCGATGCGACCGACGCACTTGACCCAACATCAGGCACGCTTGCATCCTTAGCGCCTATCGCAGCATCGTTTGCGCCACCACTCACTCCGCACGCAGCCACAAGCGAAACAAGTGAAGTTAGGAAAAGAGAGCGAACATTCATTCCAAACCCCTTATGAGCGCTACGCGAACCCACTTGCTCGGAAAACAACTAGCGTAGTGGCAGCCTCACGCTCGGCAAGGAACACCGGGTGTCTAGCGCGGGATGAACGCGTGGCGGCTTATCATTGATCAAAGAGTGGCCGACGAGGTCTAATCGGCCCAGGGATCTGGAGAGCTGCGCGTCACTCGCCACCCGCACGTCTGATCCTTGTTCTGCTCTTTCAGCCACTTCGTCAAAGGCTCGAAATACGCGACCATCGCCGTCGCATCAGCCTTCATCAAGAGGTTGGCGCAACCGGTCCTTGTGCCGTTCTAGGTCCTCGAGCAGGACGCACGCGGTTCTAACTTCGTCGACGCTGGCGAAGGTCACAAGGCAGCTGCGAGCTAGGCGGCGAGGCCAGAAGACCTTGGCGCTGAAGTCGTCGTCAATTTGTCAGCTTCACCGTTTCGACTGGGCGTCACCGACACGCGACGCGAAATGCTAGCAACTCGCTCCGGCGACAACCAGGCAACCCGTCGTCTACGCAAATCTCGTCGGCGCCAACGACGGACTCATCTTCGATCGCGGTGGCTACGTCTCTCAATTCGTTTGCGTAAGGAACGGTGACGAAATCGCCGTTCACCTCCGCAATAAGTTCACCAACTTGACTACTTGCCGAGGCTAACGGCGGGAAGCGAGTCGCCCATCTCGCCGGCGTTGTCGCCGCGGCTGTTGGTGTCGCCCAGTCCGAGCTCGCCGGTGGAGTTGTAGCCCCAGCACTTGACGGCGTTGTTGTCGAGGACCGCGCAGGCGTGGTCCTCGCTCATGGCAATTGCAAGGGCGGAGCGACCGGTGCCGAGGTTGACCGCGGGAAGCGAGTCGCCCATCTCGCCGGCGGTGTCGCCGCGGTGGTTGGTGTCGCCGAGTCCGAGCTGGCCGTAGGAGTTGCGGCCCCAGCACTTGACGGCGTTGTTGTCGAGGACCGCGCAGGTGTGCCCCGCGCCCGCGGCAATTGCAAGGGCGGAGCGACCGGTACCGAGGTTGACCGCGGGAAGCGAGTCGCCCATCTCGCCGGCGTTGTTGCCGCGGCGGTTGGTGTCGCCGAGTCCGAGCTCGCCGTTGGAGTTGAAGCCCCAGCACTTGACCGCGTTGTTGTCGAGAAGCGCGCAGGTGTATCTCTCGCCCGTGGCAATTGCGAGCGCGGAGCGACCGGTACCAAGGTTGATCGCGGGAAGCGAGTCGCCCATCTCGCCGGCGTTGTCGCCGCGATGGTTGGTGTCGCCCAGTCCGAGCTCGCCGGTGGAGTTGTAGCCCCAGCACTTGACGGCGTTGTTGTCGAGAAGCGCGCAGGTGTGCCCCCCGCCCGGGGCAATTGCAAGGGCAGAGCGACCGGTACCGAGGTTGACCGCGGGAAGCGAGTCGCCCATCTCGCCGGCGTTGTCGCCACGGTGGTTGGCGTCGCCGAGTCCGAGCCCGCCATAGGAGTTGTGGCCCCAGCACTTGACGGCATTGTTGTCGAGAAGCGCGCAGCTGTGGAAGTCGCCCATGGCAATTGCAAGGGCGGAGCGACCGGTGCCGAGGTTGATCGCGGGAAGCGAGTCGCCCATCTCGCCGGCGTTGCCGCCGCGGTTGTTGGTGTCGCCGAGTCCGAGCTGGCCGTAGGAGTTGCGGCCCCAGCACTTGACGGAGCCGCTTCGCAAAGCGCACGTCCGAGATCCACCAGCTGAGACTACCGAACCGTTACCGCCGTCGCTTGCGTCGGGAGAGACCGAAGCATCACCGCCGTCGCTTGCGTCGGGAGAGACCGAAGCATCACCGCCGTCGCTTGCATCGACCGGCGGCGTTGCGTCCGCGGCCGCGTCAGCCGCCCCGATGGGTTCGGGTGGGGAGATGCGATCGCTCGAACACGCGCCAAGGCTGGGCATCACGGCAAACACAAGCACCAAGGGGAAGCGCTCCCAGCTTGAGGCTGCACCGACGTCGGACAGATTCGTAAAGGTCATTGATAGGTTCCAATTGCCAGAAGGTGCCCCCGCACACGCGTCAGGTACGGCGCGTGTGCTGACGACGCAAGCACGGGAGCTCGCTATGGCGTGGGGGGCGTAGCTGTTGGCGTGGTGCGGCAACCCGCTCCCGTCCCTCCGAGCGAGATAGTTTTCGCGGCGGTACCGTTTACGGTTGCTCGGCGACGCTCTAACGCAATTCAGCGGCGAGATTAAGCCGCCGCGCTACGAAGGCGTGAGCGGCCGAGAAGAGCAGCTCTTGCATGTCGTGGGCATGTGTTGCCTCAACGAAACGATGACGGGCGTTTATCTCACCGAGATTCCCTAAACCCTCTTCACCTGATCGGCTCGCCTGATCGTGCTCGGATTCCAAATCGAAACCCATGATGGGGATGCGCCTCCACGCCGTTTGAAAATGCGATCGCTCACCGACCGCGCGAAGCGTCTACGTCTGCAGCGACCTTCGCCGCGATCATTTCCGCGAGCCCCGCGTCGTCGCCACTCGCCATGGCCTCTTCCAGAAGTTGGAAGGTCTGCTGTTCGATGCCTGCGTCGTCGCCTTCGGCAGCGCGGTGGAGTTTCGCGAAACGAAGGAGCCAATAGTAGCGGCTCCAGAGGACTCGCTCGGCGCCTGCGCCTAGGTCTTCGAGCAGCTCTGGCGCTTCCGTTAGCAGCACATAGACCTTCAAAGCGCGTCCGTACTGTGGATGATCAAGAAGCTCGCGGCGATAGTGGACGAGCAAACGTGCATCCAAACGTTCGAACAGCGCCTCTCCGTGTGGCAGGTGCTCTTCCAGGATGAGATCCGAAGTCTGCACAGTGCGTGAATCCTACGCTGCCACGCGGACGCACGCGGTTCTAACTTCGTCGACGCTGCGAAGGTCCAAGGCAGTTGCGAGGTAGGCCGCAATGCCGCAAGACCTTGGCGATCAACGTTAGTGAATCGTCGTCTTGAGCAGACCGGTGTGGGGCGCTCGGGTGGTGTTGACGCCAAACATTTCTGCCAACGCAGAGTTCGCCACATAAAGCGTGTTGCTTTCGAGCAAGAGGCCTGCTGGCGAATCGAGAGGTTCGCCTGATGCGATGACGCTGATGGTTCCGTCAGAGCTCACTCGCGCAAGCTTGTCTTGCAAGATGAGCGCGATGATGAAGCTGCCGTCCTTTGGATCGCGCACAAGGCCATCGCCGGATCGCAACGCGCAGTCTTGTTTCACGACGGCCAGTTGGCCAGCGGTTCCGTCGCCTTGGATTGGGATCTTTACCAGCGCACCGAGGTCCGACACCATCATGTAAAGATTTGCGCCGTCGACGACGATGTCGTTTGCGCCAATCGGAAACGGAAGACCGCTTCCGCCGCAGGCCGTTGCATCGCCCTTCAGCTTTGCGTCTGCGCTCCATTGCGTCGCCTTGCCGTCACGCGTGACCTTGAAAATCACGCCAAGGTAAGAGTCGCTCACGTAGAGATCAGTTCCCGAAAATGCGAGACCGTTGGGGACTGGCATCCCGCCTGCGAAGAGTGTTCCGGTTCCGCCGCCTTTCGGGAATTTGTACACGCCGGTGGGATCGCTGGGCGCGGGGCCGCCGTTCGTTAGGCCCGCGTAAACGATGCCCTGATCGTCGATCGCAATCCCGTTGAAGTGTACATCTTTCACTTGCTTGCCGAGCGACCCGTAGGACTTCGTTGTTCCATCTTGTGCGACGGTTGCAAGTTCGGCAGCGAGCGACATACTGGTGATGAATTCGCCTGAGCTTAACCGGTGAAGGCTCTCGGGCGTTTGGCCCTTCGTTGGATCGAACTCCGCGACCGTGGTGAAGCTGAGCGGAGTTACGGAAGGCGCTTGCGCGTCGGCTTGTGAGGTGGCTTGAGCGTCTGGCGATCCTTCCGTGGGTTTGGCGGTGCCGCATGCGAGAGCGGACATCATGACAACACCCGAAACGAGTGAGGTCAGCCCGATGCTAAGAGGGGAGAGGTGTGTCACGGGTGTAGCTCCTAGTGGTAAAGTTGTTATTAGGTGTATATACACCTAAATGGGTATCGTGCAAGGGCTGCTGCGCTCGTTTCGACGCGCTACCGCAAAAGAGGCGGGGAATTTGTCAAGATGCGGAACTATCGGCTACGGGCTCAATAGGTGAGCGTCGGGAAGTGAAACCGAACTCCACACGACGTGAGCAACTCGAGCGATTTCGAGAAGCGCCTGCTTGGGCTTCTGCTCACTCGTGCTCAAGGAGCCAACTCTCCAAGAGTGCGTCGAGTGTCTCTCGCTCATGGATCGCGAACACCGGACGCGCGTGTCGGGCATAAGCCCGAGCATCACACGCGATTTTTTGCCAGACGAGCCATCAATTTGGCTGTTTGGCTCGCGACGCTCAAGAGCTCGCGGCCGAATTTGAGCCGCTGCACGCCCGGCATCGGATCGCGCAGCGAAAAGACCGTGATCGCGTCGGCCGTTGCAAGCTCTCGCAACCACGTGAAGAGGTCGCCAGCGCGCGCTTCAGGATTTTGCACCATCGAATAGTAGTCGCGAATGGGATCGATCCACCGTTTGCCCTCTGGCGCCGTTCTCGGCTCGGGCAGGTCTTGACCCGTCGCGTCGCGATAGGCAAGCTCCACGACCGGAACGCCGCAAGGCAGCCCGAGGGCAACTTGTTGCCACGGCCTGATGTTCGTCTCGATGTATTCGTATTCGGCTGTCGCAGCGCGCTTCTTCAACTCCACGTTGAAGAAGCCGCGGATGGGTACACCGTCGACGATCTTCTGAACGATGCTCTCGGCGATCGCATTTCGCGTTGTGTAGATGCTCGCCCCAACACCGATGTCGCGTGGGTACGTGCGATTCTTCATGGTCACAAGTCGACCGCGAACGACGCCTTGTTGGTCGACGAAGCCACTCACTTCGACGAGATTCTCGAGCGGGCCAGGCACCAATTCTTGAACGAGCACGTCGAAACCGTGCAGCTCGACTTCTCTTAGAATTTCGTCGAGACGCGTTCTGGTTTCGACATTGAAGCCCTTGACCGAAAAGTGCTCGTTCCACGCGAAGGCATTGGCAGGCTTGATGATCGCCGGAAAGCGAAAGTCTCCCAGCTCACCCCTTTGGTAGCCCGTCACCCTCGAGAACTGCACGGTGCGAGGCACCCGGATGCCCAGCGACCGCACGCGCTCGAGTTGCCGCGCCTTGTTGCCGAATGTTTCGCACACCTCCTCACTTGGCAGCGAGAAGAGGAACTTGCCGTCGAGCTGCTTTCGATGGCGCGAGATGAATGAGGTTGCATCATCGACGCCCGCGAAGAGCACCATCGTGCGCCTCTCGCGATCGTAAATTTGGTTGAGCGTTTGGAGGAGCGCGTTTGAATCGGCCTGTGGGCTCACAGAATCAATCACCGTGCACTCGCGCGATCGACGACCCGCTTCTGCAAGAGAGAGCGCAACGCCATACGTACGAATGCCGTAGTGATGCAGATCGCGGACGACGCTCAGTCCCGTGTCGAACAGTGACAGAACGACGGCCGGCATCTCGGTATTGAGAGGTCGCATCAACGACGCAGTGTATGACGGAAACGCTTCGTATGCCGGAGTGTCTCTGCGCAGAGCGCGATGAACGAACGCAAGATCACGGCACGGGCGAAGTTGCGGTTCGCAGCGTTGTCACGGACGAGCTCCCGGTGGTGTTGACTTCGCCAAAATTCACACGGTAGCGACCATCGCTGAGCACGAAGACGTCGGGGTCGAAGCGAATCTGTGTCTTGTTGTCGACACCGACGCGATCGCCCGTTTCCATCGTGAAATTCCGACCATCCACTGAAAGTGCAGATCGAATGCGATGGTTCTGAAGATGCGTCTCACCTTCCGGTGTCGTCGCGAAGATGAGCCAATACCCTCCGTTCGGCAACACCGTCACGTCGGGGTCCACGACGTATTTCGATGAGATGCCGGGAAGTACGATGGCGCCTTCGCGCGCCCACGTCATGCCCGAATCCGATGAGACCGCGCTGTCGATGTGATCTTCCCCCGCGACGAAGTACATCCGGAGGCGACCATCTGCGAGGAGTACGAGGTCGGGCACACTCACGAAATCGAGATCGCCAGATTGAGGCTCCATCACGGCCCCCCCTGTGAGGGCTCCTTGTGTGCGCGTGAACACTATCCCGTCGGGCGAAGTCGCCCGATAGAAGCGATGAGCCTTCGACCCTTGCGATTGCCCTTCGAAGATCATCACGAAGGTGCCGTCCGCGAGTCGCACGACCGCCGGGTTGCTCCCAACCTCTCCGGTGACGCGTGCAACACCGGTCTCGATAGGAGCAGACCAAGTGAGGCCATCAGCCGAAGTGGCAGAAGAGAACTCACCGACTGGCGGCCCTCCGGTTGGACTCGGGTGAAAGTAGATTCGGTAGGTGCCATCCGCGAGCCGCACCGTGCAACTCGACGTCACGCCCTGAAAACGAAATCCTTCTTCGATCGTCCACGTCGTGGTTGGCACCGGCGACTGCACTGTCGCTGCGGTGACCCCATCGGCCGCGCCGTCGAGCGCGCCTGCGTCCGCTCCGTTGCCATTTTTCGACGAACCGCACGATGCGAAGACGAACAACGCAGCAAGAAACAGGGGACATCGCGCCGCAAATCCCAGAGTCGTGTTCATGGCCGTTCCTCTCATTTTCAAAGGTACGTTACGTGAGCCGCAATCAATAGGTGCTTCGAAAGTTACATATCTGCAGGTCGAAAATTACATACGCCGCGTATTGTGTCCGTCGCCAATGTTTGGGGAACCACAAATTCCTATCGAATGTAACTGCGAAGAGCGACAATGGCGCTATGCGCGTCGCTCCATGGTCTCTTCCAGTTTTCGTTCTCGCCCTGGCTGGGTGCTCCACGACCACTGCTCCCACCGACGCGGCGGCTTCGTCCGATGCGTTAGCGGCCGGCGATGTTTCAACGGGCGACGCCTCTACCGTTGATGGTGGCCCCAGCGTCGACGCATCGTCGTTCAAGGCCGCGATGGTCGATACACACGCTCACATCTGGCCGCGCAACAAAGCCGACAACGACAAGTATATTGACGATTTTGCTGCAACCGCACGGGCGAAGCGCGTAAGAGTCGTGCTCGGTCTTCACGCACGACAAAAGCCCGATCGTCCACCGACGTACTCTAAGGATCATGACACGTGGACGCTGGAAGCGGTTGCGAAGCACCCCGATGTCTTCGTTCCTGCACTCAACGGATTTGATCCCGAAAGCAGCACATCGGTCGACTACGTCAAAACGGAACTTGCGACGGGTAAGTGGAAAATGATTGGCGAGCTCGACGTTCGCAATCGGCCAAAAGAAACAACCACGCCGATGAACCAGGCAAACTTGATGCAGATCTACGCCCTCGCGGGGCAAGCGAAAGTGCCTGTTATGGTGCACTTTGACCCGTGCTACGGCGCCGACTGCGCGACAACAAGTTCCGAGTTCGAGGAAGCACTGACCAAGAACTCGTCAACAATCTTCATTACTGCACATGGATGCAACATGACCGCTATGAAGGCCCACTCCAATCTGTATTGCGAGTACGAGCCACAAGGTGGCATGCCCGCGCCCACCGAGCTGTTCGATCGCGTCATGCTCGGGAGCGACGAGCAGCATCTTGATCTGATGGTGCGCTTTAACAACAAGGACGACTACCCCTACGCGCAGGCCATCGATATGTTTGTAAGCAAGCTCTCGACGCTCAGCGCGGCGGATCAGGAGCGTGTTCTCGTGGGCACCGCACAGTCGCTCAAGTTAATTGACTAAGTGCCCTGAGGGAGCGTCAAATACAAAGGTTAGCGGATCGCTAGCGACCTCCCGATCCACGCACCACCGCGTCCGCACAGAGATCCGCAAGTGCCATAATGGCGATCTGCGGATTCACGCCCAAGTTCCCGGGAAACACGCTCGAGTCTGCAACGTAAAGTGACTTGACGACGTGGTGTCGAAAGTCCGGGCGTACGACGCTTCGCGACGCATCGGATCCCATGCGTGCGGTGCCGAACAAATGGGTCATCGACATCGCGTAGTCGCTCGGCATGAGCGAGCCTTCGGCTTCGAATCGCGCCATGCGCGCGCGGTCACGCACGACGTCGTCGAATCCAGGAACGCCGGGGTAGACCTCGGTTGCGCCTGCTGCGAGCAATGTCTCGCCGAGCAAGCGTACCGCGCGTCGCGTCTTCTTTACGTCATCGGGCGTGAGCGAATAGCGCACGATGGGCCGCGAATGCCCTGGCCGCACGCGACCGCGTGCTTCGGCCCGGATGGCGGCACCCCAGACGGCATACTTGTCGAGTTCTGAAAGGCGCCGTGCGAAATCGCGACCGACCCCTGGCACGCGGCTCGCGAGAAGAGAAATGTCGAAGCCTAGCGCTTCGAGTTTGATGCCTTCCTTGCGGTAGCCAGTGACTTCGTGCCCCTGCGTTGCTCCACGCCATGCGTGCACCGGCGTTGCAAATCGCCCCGTGACTGAAACACCGGGATGTGCCGTGAGGCCATCACCAACGGGGCCATGTGTAATGCCGCTCTGCCGGAGGATGCACGGCGTCTGAATGGCGCTTGCGGCAAGTACGACGGCCGTGCGCGCTCGCAGATTGAATTGTCCGCCGCCCGCCGTCATACCCGAAACACCTTTGGCGACGCCGCGTTCCATAAGGATGCGATCGACGCGCATACCCGAAAAAATGCGACCTCCTGAGGCCACCGCATCGGGAAGGAACGTGCGATCCATCGAGAGCTTATTTCCGTGTGGGCATCCTTGAAGGCAGCGCCCTTCGCCCACGCAACCATTGACGTTGCGGCGAATCGGTCGATGCGCGGCTCCAAGCGCTTCTGCACCGCGCGCCATCAGCAAGTTCTTCGCACCTGCGACGGCCTCGGTCGTTGCATGAACATTGAGGAGTGCCTCGATTCGCTCCTCGGCAGCGGCGATCGCTTCATAGGGCAGCGCGTCTCTGAGAGCGCGATCAGCGGCTATCCATTCTTCGAGCGCTTCTTTCGGCATGCGCCAGCTGATGGCACCGTTGACGACCGATGTTCCTCCGACGGCGCAGCCCTGGAGGTAGGGCATGGATACATTCCCAAATGCGAGTGAGGTACCCATGTCGCGGTAGAGCGTCGCCATTGCGCGCATGCCGCTTGCGACAAAGTCGGTTGCGTTGTGTCCCTCTTCGACCACTACGACGCGAACGCCTCGCCTCGCAAGATGGCGTGCGACGGTTGCGCCCGAGGGTCCGCTTCCAACCACGATGACGTCAGTGTCGATCTCGAACTTGCGACGAACATGCCTGCCATCGATCGCGACGAGTGGAGATGTCACGAGCGCACTCCAGGCGGGGGTACCGCATCGAAGGTGGAGCGCACGCGCGGATCGTCGAAGTAGGCCAAACAGGCGAGCGTCTTGAGCGTCACGATGGATTGCCGCACAAAGTAGCTTCGACTTTGCAGTGCCTTGCCGATGAACCTCTCGCGCTCCTTCACCGTGAGTTGAAAGAAGGGCTTTCTGAATCCCGTTGTGACCGGGAGAAAGGTAAGCGTGTGAACCATCGGTCTGAGTCCCAGGCGAACGAGCGGCGTCGCCTTGTCATCGAAAGTGCGCCAGAAGACGTCGCGATCGATCGATGCAAATGCTGGAAGCCCATCGTCCTCACCGGTTGCGATGATCACCGCGAACAATTGTTCTGCCCACGCGCGCTCAGTGCGGGTCAGCGCCAACGCCATCGCTTTCTGCGGTGTTGGTGCTTCCTCGGGCACGTAGCGGATCGGGTGCTCGCGTTCGAGCGTGAAGTACGTTGGTGTTTCGACGCAACGTCCGGCGACGACAGCATAGCTAACGCCCAGTAATTGGTCAGCGCTCCCAGGATTGAGCGCGACGAGCGGATCTTTGACGAAAGAGACGATGCCCGGTGGATTTGCAACCCGCGAGTAGTCGATGATGAGGCCGCGATCGAATCCCTCGGGTGTCGCGATCCCTACCGGCGCGATCACTTCGTAGTTCCACTCTGTGACGGGCAGACCGTTTCGCAACTTCGGACGGCTCGGTGAGTCGATGCCATCTTGCTCCAGGCGGACGTTCCATCCAATGAGGCGAGCGGTCGTTGGGTCACGGTAGAAGGTCTTTTGGAACGTCTTCCACGTCATACGTTCCACGACTGAAGGGAGCCCTAGACTTGTTCCGCGATAAGCCCATCCCTCGAGCGATTGCGGATCGACCGGGTAGCCGTTTGCAATGCGCGCGCGCAGTTGTTGCGTCGAAGCCGTGCGGAGTTCGCGAGCGGTCGTCATGTTGGCGCGTACCATACGCGGTGCTCGGCGAAGAGAAACGTCCCGCGCGGGAATATCGTTACTTTCGTCGCTGGCGCTGACGCTGCGGCCGATCACGAAGTGACTTAGAGAACCAACGATGCCGTCGCCTGACTGCCCCTCGTGCGTCATTCGTGTCGACGTTCATGTTTTGGCGCGCGGCGCAATGAGCCAACGGCATCGACACTTTCGAAATACTGAAACGGGCACCTGAATTCTGTAATCGCGAAGTCTTGGCAACCTTCGCCCGGGTAGTAGTTCACCTGAAGTTCAACCACTCCATAGTTTGGGTCTGTGATCGGATTTACAGGACCGTTCGTGATGGAGTTGCCGGCCGTCCCGATTTTTTGGCCAGCCGTGACTTTGTCGCCAACCTTGATTGATGGATTCAGAAAGTGATCGATGCTGACGATGTAGTGTGAGTTTTCAAACGGCATGAGATGAACTTCGTAGTCGTTCTCCCACCAGTTGACGTAAGCGAGTGAACGGGGCTCACCGAACGCCAGGTTTCCGCACAAGTGCGACGTCACACCTGAACACCAGATGGGAAAACCTCGAGTAACTGGCTCGCCCTGTCGCGCGCGCCCATAAGCCACCCTCATCGGCGCGTGCGAACCAAGCTCGTACGCGCGTGGTCTCCACAACACGAGGGAATCATGCTTTCAAAAAAGCTAACCGCACTCTTGTTTTCATCATCGATCGCCCTTTGCAGCGTTGCGTGTGGTGCTGCGGCGGACCTCTCCGAAGGGGATGAGATCAGCACCGAGGAGGCCGTTAAGGCCAACGTTAAGACCGGCACACTGACGCTCTTCACGAAGCCTGGCGCAAACCCGACCGGATGCGACGTGATCACGACCCTCGAGCTCGGGTCTGCGTTCTACTCAACGGCAACGTTCGCAGACTCCACTGCCGGCACCTGTCCGACCAGCGTCTCTCCGAATACGCGCACCTATCGGTTACGCCTGGAGAGCACTTCGTGCGGCTCACGGACATATGCGGGTAGCGTCACCAAGAATGGCCAACTATCAAAGGTCAAAATTGTTGACCATCGTGAACGGCATTGCAAGGACGCCGTTGCTGCGAAAGTTGTCGTCGAAGAGACGCGAAACAAGCTCACGAAGAAGCTCTACAGCTACGAGCCAACGCCGATATCGGCTCCTGCGGTATTCCCCACTGATGCAACAAAGGTCGTGGCCCAGGCTTCGGGCAGCGTGTCACTCCCACCTTCGGGTTCTGAATGCGCATTCGGTGCGGCGGCGTTTTCCTATGATGTAGCTGCGCAAGAAATCACGTGGCAAGCATGCAACTCGCCCGATCTGAACAAGCCCTACACGCTCAAGCGTGGCATTACGAAACTCACGTCGAGCAGTTCTGCGCAACTTCTCGCTGCGCTCAAAGGTCTGACGGTGAGCAGCAAACAAACGTGTGGTCCAGAAGACAAGGCGCAGCTGGAGCTGAGCATTTCATCAACCAGCCAGGGCGAGCAGTACTACCTGGACAGCAATTGGGCGTGCGCACTGCCCGGGTTCCCCTTCGTCGACAACATCGACGGGCTCTTCACGGCGTTGCGATCCATCACGGGGACTTGAGAAGCGCCAAGATGGACCGAAGGATGCGCCTCTCCGCGCAACGGATTGACCTTTCTTCCACCCATTGGGGAGGTCAGTTCGAACGACCGCGGCGAAAGCAATTTCGATCGCGATCGCATCACCAAGATACTTGACAATGACTGAGGGCAATTCGCATACAGAGGGCGCTGTTACCTTCTTTGCGAAGTGCGAGGACGCGCTAGCGATTGCTTGCGGCTATCTCGCGACCGACGTCACCTAGACAGCATGGTTGGACCAGCCGTCACGCAGGAACGCGGATTACGCTGGAAGCTGCAAAGCAAAACGGCGCAGAGCCGCATGCGGGAGGCTGGTCCAACCATCCTGTCTAGTGCATGCAGTCAAATAGGTGATGCCTCGCGCGATGAAGCATGACGTAAAGCGCAGCGATGGTCGTCTGCATAGCCTTGGCGACCGTGCTCTTGCTTTCGCCCGCTAGTTCGAGCGTAACCGCTTCGCGCATTGCGGGATTCAGTTGATTGACGCATCCGGAAAGGCTTTCGCTGCGCTCGCGCTCGAGCCACGCATCTTCGGCTGAAGGGGCAATGCCTGCTTCAGCCGGCGCAAGTTCAGCGGGCTTGGAACTCCGGCGCCATTCGCGTGCCTTGTTGCGAAGAATGCCAAACAGGTACGAACTCGTGGCAGAACGACCCTCAAACCGCGTGCCTTGCAGGAAAGCCAGCCAAACGCTTTGCACGAGCTCATCAGTGTCAGTGTCGCTGAAGCCCATTTTTCGCGCAGACGCACGGAGCATCGGACCGTGCGCTTGAACTAGCGCATTGAGTTCATTTTTCTTGTAAGGAATCACCCGCAGCCCTCACTCATCTATATGAACGAGAAATCAGAAACGCAACAGGTCATCCTTATCTACAACGGCGACTCGGGCCTTGTGGCGGCGCTGGCGCACGCGGCCAAGAAGCTTCGGGGCATCGAAGAATGTGATCTTTGCGAAATTACGTATTCGGCAACCGGGAAGCGCTCTTCGTGGACGGAATGCGCAAGGAACATTCCGATTCCGATAGAAGAACTGCATCGCAATGAGGTTCCTCCAGCGTGGGGTCTGCGGGAATTGCCGTGCGTCGTTCTCGCGCGCAATGGCGAGTTGCTCTCGATCCTGCTCGACGCAAAGGAGATTCGCGCGTGCAATCGCGACCCAAAGACGCTCAGTGAGCGAATTCGACATGCGCTAGACCAGAGCAAGTCGGTCGCACTCGAGGCTCGCCAATGACCGTTCGAGCTTCGTTTCCGGTGCGCGCGCCGCGGTTCCGGTTCGTTCAAAAAGAGGAGGACGCGCAAGCTATCCCGCGCGCATGGCTCGGCGGCAGTCTCTATCGAACGCATCGGTTCAATGCGTTTCACATGATCTTTCCGCACGGGGAAATTTACTTCTTGAAGTCGGTCAATGCCTTTGCGTCACGAGTGACTGATCCTCAGCTCGCAGCGGACATTCGTTCATTTGTGGGCCAAGAAGGGCGGCATGGCCATGAGCACAACCGGGTCGTCGAGCTCATGCGTGGCCAAGGCTATGAAGTGGATCGTTGGATTACGCGATTTCGATCCGCGTTGGATCGATCGCAAGAAGTGCTGCCGGCATCGTGGCATCTCGCAGCTACGGCTGCCGGTGAGCACTTTACGGCAGTCTTCGCGCGCACCGCGCTTGATGGAAGAATGCGCGAATACCCGGCTGAATTGGAGCGCCTTTTTACGTGGCACGCGATTGAGGAACTCGAACACAAGGCCGTCGCCTTCGACGTGATGCGGTCAGTGAAGATCGGCTACGCGACTCGCATGGTCGGGCTTGCCATTGCAAGCTATACGCTTCTGAGTGCGTGGCACAACGCAACCTTGCATCTGCGAAAGCAAGACAACCTCTCAGCGGCGGACTTGAAGACAGGCGAGCGAGAAACGAGAGCAAAGAACGATCTCAGTTGGCGCGAGATATTGCGCGCTGCAGTTCAGTATGCGCGTCCTGGATTTCACCCGAACGATGATGACGACCGTGAGGTGTTGAACGCGGCCCTTGCGCAGTGGGCGGCCGTTCTCTGATTGGTCTGCGAGACAGCGAATGCTGGAGCTCGTCCGGCGCTTCACGCGGCATGTCGGAGCATCGCGCGCGACATGCCGGCAGGCGCAAATCGCTCCACTTTCTTCAGAATTTTAGATCGCGATCGCACGGCATACCGCTTGCTCAACCCAATGACTCACGGCGCATCGAGCGTCGAAGGAGTTTGGTTCATGGTCGGTAGGCGGTCGTTCATTAAAGTGGTTGCGATCGCGTTTGCGCTCGCCGGTTGTTACAACGTGTCGACAGAAGACGACGAGGCATTCGCCGTCGAAACCGAAGTGGGGTCATCGTCAGACGCGCTCTCCGCAAAGCAATGCGCCTCGAAGGCAAAAACTTGTGATGCCTATCTCACAAACTGTCACACCGCGTACCACGGGAAGATGAAGGTCGCTCAAATGATCCGCGACAAGTGCCTCGGGGTCTCAGACGATGCGAACGCCTCTGCCAATTGCAGCGCGATCTACGACAAGACCACCAAAAAGGCCTATGTCGACAAGAACACGTGCGTCTTAAAAGCGGTAAGCACTGAAGCGTGCAACACGTGCACCGCATCTTGCGCGAGCGAAAGCCTCAAGTGCGAAAAGCTAGCAGATTGGTACTCCGACTCGTCAGGCAACAAGCCGGGACCCTATGACAACTTTGGCAGCTATTACTGAGTAGCGCTTGGCTCACCCAACTAGCGTGCTCGAGATCGGGAAGCTCCTGCGGCTTCTTTGCGCGGTGTCGATCGTCGCGCAAGCAGCGTTCCTCAGCGCGGGCTTCACGAAAGTCGACGAGGGTGCCTGAGGTCTCTCAGCTGATGTCGACGAGCTCCGTGATCTTCCCGTCTCGCAACCGAAAGAACGATGCGCCTCGCAGCGCAACGGTTTGGCCTTTCTTCCACCCATTGGGGAGGTCAGTTCGAACGATCGCGGCGAAGCCAATTTCGATCGCGATCGCGTCACCACTCACAATGGCACGCTGCACGGTCTGCCTTCGCGATTCGAACATCTCAACACCCTGGCGCGCCATCTCGCCGAGCGCTTGCTTGCCGACGATACGCACCGTCGCGCCACCCGAAACGTGCTCGAACGCTGCGTCGTCCGTGAAGCATGCGAGGAGGCTCGGGGCCTCCATGTTGTTGTATGAGTCAAGGTACTTGACAATGACTGAGGGCAATTCGTCCATGAAGGGTACTGTTACCCTCTTTGCGAAGTGCGCTAACAAATTCGCGGGAGCAAGTGGATAGTTTCCTGTGCTACCTACCGGGCAAGTCACGTTCGCGCTGAGGCGGTTACCGCCGGCCACAAAAGCGCGCGCAGGTCCAAAAAAGTCGAGGAAGCCCATATTTGGATGCGACACCCCCACGGCGCTCGTGTCCCTCAATCGAAGGATCGCGAACTGATCGCGCGACTTCGCACAGGAGTGATTGGCAATGAGCAACAGTCAAGGTTTGGTTCGATTCGGTTTCTTTACGGCCGCGTGCATGGCGCTTGCGATCAGCGCGTGCTCTGGCGGCCCGGCGCCGGGCGACGGTGGAACAACCAACAACGGCGGAGACGGCGGTACGACAACTGACGCGAGCCCCGGTCCCAGTCCCACCAAGGGCGCCTACGGCAGCACAGGTTGCAGCAAGGGTGATGACTGCGAGGGCGGACACTGCCTCGTGACAAGCTCGGGTGGCGTCTGTTCGAAGGGATGCAAGGCAAACAGCGACTGCGAGAATGCGTCGGGCTACAGCTGGTACTGTGAAGTCACCGGTTCGGTGTGCAAGCCTGACAAGAAGTTGTAGGCGCGCGTGGGTTGGATGAAGCGGGTCGCGGCAACGCGCTCGAATTGGCGTTCTACTCCGACGTCGGAGGCTATTTGAGTCGATGATTTGCTCGGCTTGGCGATCGATACTTGGTGCCAAATTGGGGGCCAAGTCAGCATCCTTGACTATCCACAAATCGGAAGATCCGCCAAACCCGTTTTCATCCCGGCGAAACCTTCCGCAGCGCTAGCGACTGCTCGATGAAGGCGGCAGCTCATCGTCACGTACCTGACGTCGTCGGAAGCCGTGTCCCACGTTTTTCCGCCAGCAGTTCCCAGCTCTGATGCCGTCAACCACCACGACGAAGTCAGCTCTCAGAGCATAGCCACCTCGTTTCAGCGCTCGGATGTAGCCTTCTTGGCGATCCGAAACGGCACCAACATCCGCGCGGTAACAATCGTCTGGAATATAGGAACCGCCGCCCACAAGGAGGAGCGGGGAATGGCCCGATACGAAGGTTGCTTCGATGGTTCCGCGGAACTCATAGAGTTCGTCATTCCACCATTGCGTCTTACCAGGCGTCATAACGAGATCCTTGGGTTCCTTTCCCGCACGATGAAACACCTTCACCCGTGCCACTTCTTCATCGGTCGCATCCAAGGCCTTTTGCGAAAGTGCCGCACCTTCGACGTCATCGTTGGATTGCGGGAAAACGACGGGACGGATCGATGGCTCTCGACAGGCCAGCAAGATCAAAGAGAGCAGGACAACGGAAATGGTTCGGTCGATGGATTTCATTCTTCGCACCCCACTCAAGAGGCCACCGTTGCGGGCAATGTCGCGCCGCTGCTATGAGAGCCACGGCGCACACGCAAAAGATCCGCGGGCTTCTCGACCCACGGATCTCAATTTGTAACTCCCTAGGCACTTGTGAACTGGACAACCGACGACAAGCGTCAGGCGGCATTCGATGCGCCGCGCGGCATTACGTTGTGGCGTGAGGATACCCGCGTCATCGAGCGACCTGGGTGGTACCAACTCATCACCCCCTCGGCTCCCGGATCGCTCAACGAGGTGATCATTTCGCAAGTTGCCGAAGACGACGCCGAAGATGTGATCGATGAGACGATCGCCCAGTATCGCGCCATTGGTCAGCGCACGAAGTGGTGCGTCGGGCCTTGGACGAAGCCTGATCAATTTGGCGAACGCCTCACGCGACGCGGATTTCGATCGTGGGACGTATGCGGGATGGCGTGCGATACGTCGATCGTGGTTGACGTTCCGCCTGATGTTCGGGTTCACAAGATTGACGATCGGAGTGTCGATCGCTGGGTGGGCATTTCGATGCGCGGTTGGGAAATCGCTCCGTCATATGCGCGCGGAGAGCAAGCGGCTGTGCGACGCGCCCTGCGCGACAGCCCGGCGGAGTTCGCACTCTTTTCTGCTTCGATCGGCGAGGAGTGGCTTGGAACTGCCGCGCTCATCATTCGCAACAACTACGGTTACTTTTATGCGACCCAAGTGCTGCAAGAAGCCCGCGGGCGCGGGGTGTATCGGGCGTTGATTGCGGGGCGGCTTCGATTTCTCGCACAGCGTGGAATCGACCTCGCGGTCACGCACGCGCGCGCGGCAACATCTGCATCCGCACTTCGACGCGTTGGGTTCGAGACCGTTTTCGAGAGTCGATGCTTCAAGCTTGATCAACGCTAGCCACGACGACACAAAATTGGCGCAAACACGCACCTCAACGTCGCTCCTGTACGAAGCGATTGCGTGCCTCGCATGCTACGCACCGCCGATGCGACATTATCTTGCCCAATGGGCGATACTCACCGCAGTGGCGTGCACACCGCCCGAACCACCGAAGACGGTGCACGCAAAGCGAGCAACGACGGCAGACGAGGACGACGCAAAAGCGATCAAGCGCGCGCAGCATGCAAAGCGCATGTACGACACTCGGGGCAAAACGGCAGAATTGCGACAGGCCTACTTCGACGCGGTTGATCGACTGCCGCACACGAAGAAGACCCGTCGGGTTCGGCTGAGGGCGGCGCTCGATCGACTGATCGCGACATTTCGAGACGATGTCGAACCTTATGACGCGACAGTCAATTTACTTCACGGCAAGCGTGCGAACGCCGTCATGAGCGGCACGGATAAGAAGCGCGAATTGCAGCTCAACGTCGAACGCGAGCATTGTTACGTGGTTCTTACCGGCAATTATCTATTCTCTGGTTTGACGCTGACGCGCGGGAACTATGCCGACGTTCAGCAATTCAAAAGCGGCGGATTTCATGGCTTCTGTGCCTCGGCCGACGCTGCGATTAAGGCGCGCTTGCCTCGGCGCCAGAGCGAGCACAAAGGCATCGTTGTGGTCGACGTCTTGCGCGAACAGTTTCCGCCCGTGCTCGCGTACCACGCGGAGGCCGACACTTACGACACGCTGAATAACTGTGCTGACGATGCATTCATCGGGTTCTTCACACACCCCATCCCAGGCACAATCGTCTACGACGACGATGGGCCCGTTCTCCTCAGGCAGCCACAATTCAATGGCCACCTGGATGGTTACCATTTGGCCACCGGCATCGCGTCACG
Organism: Myxococcales bacterium; assembly: GCA_023248745.1. Lineage (GTDB taxonomy): Bacteria > Myxococcota_A > Polyangia > Polyangiales > Polyangiaceae > JAHFDX01. The sequence goes on along the minus strand of JAHFDZ010000092.1, from coordinate 1,315 downwards.
GGTGGTCCATCCGAGCCGCACCAAGACAGGCGACACCGCGCCACCCAAGATGGTTCCTTCGATTTTTTCTTGCTGGTCGATCTCTGCGCCCACAACGCCCGCGACCCGCGCGATCGCCGCATGCACAAGCCGCGTTGACGACGCTGGGGCCGCCGCCCGTGACAACGCGTTTCGCGCCGGCAAAACGAGCACCTACGCCAACGAGCAGCGCTTCAACGCCGAAGTCGCGATCAACGGCTCGTGCGAGAGCCTGATCGCACGCCATAAGGCGGGCTTCCTCAAGAAACTCCAAGCACTCGCCGCGACGCAAACCGAACCCGCGATCTCCGAAGCCCTCTGGAACGAAATCGCTTCCGAAGACTAATCTCCTGGCAGTCGGGCGCGTCGAAGTCACGCCACCAGCGCCCCTTCGGCGTTGGAGAGCCCGATCCACGCCCCGCAACTATTCGTGAATCTGAGGGGGCGAGACGTTCACGAAACGGCCATTTTCGCAGGTCGCGAACGCCGTCGTGAACTTCTTCGTAGGATGGGAGATCGTTACCTTGTAGAAACCCGCGGCCAGGTTGTTGACGAAGGAACCGCCGTCGATGCTTGTGTGCTTCAAGATCGCAGAAGGCCATGTCACCTTGCCGCCGAGAATTCCGGCGCTCATGTAGACGGGTTTGGTCGAGACACTTTCCCAATCACTCGATACCGATCCCGCGATCGCGCCCCCTGTGCGCTCGCGCTCAACCGCAACCGCGCCGAGCTTCGAGACGCTGACAACTGCGTCACCCACTCCGTGTTCCGTATCGCTGAGGAAGTTCGGTAGGTCGTGCCTCAGCGCATATTTGTGGTGGTCGGTTACCGTCACTGCAACGTTGCATAACGTCCTCTCGACCTTCCCCTTAATGACGAGGCTCGTGACATTCAGGTATCGATCGTAGAGTTTTGCGGCGGCAATTTGCAGATGGGTGGCGCTGAGTCGATCGGCAACCTCACCCGAAGCAATGTTGGCGCGCGTCAGCTGATACGTGTTCGAGTACAAGGCGACGTACTTTTCGTCGACCTTCTTTCCGTCCTTGTCGAGCTGCGTCACGGTCTGCTCTGGCACGTAGATCGTCACCGGTGTAGTCGCCCCGTTTCGAAGCACGATGGGCAGCTCGTAGAGCCCTTCTGCGTTCGTCCGAGTGCACGCCTTGTTGGGCAGCTCATCGACGCAGATCTTCGCGCCAGGGACGCGCGTACCACCGCTTTGAAACGCGTAGACCACCCCTTTGATACGGGTGGTTGTCGGGCTGCTGACGACGGCATCGCTAGCCAATGCGCTGGTGGT
>JAHFDZ010000091.1 GCA_023248745.1 Myxococcales bacterium | reverse complement strand
GCTCGGCATGAAGATCGACAACTGGCCCCAGATGCTCGAGCGCTGGAAGGCGCAGCAGGCACAGAACTAAAGAGGTCGAAAAATGCGCCATTCAAATTCAGGTCGGAAGTTCGACCGCAATACCAGTCACCGTCGCGCGATGTTTCGCAACCTCGCAGCGAACCTCATTCTTCACGAGCGCATTCAAACCACGGATGCGAAGGCCAAAGAGCTTCGACGCGTGGCCGAAAAGCTTGTGACCAAGGCGCGTCGCTTGGGCGCCGTTGGGTTCACCCCGTTCGCGCAACTGTCGGACGCAGACAAGTCCCGCCGTCTTGCGGTGGAGCGCCAACTGGGCGCGTTCCTTCCACGCTTCGGCACCCGAATCGAAAAAGGCGGCTCGTCACGCAAGGTTGATCTCGTCGAGAAAGTTCTCGTCGAACTCAGCAAGCGCTTCGAAACGCGCGCTGGTGGCTACACCCGCATCATCAAGCTGGGACCACGTCGGGGCGACAACGCTCCGATGTCGATCATCGAGTTTGTGGGCGACGGCGCTGCTGAAGCAACCGCGTAGAGCACATTGTTAAGTTAGTTAACTAACTGTTTGAGAAGCAAAGGGTCGCAGCAATGCGGCCCTTTTTTTTGTTCACGTTAGTAACGTTAGCGTCCTACTGAGGCTCAATCGAATCGGGCGCGTCGAGCACGATGTTGTCGAGGTGAACGACGAACGCCTCGATGGGGCCGCGACCGGTTAGTGCGCCGAAGTCGAAGTTGACGGGTTCCTTTGACGTTTGCACGCGTGGCGGAAGCGGCAGCTTTGCTTCGAGACCACCAAGCAACGCGAACACTTCGCCCGAGCCTTCGGGGATAGACGCGTCACCTACGATTCCAGCGTCGTTCCAATTATTGGGCGCTGCGTAGTTGTGGACGAGCAAGCTGAGCGTGTGCCATGAGCCCGGGCCGACCTTGCTCGTGAACGCCGTGCGCGCAACAGACTCCATGCCGGTGTACACCTCGAGATTGAGCCCGGCGTAGTTACGAAAAACCGCGATTGCTCCCATGTCTTTGCCAAAAGTGATTCGCACCAAGTCGACGCGGCCCTTGCCTTCGGGGAAGTTCTCCTGCTCGATGCGAAAGTCCAGCTTCAACGTAAAGGTGGGCGGCGGCTGGGGACTGAGCGTGGTGATGAGCATGCCGGACGCGAACGAAGTGTCGGTGAGCAACGTGGGCAAGCTGAACGACGCGATGCGTGGCGCAGACCGCACGTTCTGCTCGGTGAAAGTGAGGGTCGCGCCGCCGAAAATTCCTTTGTCAGGATTGGATATGTAGAAGCCTTCCTTCGGCTCTTCGCCGTCAAAGTCGGCGCAGAAGGTGGGCTTGGGCGCCACGGCATCGCAAAATCGGTTCGGCGTTACGGCGGAGTCGGGCTCCCCTACATCGGAGAGGACGGATGAGTCGGTCGCTTCAATGAAATGGGTATCGATGCCGAGCGCTTGGCGACACGCCGCGGCGAAAACAAGCATCGAAACTAAGAAGAGCGAGCGTCGGCGCAAGGCGACTCACCATAGCGCGCGAAATCACACTTTCAACCGTGTCACGCTCGCTCCTTTAGTGCGGAATCTGCACGGACGCACAGTGATTGCGCTGCAGAGATGAGATGCCTTTATGCGGGCTTACGTCGCAGGGGACGTACAAAGAGGATCGCCAACGCAACGGCCAGCACGAGCGCGCCTGCAGCGAGCGGCCACCACAGACTCTTCTTCGCGAACTCTTCGCGCACGTCGTCAAGTTGATTGACCCTCTGTCGGGGCGCGGAAAAATTGGGATCAAGCGTCATCGCGCGCTCATACAAAGGACGTAGGGCGAGCGGCCCGAGCGATGTTCGCTCTTCGGCATCGAGATAGACGAGCCTTGCACGCACGGCGTTCTCTCGCGGTGAATTGGCGCTGAGCCGCAGCGTGCGTTCGAGCGTTTGGCGCGCTAAGGGGCGATCGGTGTCGATGAGGCGATCGATGGCTTCGAGAAGTGCAGAAACGAGTTCGGCTTTCCGTGCCGTTCCGGGCTGTCGTGCGAGCGAGTCTTCGATCGCGGAAAGACCTGCCGCAAGCTCGCCATTTCGAAGGCGCAAAAGGCCGTCGTCGAGACGCGTATCGACATCGCGCGTTCGCAGCTTATCGGTGGCTTCGAAAATTCCCTTTGCGAGCGTTTCGAAGTCGAGCGCTTCGCCGGAGCGGCCCGTGAGCGTTTGGTAAACTTCCTTGGTCTTGAAAACGGCGTCACGGCCGTAGGCCAAGACGGCCTTGCGAGAAGCTTCGCGAATGGAGGTGTTGTCGGCGGACACGAGCGACAGGATCACCGGCAGCGCGTCAAGATTTTTTGCAGCGCCATAAGCGTCAAGCACGTTGACCAATGCGCTTGCGTCTTTCATCTGCACGACATCGCTTGCCGTGCGTTTGCCGAGAAGTTCGAGTTGCCCCGACGCCCAGCCGCGGTTCTTGAGGTCGGGAGAGCCAAGTTGCATCTCAAGCAACGCTGCGATGCCCACGTCGCCGGCCTCGCGAATGACATCGAGCGCAAATGCCTCGCCTTTCAGTCCTTCGAGGACCGCCTTTCGCCCTCCTAAGGCCGTTTGCTGGCCGAGGCTGCGCAGCACATAGTAGCGACTGAGCGCCTTCGTTTCCGTCGGGCCGAGGGCTCCTGCTTTGGTGAGCCATTCGTTTGGCTTTCCCGTTGCCCCGGCGGCTCGGTTTGACTGAAGCAGCTGAGTAATCTCATCGGGCTTCGCTTGAGCTGCCGCTTTTGAGGCGCTATCGCACCGCTTTTGCGGTGTTTCGCTGTCGGCTCCGCTCGCTTTTGCTGCGGTTATCGTGATAGCCGGCAGGAAGAGCGCGGCGACGATGAGGGCGTGCTTCATTGGGATGAGAACGCTCTTGATCGCCTGCTTCATTCGGAAGGACTCATTCAACGATGGAAAAGTCCGGAAATTCGCCTGTGTAACCCCGCCACCGGACGTCGAGATTTTCGACGCGAGCCGCGCTTGGACCGTGGCGCGCCCAATGAACGATTTCGCGAATGCCCTCTTCTTCACCTTCGGCGACGAGTTCGACGCAGCCCTCGTTGCGGTTGCGCACCCAGCCGGTAAGGCCGAGGCGGCGCGCTTCGCGTTGTGCAGCAGCGCGGAAAAAGACGCCCGTCACGCGTCCGCGGATCAACAATTGAACGTGCTTGGCAGCCATGGTTTTCGAATTTTCGAGCCCGAAAGTGCGAAGTTTACTCGCGTTCCACCCATTCGTCGACCCGCGTAATCACCAGCAGTTTGGAGGGAAACGGTGCATTCGACTAATGTGGCATCTGCCGTGTTTGACGCTGTCCGACTTGAGACGAAGGCTGTGCCTTGCTTCGTGCCTGCGGGCGTATTCGACGCATTCGGATGGTGCGAAAGCGATTGGTTACAATGGCAATGTCCAACGGGTACGTTTCGCGAAGACACGCCCATTGACGGCTCAGACCCAGCGCGAATGGTGTTCGTGTTTCACGCGCCTTGCGAGTTCTTGCCGCGTGAGCTCGCAAAGCTTCACGCGTTCGGATACGGGTTCGATGACGAGTGGGCTCTCGCTCCGTACGCGATTGATGAAGCGACTGACGAACTCTTCGAGCGCGCTGTCTCGCCGCGCTCGCTGCTGCGTCTCGCCGCCGATAATCTGAACGCGCTCTTTTGGGGGCTGCACGATTGGGTGCACTTCCATAATCATGGGCCGTTCGAAGAGGTCGCTTGGACTGAGCTTCAATGCGACTTTACGGCTTTGCATTGGCTCGCGAGGAATCGATCCCGCGTTGGGATTTCTGAGCGTCGATTTGGCGCATTGGTTCAAGAAGTTGACGAATTGGCTGCGGAGCGATTTGCCTCCGCGCTGAGGGACCGCCCGTTGCAAAGAGAGGCCGCTAGACAGCAACGGCAGCTTATTCGTAACATAGAGAGTGTCAATTGAGCGACGAGCCCACGTCATCCACAGTTGCGTGCTTGGGGTGTGGCAAGCCGGTGGATCGTTTGCGTGCCGGACACGTTGCGATCATTGATGGCAAGTTCGTCTACTTTTGCAACGTTGCGTGCAAGTTAGCTTTTCACGAAGGTCGTCGATCGCTGATGCCCGATGACGTCGAGACGATGGTGCCTCCACGAGTTGCCGTCGCGATGCCGCGTATTCCAAAGTCTGCACCGCTGCCTGACGTTGACGTTCTCGAGATTGAGCCGACGTATTCGTCCGTCGATGTGGCGCCTCATACGCTTCGATCGGGGACACCCTCGCCCGCTCGTTCCGTGCCGGTGACCGAAGCACGCGCGAGCACGCAAGCATCGTGGGTCTTTGCGGCGACGGGTATTGCGGCATCTGCGCTCACGCCTATCTCCGCATTGTTTGGAGCTTCCGCCGGGCATGTGCGCGTGGGCCTTGTGCTCGTGGCAGGTCTTTGTGTTAGCGCGCGAACCTTCGCTGCGGGGCCCGATGCAGCACGTTCATTGCTCGAAGTTGCTCCGCCGCTTGTGGCTCTTGGCGCAAGCATGAGTGCTGAAATCCGGGGCGAGTCTCTGGCGACTTCGCTCACACTTTTCGCGGCCGCGATGCAGGGTGTGTGGCTTGTTGTTGCAATGGTCGAGCAGCGCGCGCGTGAGAGTCTGCGCAAGGCGCGCAAAGCGCGAGAAGTCTCCTTGCCCGAGCAAGTGCGTGTCGTACGCGGCACTGTGGTGGAGCATGTGCTCACGATCGATCTGCGAGATGGAGACGTTGTACGGGTGAGTGCTGGCGAAGTGCTTGGCGTTGATGGAACCGTGATCGCAGGAAGCGCGACGGCACTGGGTTGGCCATTTGCAACGAGCAGAGTGACGAAAGCGCCGGGAGAGCTGCTCTTCGCGGGCGCGCGGGTGTTTGAGGGCGAGATCGACATCGCGGCTACGACGGTTGCATCGCATCTCGGAGAGGAGGACTCTCTATTTGTACGGCGACTGTTACAATTCGTTGCCATGTGGTCGCCTGTGCTTTCGATCCTTGTTGGTGCGGTTGTACGACTCAATTCGGGTTCCTGGGAACTGGGTTTTGCGGTGGCGGCGGCCGTGCTCATGACGCTGCAGTGCAAGGGGTTTTTGCTCGCGGCGCGTCAGTTGGTTTTTTCGATCTCGCGGCGAGCTGAGGAAGCGGGGATCCGATTTCGTGACATCGTTAGTTACGAATATCTGGGGCGCGTCGACGCGTGCGCGTTCAGTGCGCGAGGGGTCGTGTACGCGGGGTTGCCCGAGGTCACCGAAGTTCACGCGTTCGGTGGTGGCACCGAAGAAAAGGTGCTGCAACTTGCGGCGGCCGTTGCGGGGTACGCCGATGAGACCATTCATCAGGGACTCGAACGCGCGCTCAAAGGACGAGGCCTTCCTCGCGAGACTGTACGTGGCGTGCGTAGTTCGACGACGGGCGCTATTTCCGCTCTCGACGAAGCGGCCCAGCGCATCGTGTTTGGTACGCGCTCGCAGCTCGTCGAAGAGAAGCTCAGCGTGGCGATTGCAGATGAAATCGCGACGGCTCATGAGGAACAGGCTCGCACCGTATTTCTTGTTGCGTTAGGCGATCGCGTGATCGGCAGCCTTGTGTTGCAATCTGTGCTTCGTCCAGAAGTGCGCTCGGCCGTTCGGTCCCTGATCGATTTGCACGTTGAGCCGATTTTGATGAGCGAGGATCCGGCCGACGCCGTCGCGGCGCTCGCACGGGGGCTCGGAATTACACACGTTCGAGCCGACCTTCCGGCAAGAGCGCGTGCCAATGCGGTTCGCGATTTGGCGACGGCGGGCCGAACGGTCGCGGTTGTAGGCTTATCGAAGCGGGACGCCGAACCGATGCTCGCGGCGCACGCCGCGATCGCACTCGACGCTGCGGGATCGGCACCCTGGGCCGCGACGCTCGCGACAACCGACATGCGCGTGGCTGTGCAAGCGATCAGCTTGCCGCGGAACCTTCGCGAACAATTGCCCCGAGCCCTGTTGGTTTCGCTCTTTCCACCGCTGGTTGCCTTGGGGCTTGCCACTTTCGATTTGGTGCATCTTGCACTTGTTCCGCTTGCGACCCTCGCGGGTCTTGGGACCGCATTGCTCTACGCACGCGCGGAGCCACAAGGGGCTGCGAACCCTTCTCGCCCTGCAACATGAATTGGTTCAGCCAATCTTGCGCCATAGGCGTCGATCCCCTAAGAGCGACCCTCGCGAAGGCGTCGTCGTGCGGCTCGTCAAGCCCTTGGTACGCCGATATCCTCAAGGCTCAACGTGGATAAGGCGGCGCCCTCAGCAAAGAAGACGAAAGCATCGGCGGACGCTGAGGCTTACGGCCGCCGTGTAGGCACTGTCATTAAGGGCAAGTGGCAGGTCGACGCGCTTCTTGGCGTGGGCGGCATGGCGGCGGTCTACGCGGCGACCCATCGCAACGGTCAACGCGCGGCGCTCAAGATCTTGCATCCAGACTTTTCCAAAGAATCGACGGTGGCTGCTCGCTTTCTCCGTGAAGCGTACGTCAGCAACAAGGTTGGCCATCCGGGTTGCGTGAGCGTGTTTGACGACGATGTGACGGAGCAGAACGAACCATTTTTGGTGATGGAGCTCTTACTCGGCGAGACGTTGCGCCAGCATTGGCAGCACGCGGGACCGAAAATGGCAGTTGATGAAGTTCTGCGCGTGATGGATCCGATTCTCGATTGTCTGCAAGCTTGTCACAACATCGGTGTCATTCATCGTGACCTTAAGCCTGCGAATATTTTTTTGACGAGCACCGGAATTGTCAAGGTACTTGACTTTGGTATCGCGCAATTTCGCAGTTCGACGACCGAGCGCACGGCCGCCGGAACTGCGCTCGGAACGCCTTCATACATGTCGCCCGAGCAGGCGATGGGATTGGTGGATCAGCTTGACGGGCGCGCCGACATCTTTTCGGTCGGCGCGATGATGCATGCGCTCCTCACAGGACAGCGGATCAACAAAGGTCGCACCGAGAACGAGGCGCTTGTGATGGCCGCGACGAAACCCGTGCCATCCATTGCGCGTTTGGGGCCCGAGCTTCCGTTGGATGTCATCGCGCTTGTCGACAAAGCGCTCGCATGGGATCGACGCAATCGATTTGTGACCTCGCAAGACATGCGGTCAGCGGTGATTGCGGCGCGTGGCAAAGAGATTCCACCGCCTGCCCCTTCGCGGCCTGAGTACGAGAGCCGCGAGCCGCCGACGGGACCTTCGGTGAATCGACCGGTGCCTGCAGCTTCCGGGCGTCCAAGCGTTACGCCGCCGCCGGCGCCGAGTTCGCCACAACGACCTTCGGCGATGACCGAAGTACGCCTCACCGAGCTGCGCGATGTGTTCAAGCGAATTGACCGTTTGCTACCCACACAACGTCAAATGGGTTGGGACCATCCGCAAACTGAACGTGCAACGAAGGCCGTTCTCGACGGATTTACACAGCTCCTCTCGGCGAGCGCCTTTACCGTTTCGGTAGAACCGCACTCATTTGCTCACGACGCGAATGTTGTGTGGGAACCGTTTCCGCCTTTCGACGTCATTCCGTATCACCTTTTCGCGGCTGGTTTGCGCGAGCTCCATTTTCATCCTGGGCTCTCGGGTGAGGAGTTGCATGAGTTCTTGGTTGTGCTTCTGCTCGATCCCGATCGCGATCCGCAAGGTGAAGATGATTCGGCGAGTATCCTTTGGGAGAAGCAACTGCCGCACTTGCAGATTGAGCTCGTTGACGCGCTTGCGGAGGGCGATGCCGAAGAGCGCGAAGCATTTTTCAACGAGGCCGATGAACTCGAACGCTTGGCTTCAAATCGAGCCAAAATTGATCGATTAGAAGCGCAGTCATTGGCGAAGACCGCTGAGCCTGCCGGTGGCGGTCGCGCAAGACGGCTATCGATGGTCCTTCCTGCGGCTGCGACGCTCAGCTCACTTGCAGCGCAGCTTGAGCCACCGCGCCAAGAGTGGAGCGAGCGCTTCGTCGGCGTCTTGCTAGAAGCGCTTGTTCAATCGGATGAAGCATTTGACGGCGACTTGGTTTCCGTGTCCGTACGACGGTCCGCGCTCGATCTCTTCGCGGCAGGACGTGCCGAGGTGGCGCTTGGCCTTCACACGTCGCTCGCGCAGCGTGTTCGAGCACGCACCGCAGGCGATCGGCACGCAAGGCTTCTAGGGACCGTGACAGCGGCGTTGTTTGGAGGGCCAAACTTTGCCCATTTGGTCAACTATCTTGCCGCTAAGCGTGATGCGACGGCGCTCGCAGGCATATTGTCGACTGCCGACGAGCGCATGCTGGTTCCCGTTCTCGAGACCTTGAGGCAGGTTGTGCCGGGGCGAGAGCTCTTGGTTGCCGTGTCGCGATATTTGGAGCGCGCGATCTTGGGGCAAGAGTCGCAGATGCTTCCCATGCTTGCGCAGTTGCCTTCGTCGGGGGCGAGTGTGGTCCTCTCTGCGCTTGCGAAGCTGCGAAATGTCGCGGCGCGTGCGGTCCTCGAAAGGGTCTCACGTGAAGGTGCGATCGGACAGCGCATCGAGGCCAAAGTGCTCCTCGAGGGATCAGACGTCGCGCATCCCGAGATCCTGACGCTCTGCACGTCGGGCTCGAGCGACGATCAGATAGCGGCTCTCGACAATGTGGCACGGCTGTCGCTTCGTGCGCTTGCGCCTGCGCTGCTTTCGCACGCGCAAGAAGTCACAAATCTCGAAATCGACGCCGGTGTACGGTTCGCTCTTTTCAAGGCGATCATCGTGCTCGCGCCCGATCGCTCCGAGCCGTTTCTTATTGAGCTCGCGAAGCGTACCTCACTCTTCGGCGCGTCAGCGCGTGATGCTGCGCGATGGGGAGCGATTCGCGCACTTGGCGACGTTTGCAAATCAGAAATGGGACTACTTGCCCTGCGCGAGATTGCCCAAGCAGGTTGGGGAAAAAACGAAGAGATACGGCGTATCGCCCTCGAGGCTGCTGAGCAGGTTTCGCGGCGCATTGGTGCTCGCGCATGACGGCTGAGTCTATCGCTTCTTCGGGTGAGTCTACGTTGCCTCAGCGGCGAATGCTTGCGCGCGAGCAAGCCAGCACTGTGGTTGTGTCGCTTTACCGCCTTGCAAAGCTTGCGCAGCTTCACGACCTAAAGAATCAAGCTTTCGTTCGCCAAGTTGACGAAACAGAAAAGGTACTCAACGAATATTGTAACCAGTTCGGTGGCAATTTCAGCATCCTCTTCGCCCATCGTGCGACGTTTGTCGCTGGGCAGCTGCTGAAAGCGACGCGTGCTGGTTACGAGCAAGCGGGTGAGCTCGCGACGTTGCTTGAGCGTTGCGGTGGAACAGAATTGCATATCTGGCGCGGCGCGACAGGCGCAGACCTCATGGCATTTGCCGAGGGGATTAGTCAGGTGACGCGAGGTCGCGCGTTCGCCATTTCGAGCTCGAAGATTCGGTTGCGTGCCGTAAGCGACGAAGTGCGTTTGCGCGGAATTGAGGTCGAGGACCTTGATGATGAGCGACGAGCGCTTCGGCACTTTTCGTCCGCCGTGGTCGTCGTGCGGCGCTTTTTTGATGAAGTGCGCTTGGGCGGTTACATTTTACCAAAGCGCGTAAAGCGCATCGCGCAACGACTTGTTGATCTCGCGCAAGATCCAGGACCCGCTGCACTCGGCGCGACTGAAGGACGCAACGCACAAGCCGACGAAGCCGGACAGGCCGTCAATACGACGCTGCTCGCTGTCGCGATGGCACGTGAGCTCGTTGCCGATCGCACAAGCCTTTCGACGGTCGCGCTTGCGGCTCTACTCCACGACTGCGGACGTCTTCGTGCGCAAGGATTGGCGACGGCGCAGGCGAGCGAATTCGGTGTTGCACAATCGCACGCGACAAACGAAGAACAGGTTGTCTCCACCGTGATCGTCGCAACTGCGATGGGACGCATTCAGGAAAATGCGATCAAGCGTACCGTTGTCGCGTGCGAAGCCGAGGCGGCGCGTCTTCGCGTGCCGTGGCCTCAGGGCCGAGTAACCACGGTGCAGGCAACGATCATTGCGATCGCGCGGCGCTACAACGACGCGCTTGTTACGGGCGCAGGCGAAACGGGACTTACTCCTGAACGAGCATTGCTGCATGTCGCCGAAGGCGAGACCGATGCGGCTGCGCTGTCGGTACTTCGCTTGCTTGCGGCGGTGGTTGGCATACTGCCGCGAGGAACGACGATTCGCCTTTCGTCGGGAGAAACAGCGCAGGTTGTCTCGCATTCCAATGCGGCGAGCGTGGTGCGTGTGCGCGTGCTCGGAGAGTCGCGCACGGTCGTTCGCGAGGCGGACTATCCGATCTCGGATGTGGCGCAAGTCTTGTCGGTTGAGGGTTGGCAGCAGCCCGCTACAGAGCCTGTCGTGTCGAGCTTCGATCGCGAGGAAGATGGCGCCGTTGAGCTCATTCCTCTCGACGACGACGTGCAACCGATTGAGCTCGACGTGGAGCCACCGAGTTCAAGTGCAGTCGACGTCGCTGCGACGTTGCGCGGTGACTTTGGGGCAAGTCCATTGGTCCAGTTACTTGCCTATGCGCTCGAGCACCGCCTTGATGGAACGCTCGCGCTCGAACCGGGTGAGAAGGCGCTGATCCACTTTTCCCAGGGCGTTCCGGACAAGATGCGCATAGGTACGCGCGTTGCGCTTCTTGGCGAAGAGGTTGTGCGTCTTGGCCTTGTTCCGCAGGAAGTAGTGTCGCGCGCGCTCACGGAAGCACCACGCGTTGGCGCGCACCTTGGCGAGTACCTCGTGTCGAATGGTCACTTGCAGCGAAGTACGTTGGAGAGCGTTCTTCGCGCGCAACTAGTTCGGCGGGTTGCAGTACTTGCGAACGTAGGCGCTGACACCTCTTACGCTTTCTATGCTGGTGCCGATCCGCTCAACGCCGGCGCCGACAACCCACGCGTCAATTGTCACCCACTCGATTGCATTTTAGCCGTCGCAAAGGAGTGGAAAGATAAGGTTCGGATGCGCGGAGCGATGGCTCAGTTGCGCAGTCGTGCGCTGCCAATTCATGCGGCGTGCGAACTCGAATCGTTGTGGATGACCGATGACGAGCGGCGCGTGGTCGCGTTCTTGCGACGCGAAGGGCCTACACTCGACGAGCTTCTGTCGAGGCGTATTGCGCGTGATGACGTGCTCTTGCCTCTTTTGTTTGCGCTCCTGGCGACGCGTCAGTTTGCGTTCTTCGAGGACCCGATTGGCGTTGTCGACGACCTTGCGGTTGTGCCGAAGGCGCGCGATTCGTTTCTGCCACCCTCAGCAATTGTAACTTCGGATGCAATGTTTGATCCGAAGAGTGCGCCAGGGCTTCGGCGTGCAGGCCAGGTACTCGCGCCTGGCATTGCGCCGCCTACCATCCCGAAGGGCCGTTCATCGCCGACGCGCGATACGATGCCGGATGCCGACGAGATGAACGCTGTGGTGCAGCCTGCGTTCCATCAAGCGCTAACTTCGTTGAGTGTCGGTAACTTGGTGCGCGCTTCCGAACTCGCGCGCGACGCACTCGACGTCGACCCAGCGAATCCGGACTTTGCAGCGCTTCATGTTTACCTGCAAGCGCTTGTTCACGGTGGTGGAAAGATCTCCGAGGCGATCGCGATGCTTTCGGCAACGCTGCGCGCCAACGACGTGCATTTGCTCTCGCGCGTTTATCGCGCGCGCCTGTACAAGCAGATGGGACGAGTTGCGGATGCTCGCGCCGACTATCAGCGAGTGCTTGAGCTTGAGCCGAGCCACGTTGAAGCGCAAAACGAAGTAGCAGTCGGGTAAGATAGTTGACTATCTGCGCCTGAGAGCTTTTGACCGCAAGGGCAAACGTTTTCGCGGCGCGCATCTCTCCTGGCAACGCACGACTACGCCCGGAAGGGATCGCAACTGCGGGAGTGCCTCTTTGCCTGCGCGCTCGTGAAGACACTGTCTTGTGTCGCCCATAAAGGCGTCTTCATCGACACCGGTGGCCATGAGCGCACCGTCCTGCCCAAACCGAAGGGTGAGTGTTGGCGCTGGTCGTTGTGCCAGGTCGCAGGTGGTGAGTCGTTCGATCGTTGGTTGCACTTGCTCAACGAGCTCGGGGGTGACAACTCCGGCTCCGGCGTCTGCATCCGAAAAATCGCGGGCCCGGCCGGGGACTGCCATGGTGCACTTGATTGGACAGAGCGACCGCATGAGCGTCGCTGATGCGATGGGCGCGGGGCCTCCGACCGCGTCGTCTAACTTCAAGGTTCTTGACGACGCGTGGGGCTCTTCAACCGCGGCGTCGAGTGAGATGTGCCCCTCGGATTCGAGGGCAAAGGAGGCAGCAGTTGTCGACGGTGCACCGCAGGCGCTCACACCGATCGTCAAGAATGCGAACATCAACACACGCATAAGATGATGGTACAGCGCTACTCGTCTCGTTGGCTAATTCGCACGGATTCGGTCGTGGTCGAGGGCGGCGCGATCGTCTGCCTGTTCGAAAGGCGTCTTGAGAGCGCAACGGCTTCGGCGGGGGCGATGGCGCCGCTCGTGTGCTCGTGGAAGTGGTAGCCGGTGATGAGCCGAGCACCGCGGCGGTACGCGACATATTGGTAGACCCAGTTGAATAGAACGGCGAAGCGGTTCCGAAATCCGATGAGGTACCAGATGTGGATGAACAGCCACGCGATCCATGCGATGAAGCCAGAGAGATGAATGCGACCTGCTTGCGCGATTGCGCGCGAGCGCCCGATCGTTGCCATCGCCCCTTTGTCCACATACTCGAACATCTTACGTGGCTTGCCATCGAGATCGCGCTCGATGTTCTTGGCAACCGCGCGTGCTTGCTGCATGGCTACGGGGCTCACGCCGGGTAGCGCCTTGCCTTCATGCATAAACGCTGCCGCGTCACCGATCACGAAAACGTTCTTGTGCTCCTTGAGTGAGCAATCTTGCTCGACAATCACGCGGCCTGCGGAGTCTAGTGACACGCCGAGCGTTTTCGTCAAGTTAGTTGCCCGTACACCAGCACCCCAAATGACGACCGAACAAGGGAGTGCCTCTCCATTGATCGATACGCCAAAGTCGTCGATGGCAGTGACGCGCGACTTGGTCTTCAGTTCAACTCCGAGCTCACGCAATTGCTCGGCCGCTTTTTCGGCGAGATCGAACGCAAAGCTCGGCAGGATGCGTTCGCCGGCTTCGACGAGTACGACGCGAGATGCCTTCGGATCGATGCGGCGAAAGTCACTTGAGAGGACTCGGTTCGCGAGTTCAGACAATGCGCCAGCGAGCTCAACCCCCGTGGGCCCGCCCCCGATGACGGCGAACGTCAGAAGGCGTTTTCGAACCATTTCGTCGTCGGAGCGTTCGGCGGTCTCGAACGCGAGTAAGACACGTTGCCGAATTTCGACGGCGTCATCCAGACTCTTGAGTCCTGGTGCGACGCTCTCCCATTCGGAGTGGCCAAAGTAAGACGTTTCGGCGCCGCTCGCGACGATGAGATAATCATAACTTAATGTGCCATCTTTTAGCGTGAGCGTGCGTTCGCTCACGTCGATGTTTACGACTTCGCCAAGAATGACAGAGACGTTTGCTTGGTGTGCAACGATCGATCGAATGGGCATCGCGATCTCAGCAGGCGAGAGACCTGCCATCGCGACCTGATAGAGAAGTGGCTGAAAAAGATGGTGGTTTGTGCGGTCTACGAGCGTGATCTCGACCTGCACGTTTTGAAGGGCTTGCGCCGCGGTGAGACCGCCAAACCCGCCGCCGATGATGATCACTTTCGGCATGTGCTTGCCCTTTGGGGTCACGATCGCTCCTTGTCAATAGACAAGTTAATTAACTAATTTCATCGTTCGATATCGCTGGGCCATCCAGGCTCCCGTCGTGGCGAGTTGTTGCACAGGCATGTCTTCGACCCGCGTATCGTGAACGGAGCGAACGCTGAGTGCGAACTGTCCTTGCGCAACCCATTCGTCGCTGATGGGAAGGTTGAGCGCTTGTCGGAATGCGTCGCCCATTTCAATCGCGCTCGAGAAACGCTTTTCGGGATCTTTTGCGAGTGCCTTCTGGAGAAGGTCGTCGAGCGAACGAGGTGCCTGCGGTGCGAAGTCGCCCACCAAGGGAGGAGGCGTTTCGACCTGATGCCTGCGTACGACGAACTCGCTCCCTTCGGCAGGGAATGGTGGCCTGCCGGCGAGCATTTCAAAGAGAACAATTGCGGCCGAGTAAAGATCGGCACGCGCGTCGACCGGCTGAGACAGCACTTGCTCCGGCGACATGTACATTCCGGTGCCCGGTGCGTGTCCACGCGTAATTTGCACGGTGCCCTGTGCGTGCGGTTCGGTGAGCCGCGCAATGCCAAAGTCAGTTAACTTGACGAGTCCGTCTTGGCGAATGAGCACATTTGATGGTTTGATGTCGCGGTGCACGATGCCCAGCGCGTGGCTTGATGCGAGGGCGCCGAGGAGCTGTTGAAAATAGAACCATGCACGCAGCAACGGCAAGGCCGGAAGAGCGGCACCTTCGTTGATGCGCGCGCGTGCGACGTGTCTGGCGATCACGTCTTCGAGTGATTGCCCGTCGATGTACTCGAGTACGACGATGAGCTGGCCGCTAAATTCGAGCATGTCGACGTACTCGATAATGTTCGGATGCTGAATGCGGCGAAGCACTTTGGACTCGTTCGCAAATGTGCTGCGCACGAGATCATCAACGACGTATTCGGGGCGAAGGGTTTTGAGCGCGAGCAATTTTGCCGGCTCTTTGCCGAGTGGACCGTTGGGGTCGTGAAAGAGCCATGCACGGAAGACTTCTCCCATACCGCCCTCACCGATGCGTTTGTCGACGACGATGCGGCTGTCTTGAAGGCTAAGGGTGTGCCCAGGTCCAAGCGCGCGTGGCGTTGTTTGACGCTGCAGCATGCCGCACATCGAACAGATGCGCTCGAACGGAGCGAGTGCGTGATGGCATTGCGGACATTCGAACACTGTGGAAACCCCTCGCCGCGCGCAATGTGCTACGACGCGTCGCCCCTATGATACGCACTGCAAAGGTTTCGGCCCAACTGGCTGGTAGTCGCCTCGACAAGGCCGTTTTGGCTGTATTTGACGGCCTCTCTCGCGCATTGGTCAAGAAAGCGATCGATGAGCGCGCCATCCGAGTGAACGGCCGCGTGATTGCCAAAGGTGACGTTGTTGCCGAAAACGATGAGCTCAGCATTGACGAGTCGTGGCTTGTGCCAAGGGACGCGCCCGCGATTGCCGAACCTGAACAACCGCTCAATGTTTGTTACAAAAGCGACCAGGTTCTCGTGGTCGACAAGCCCGCACACCAACCGACCGCGCCCCTTCGCGCAGATGAGCGGGGCACACTTGCGAATGCCCTCGTTGGCCATTTTCCAGAGCTTGCCGGCACAGGCCGCAATCCGCGCGAACCCGGACTCGTTCACCGTCTTGACAACGATACCTCCGGTCTCGTCGTCGTCGGACGCACCGGAGCGGCGGTTGCAGAGCTGGTCGACGCCCTTCAACACGAGCTGATCGCTAAGCGCTACCTCTTGTGGTGCTCGAGCGAAGGGCTACCCGATTCGGGCACGATCGACATTCCGCTCACGAACCATCCGAAGGACAAGCGGCGCGTTTACCCTTGCATCCATCCGCGCGATGTCATGCGATACGCACCTCGCGAGGCGACGACGCACTATCGCGTAATTCGTCGCGCTGGTGATCTTGCACTTGTCGAAGCCGATGCACCCAAAGCGCATCGACATCAGATTCGGGCCCACTTCGCGGGAATCGAACATCCGCTTCTCGGGGACGTTCTCTACGGAGGCAGAGAGCATCCTGGCCTTAGTCGGCACGCGCTTCATGCCTCGCACATTGCATATCGTGGCGGTGCAACGGTCGAGGCGTTTTCAGTCGACTCGCCGCTACCACCGGAGTTGCAAGCGATCGGCTAGTGCAATCGCTCGGTGCAATTGTCAATTTTGCTGACGATTGCACCGGCGTCCCCTGACGCACGCTCTTTTAGAGGCAGCTGTAGTGTGGCGGGTTCATGCGATCGCTAATGCAGCTCTGGCCCGCTGCGCAGGTCGTGCTGCCGCATGCTTCGCCTGACGAGGTGTTCCCGACGCAGCTGTAGTGCGGTGGATTCATGCGATCGCTGACGCAACTCTGGTTGTTGCCGCACACCAAGCGCGGCCCGCACCGCGTGCGCAAGGCCTCGCTCGTTGATTCCGTTTCATCACTCGACGATTCGCTGCTGGTTGGTGCCTCTGAAGAGCAAGCCGCAGCGGCCAGACAAACTAAAGACAAGAAAACAAATTTCATGGTGGCAACTCCCTCTAATAGCCGCCACCCACCCCGTACCTGGCACGCACACTAGCGCACACTCTTCAAGGTGCAACTGAACGACCCAGGGGCCACCCCCAATGCACAATCTTGCGGCCCACACGCATCGCGGGTTACCCATCGGGTCCCAATGGCCGAATCGAAGCGACCTCCTCGGAAATGGCGCGCTCGCGCTTCGTTGATTGCGCTTGGGGCACTGGTTGCGTGGTTGAATCTTCGTGGATCGTGGGAGGGTCCACGCGACATTGAGGGCGTAGCGGCCAACCTGGGACGCATGACCCACGCGACGGTTGCCGCAAGCGACGTTCGCTGGGAAGAGCCTGAGAGCGTCGTGTCCGATTGGCTTTGGGGACGCCGAATTGTCTTTCGCGGTGTTGATTCGAAAGATCCCAACACGGGTGACATTTACCGCGCGCGCGTACGGCTTGCTCCCAACGGAGTTCCGCTCGGCGTGATCGATACGTTTAATCTCACTTCGACGCCGCTTGGCGACGACTTCGCGCTTGTGAGTTCGGGGCATCGTGTGGCGTTCGCGACGCGTGCACTCGGGCAAGTGGGGAGCGTGACCGTGCTCGACTTGTCTGGTGAGGGCGCGCAGAACGTCGCAACCGGTGTCCTTGATAGGGTCACGACTTCGATTTCCAATTTTCAGAACACGGGAACGTTTGCGGGCGTTGCGCGCTTCGATGTGAGCTTCGACTCGGCGCCGACTGATGCGGGGCTCGCTTTGAGCACGAACGCGCTGCTCGTCACGCTGGGTGAAAAAAACGCCACAACGAGTTACGAATTGCCGCTCGTCGATATCGACGCGGGCATGACGAAAATTGCCGCGGTGCACTTGCAACCCAGCGCGCACGTGCCGAAACGTCTTTCGCATTGGGTGGTCGACACGGTGCGCGCCGTTCCGTGGATTGGTCCTGAACCGATCGCTTGGCTCGAAGACAAAGTATTCGGTGCGCGCGACACCATGAAACGCACGTTCGCGGGCAAGGGGGGCGAGCTCGCGTCGAACGAAGAACCAAAAGCGCCGCTGCTCGATACATCGGCGGCCTCCGTTGAGTCGGCGCACTGGCCGCCTGCCAATGTCGAGCCAATTTGGAAGACGCCTGAAGCAGGCGAGGGCGTGTGGGAGGTGCCAAGTCAATTGGCCTGGCTTCACAAGAACCCGCGTGGCGCAGCGGCGCCGGCTCCATTTTACAAGACGTTCGTTCGGCCTGACGAAAAGCGCGCGTATGCGAAGGTGCTGCTCGTCGCGATGGATATGCGGCAACTCGATCTCGCGATGGAGGCGGGTACCGAAGATCCGCAGCCACTCACAGGACCGCATGGGCCTGGGAAAATTCCACGTGATCCTGCGATCTATCCGCGCGTCCTTGCCGCTTTCAATGGCGCCTTCAAGAGCGAGCATGGCCACTATGGCATGATGGTGAACAAGCGCGTGCTCCTTCCGCCTCAGCCCGGCGCAGCCACAGTCGTCACGACAGTTGACCATCGTGTGGGACTCGGTTCTTGGGGAACGGACAAGACGTTTGGGACGCCAGGCGCGATCGCAACCTCACCTGTTCTTACGCTTGAGCCCGGCGACTTTTTGTCCATGCGCCAAAACCTTGACGCTTTGCTTGACGGCGGAGAGGTCAATCCGACGAAGCGGACGCTCTGGGGATTCCCCGCGCCAGGCAAAGGTGTGCAGACGGAGCGTTCAGGTTTGTGCGTCACGGCATCGGGGCATCTCATCTACGCGTGGGGTGACGACGTGAGTGCGGACACGTTGGGCAAGGCGCAGAAGATGGCAGGCTGCACCTTCGGCATGCACCTCGACATGAATCCGTACCACACCGGATTTCTGTTCGCGGCGATCGAGGATTTTACCGGGAAAAAGTATCGGTCGGAGTTGCTTGCGCCCGGCATGGAGATTCCAAAGGACCGCTATCTCGAGTGGGCGCCAAAAGACTTTTTCTACGTGATGTGGCACGAAGCCACGGCACTTCCGAAGGTGGAAGGTGCGTCCGCGTGGGAGCTCGATGGCGGCGTGCAGCCACCGCCTGCGTGGGCGCCTTCGTTTTGGAAGACGCGGGTCTCTTCGAGCGACGGAGCCGTGGACGTCTTAGCGTTGCAAGACGCTCGTGTGGAGTGGCGCATCTTGGCCGGCACGAAAGAACCAGGTCACGCGCAGAGTCTGGAAACGATGAACGCGGACGAAGGGAAACGAGCGGTCCTATCGCTCGGTCTCGGCGTGCTTTTGGGGAAGCCGTCGGGCGAGGGCGTTCAGAAGACAACCGAAGACCTACTTCCTCCGGGAATGGGCGGCCTCGCTACGGGTGAATTTGGCGCTCGGCTCGTCATCGACGCGGACGGCACGGCGCTCGGTGGGGCCTACGCGAGTGTCAAAATTCTCTTCAAGAACGAAGATACGTTCCCCCTGACGGAGGCACGATCCGCGATTTGTTTCGACGCGAAGACGAAGTTCTATTTCGTTACGCGGGGGGCGCCCGCTGCAATGACGAGAGTCGCGCGTGCTCTCGGTTGTAGGTCCGCCCTTGCACTCGATCGAGGCGCGCGCTCCACGTCGCGCGTGGCGCGCGCGGGTGTCGAAGAAGGTATCCGCGCCCGCTACGAAGATTCGTCACTCGTGGCGCTCGCATTACCCATGAAGCCCCGCGCATTCCGCTTCGAAGCCACGAACCCCGCGCCACTACCTCAAAAGAAATAGGACGCGACCTGGCCCCAAGGTGCCTATGGTCAACAAAATTAACCACACGGTCTCCCAAATCCGCGTCGGCAGATAAGCGAACACACAAACGCGGAGCGAAGAATTTCTGCGCCCTCACCCTTGAAGGGCGCCGAAATTCTTCGCGCCCGTTTCGGGAGCACCATCGATCGCACCGCCACCGCTGGGGGAGCTCGAGGGGGGAAGGCTTCCTCCCCCCTCGACCATAACTACGCCGCCGCGTAATTCCCTGAGCGAACGAGCTCTTCCTTCAACAGCTGCATCGCGCGCGCATGAAGTTGCGAAACGCGTGGCTCGCTCACGCCGAGGCGTTGGGCGATCGTCTTGAACGGGATTTGCTGGAAGTAGTAGCTCGTAACGATTTGGCGTTCACGGTCGGGAAGTTTGTTGACGACTGCCGCAAGCACCGCGCGCTCCATACGCTCTTCGACGAGCTTTTGCGGACTGCGCGAATCGTCTGCGAGGCCGAGCGCGGAGAGGTCGGGTGGAAGATCGTCGAGGCCGACGACAGTCGCGCGGAAGCCGCCTTGCTTCTCGTTCGAAGCGTTGACGCGATTGCGTGCGCGGCGCGTAAGCCAGTCTTGCGTGCGGAGCTCGTCGAGGATGGCGCCCCGGATGCGCACACGTGCGTACCACTCAAACGTTGGGCCACGCGTTCCTCCACCCTTACGGAGCGCGTCGATTAGCCCAAACGCACCCGCGGCGACGAGGTCGTCACGAAGAACGTTGGGTGGCAGCTTCTTAAGGAAGCGGCCGACAACTTGATGTACGAGAGGCATCAGTGCTGCGACCTCTTGCGCTTCTGGAGCTCGCTTGACCGGAGCTGGTACTTCTGGAGCTCGCTTAGCCGGTGCTGCGGCTATCGGCTGGGTCGTCTTACGCTTCGATGCGATCGCTGAACGCGCTGCCTTCATGAAGCTTCCTCCCGGTTCTCGGTGCAGGAACTCCTTATGCGCGAGGCGTGCCAACAAGTGGCGAGACGAAAGTGTTGGAAAGAAAGAGTCTCAACGCGCAGCCGG
>JAHFDZ010000090.1 GCA_023248745.1 Myxococcales bacterium | reverse complement strand
TGTGCACCTCACGAAATCTTCTCGCTCACCGTCAAGCAAGTTGAACAACTTGAGCGCATGGGAAAAAAGAGCGCCGAAAATCTCATAAAGGCAATCGAAGGCGCAAAAGAGCGCGGCCTTGCACGCGTGCTCTACGGGCTTGCCATTCGCCACGTCGGCGAAACGTTGGCGACCGATCTCGCCGAGCACTTTGGCGATGCCGACGCACTTCTCGCATTCGCGGCGCAATATGCCGCTGGCGACCCTCTCGCCGTCGAACGCGTCGCGCCTGCAAAAGGCACCGGCGCGATCTCAGGTCTAGGCAAAAAATCGTCTGACGCGATCTTCTTTGAACTGAACACCGACGCCGTAAGGCGCGTCTTTGCAGGACTCGCCGCGGCGGGCGTTAAGCTCGATGCGGGTGCGCGCGCAATGGTTCGTGTTGAGGGCGTGGCCGACAAGACTTTCGTCCTCACCGGAACGCTGCCGACCCTCAGCCGAGACCAAGCCGGCGACCTGATTCGCGCGGCGGGCGGAAAAGTAACTGGATCGGTTTCAAAAAAGACGGACTTCGTCGTTGCCGGGGAGGAAGCGGGTAGCAAGCTTGAAAAGGCGCAGCAGCTGGGCGTCACCATTCTTGACGAGAGCGGCCTGACGGCGCTGCTCTCGTCAATCAGTCAACAATCTTGAGCATTCGCGCGGTGCGATTCGCCACTCGTTTCGGCGTCCGCAGCGCTCAACTTGCTTAGCTTGACTGTGGTCGCGGAGCACGATGGGTGGACGTCGCACGGCGATCGCGGTATCTCCTCGGCCCTCAGCGCCACTAGCTCAGTTGGATTAGAGCGTCGGCCTCCGAAGCCGAAGGTCGCAGGTTCGAGCCCTGCGTGGCGCGCTCATTGTGTGAAAACACCATGTGAATGGATCCCACACGTTACTTGTTGGTGCGCTACCGGCTCAGCGCCATGAGCAACTCGACGGTGCCAACTTCAGCAAGCCACGGTTGATCGTGCGGACCGGGTGCCTCATGGAAGAAGGGCGCGAGTCCCTTCGCTTCGAGTGTCGAAACAAGCGCTCTCGTGGGTGCGCGATAGGGATCGCCACTGCTCGTTGAGAGGTAAATCTGCTCGCCTCGAAGTTTAGCGTTTGCAAAAATCTCGGCGTAACGATCTTGCGAACGCGTCGAGATGGCCGACTGCACGCCTGCGATTGCGCTAAACGCTTCTGGGAATGCGGCGAAGGTTTCGAACGCGATGAATGCGCCGAGCGAACAACCCGCAAGCATCGTCTTGCTGAACGCCACGCCGCGATCGCGCAAGTTGGGAAGCGCGCGCTGAACGAGCCACGTCGCAAACTGTTTGGCTTGCGCGGGGGTTTGAGCGTTCGGAACGTGCGGACAGAAAAAGGAGAGCGGGCCGAATGGGCGCAGGCGCAACTTTTCGTTCACGATCGCCAGGGCATCATCGGTGAAGTAGGGAAACTTTGTGATGCGCGAAACCGGTGGCGACGAGAGTCGATCACATGCCGAACGCAGACCGTAGCGATCCCACCAAGCGTAAGCGCCTGCCTTGGCGTTGCCCGTCTCGCCAAGCCCATGCAAGAGCACGACGAGGGGCGATTGCCGAACGTTGTTGGGTGTGATCCACAGCGCGCGGCGTCCTTCGATGAGAAGGTCACGTGGGTTTGCGTCGAACGAAGCGAACGCAGCACCAGTCGTGAGTGCCGCGCCGATTCCCACGAAAGCTCGCCGCGAGAACGCCATACGCTGTGCGTAACACGGCCGCTGCCAGACTTAGCGTGGTCGATCAGTCTTGATCGTTGTCTCGCCTGCTTCCCAGCGAAAGTTGTCGATGAGCGCGCTTGAGTCGAGCGCGTTGTCGCCAGTGTCCCAAATCATGAAGTCGAGCGTGATTGTTTCACCAGGCAGAACTGGCGCTTTGGTCTCGAGCCATCCTGTTGCGCCACCACCGGTCGATTGTCCGCCTCCGAAGCAGTACTCGTCTTTGCAGTAGTAGCCGGTGCCGAGCAATTCCGCTTCGCCACCAGCGCACTTCGAGATGCCGAGTGAGTCGCCGTAGCAACCGGTTTGAACGTTTGGCGTGCAGCGATCGAAGAAGTCGTTGTTGACGCTGACAGGATTATTGTTTGGGTCGAAGGAGATGTTCTCTGGCTTGCCGTTGTTGAACGCTTTGGATTGAAGAACGGCAAGAAAGCCGTCGTTGAACGTCGAGCATACGAAGCTCGGCCATTCGCTCGTGAAGAAGTTGAAGTCGAACCCGATGCCCTTCGCGTTGGCTGGCACGCGCAACTTGAGGCGCACAACGATGACGTCGTTGACTTCGGTCGATGCGCTGCAGCCTGCGGTGGACTTTGGATAGCCGGGCAGAATATCGGACGAGTAGTTGCCGAGCATGTCGCCACCTTGAATGAAGCAACCGCTCGTCCCAAACTCGTCGTCGAACTCGCGCGCGTATCCGGAACTGATGACGCCAATTTTCGAGCCCTCGCGTGGCTTGATGCTTGCGCCGAACTTGGGCAAAATTCCGTGTTGGCCATCGTCGATGGTGTTGCTGCTTGCGTATCCACCGCGATACTCCGCGCTGACGACGCCCCACCCACCGCTGGTTGCGCTGCGACACAATCCGAGCGCCTTTGCAAAGGACGCCGCGTTTCCGTCGATCGCGAGTGAGCTGTCACACGACGTCGTGTTGTCGACCTTGCCGTCTCCGTCGTCGTCGCAATTGTTGCCGGGAATGTCGAAGTTATCGGGCGACGAAACACACGGAGCGCCGCCATCGCCGCCGCCGAGCATGCCCCCACCACCATCACGACCGTAGGGATCGTTCGCGGAGATATTGGCATCGAAACGCGATTGGATCCCCGAATTGCAAGCCGCGAGTCCGGCGGCCACAACAAATAAGCTTTGGCAAGAGAGAGACTTGTGCATCGATCGGTGAAACTCCGAGGTTTTCTGACAAAGCGCAACGTGGGCGAGAAACGCCCAGCTAAGATGAATGTCCGCGAAGTGCGAATTTCAACGGTGTGCGTGCTTTTTTTCGGTTCGCCATTGTTGATTAACGCCTGGCGCGTTCGCACAAGTCCGCCACCCCAAAGCGGACGGGTAAGATTGACGGCAAGGAGTCAAAGCGACATCGACCAAACATCGGTAAAGATCGCGTCGTTGTTGCCGAAGCCCCAATACACTTGATTCCGCTTTGCGTCGTAGACACCCATCCCGCTGCAGCGCTCAGGGACCTCGATCGGAACGTCGAGCAACTTCCACGTTTCGCGTCCGCGATCGAGACCGAGCACTTGAACGCCTGGAAGAGAATGCGTACCGTCCGCCGTACCTCCCCACACGAGCAAGCGACGACCGATCGGATCCAAAGCATACGCGCCGTTACGGCGTTTTCCTGGGTCAGTTGATTCGTCAACAAGCTTGACCCATCGTGGTGGAGTTTCACCCAGCTCGAGCGCCCACGTGTCGCCGATCATATCGAGATTCTGCGTACCGACTTGACCCGCATAGATGAACACGCGATCGGTCTCGTCGTCATAGGCGTAGTGAAATCCGTCGCGGCCCTTGGGCTTGTCACCTGCCGCAACGGCAACGTTGCTCCAACCGATGGTCGGTGAGTAAGCGTTCACCAAACAGTTGTAGCCGTCGGACGCGGCGCCGCATACCGACAGCCATCGCTTGCGGCGTGAGTCGTAGATCAGTGATCCCGTGTAGCTACCCGGCGAGCTGCTCGCAAACGGTGCGTCGCTCCACGTTGCGGAATCACCCGTATAGTCAACATTCTTGAGCAACGGCGGAGTCTTGTTGCTGGCCTTCTCAATGCCTCCAAAAAAGAGCATCGAATTGGGCATGCTGCCGTGCGCGACCCTGCCTCCGGGAGAGAGAGGAACGTCTCCCACTTGCTTCACCGCAGACCACTGTTTCGTTGCGAGATCGAACGACCAAAGATCGTTCGAGGGTGTGTATTGCACCGGCTTGTATTGAAAGCCGCCGAACACAAACAGACGGTCTGCAGCATCGTCCAACCACCAGGCGCCGTACTCGCGGGCTGGTGGACCTCCGTTATCGGAATTCCAGCTTGCAACCTTCGACCATGCAATCTTTCGAATCGTTACCGGCATACGAGTCTCGCCACGCGCGCATGACACCTTCAACGTTGCGGCGTCACTGCTCCCGTAGTCCGCGTAGACAAGCACACGGTCAGCTTCCTTGACGACCGAGATAGGCCCTTCCGACGCGAAGGTGAGGTCGTCTCTTGACGCGAGTGCACCGGTCAGCGGAATGGCCAACCTGCTGCCTTCGCCAATGTTGAGGGCGCCAAACGATGACGCCTCGATTTCACACGAGCCAGTGGGCTTCGAAGGCGACGGAGAAGCGCATGCCGAAACAAAGAGGGACGCGAACACTGAGAAAGCTATGGGGCGCATAGCGTCTTGGGTGCCTCATTCGCGCTTGAGGCGCCGCTTAATCCTGGCGAAACGTACCTAATTCGTACTTTCACACGTTGCGAAAATGAAAATCACTTTCATATTCAGCGCATCATGATTGACTACAATCCCTTCCTTCCACCGGAACTACGCACCCGCGAATCACTTGCAGTCGCAGAACCATTCAATTCGCAGGTCGGTCCCATCAACGTGAAGCGGTACGCAAATCCGCAAGCGAAGGTCAAAGCGATTGTGCTGCACGGCGGTGGTGGCAACTCGTCATTGCTCGCGCCTGCGGGGCTCATTTTGCACCGTGCCGGTTACGAAAGCGTCGTGCCCGATCTTCCTGGCTTCGGTGAATCGCCGATCCCAAAAGCCTGGCTGTATGACGCATGGGTAAGCGCGGTCGTCGAGTTGGCGGAGCGAGAACGCGCACGCGATGGGCGACCGATCGTACTGATGGGCGCGAGCCTTGGGGGCATGCTCGCTTACCACGTCGCAGCCGAACTTGCGGTGCGCGGCGCGCCAGTAGCTGGCGTCTTGGCGACCACTCTTTGCGATACATCGCTACCGATCGTGCGCGAGCAATTTGCACGCTGGCCTGTGCTTGGCCGCATCGGCGTGCCGCTTCTTCTTCGAGCAGCGCGCCTCTTTCCGAAGCAGCGTCTGCCAATGCGATGGCTCGCAAACATGAACGCCATCGCAAACGATCCCGCGATGACAAAGGCAATCGTCAGCGACCGCACCGCGGGAGGCAATCGCGTTGCGCTTGAATTTCTCGCAAGCCTCTTTCGCTACCAAGCGGCGCTGCCTCCAGAGAAATACACCGCAAGCGAAGTCGTCCTCGCGCACCCAGCCGCCGATCGGTGGACGACTGTCGAGGCAAGCATGCCGTTCTTCGATCGCCTCGCGTGTCCGAAGAAGCTCGTCATGCTCGACAACTGCGGTCATTGCCCCATTGAGCAACCAGGCCTGGACATTCTGATGAACGAAGCGGCAGGAATGCGCGAACGAGTGCTTCGCAAAATTGAGCCATCAAAGTTACATTTAGCGACCGCTGACTGAATCTCGTGTGCGGATCAAGCTCAGCCAGAGCGCCGCGAGGCCACAAGTTACCGCTAACCTCAAAGCATCAAAAATTGACGCAATTTCCATAACTTAGCGTCGTGCGTCAGTCTGCACACCGTCTCCTTCAACGCCATCACATGCACAGGGGTGCGTGCCGCGCATGATGATGTTGGGGGTAGTTGAATGAAGGGTACTGGGCGCTTTTTGGCGACCCTGGTCGTGACGGGTTCTGTCACGCTAGGGCAAGCATGTGGCACGAGCAGCAGCGGCGATGTTGAGACCGACACGGCGGGCTCCGCACTCGGCCTGGATGTCAACCTCATTGACCAAAAGTGCAAAGCCGGCACTTGGAAATGCACCGAAAGGAAGGAGCGCAAGCGCGGCACCATCTCTGCGAGACGCGTCGCCGTCGGGTACAAGACACCGAACGCTGAAGGCCACATCGGCGCCGTTTTCCTCATCAAGGACGGCATCATTGTCGCCTACACTGCCCACTACGCGCAGGCATCAAGCGCGCGCCGCAGCGACCTCGACAGGCAGTTCGGCCGCGGAATCGATGACGACAAAGGTCAACGCACGTGGAGCACCAAGGGCGGCACCACCCACTATCGACTCTCGGCAAACGGCATGGAGCTGCAGGTCTTTTCGACCAGGGTCGCGCTCGAGCGCAAGCTCATCTCAAAAGTGCAATCGTCAAGTACATTGACACCTGCAAGAATGGCTGTGTCTGCCGCAAAGATGGGTGGCGCGAGCCAACCTGCAACGCCGACTCCTACGCAAGGTCAGAAGGTGATGGGCACCACCTATGCGCTCACTCTCATGAAGCCCACCAAGTGGGTTGCGTTCGAGAAGGGCAAGGTCACGCAGATCGCGTTCACCTTGAAAAACGAACAATCGTTCCCTTCGGTGCCGCTTGAATTTGCGCTCGAAGTGCCGAACTTCTACGGCACTTCCGCGGGGCTCAAGCCGCTCAGCCTCGGCGTCGTCAGCGTTCCTTCAGTGGCGCCAGGCGAGAGCGCGAACCTCGTGTTCAAACTCGACCCCAACCTTGCGGTGCAGCGCTACAACGCTGAACTCAGTGCGGTCAGCCCCGCTGTGTTTGGCGGCAAGAAATTCCCAGTCACGATCGATGTAACCCCTGAAGGCGGCTGGCCAACGTCAGACCTCGCGGTCACGTCGGTTGGGCACGGCCTTGTGCCTCACAAGTTGACAACGAAGGTCCCCGTTACCGTCAAGGTCAAGAACGTCGGTCGCGGGCAATGCTCGGCCACGAATCCGAACTGCGTCATCGATGGGCCCGTCACTGTGCTCGTGCAAGCGACGAGCGAAGACGGCAAGCGCGTGGCGTCGCAATCGATCGAGTTGAAGTACGCGGGGCCCGTCAAGTGGAACGAAGAAGTAACGTTGAAGGGCGAGCTCCCGTTCGTTGACGGCTACGGGTTCGTCACCAAGCTTCGTGCGTGGGTGATCGAAGGCGGCGGCGCAGGCTACGAAAATGACACCAAGGAAGTTCCATTTTCACTCAGCGAAGACGCTGTTCAAGCTCAGACAATGCCGCTCGTTGCGCGCATCGAACTCACAACGCTCAAGTGCAACGCACAAAACGAATGGTTTTGGGCGTGGCTCGGAGGGAGCGATGAGCCGTATCTGCATGCAACAGCCTTTATTCCACACGGCAGTGCCGTTGCAGAATGCGGAAGAGGCGACAACGACATTTGCGCGAGCACCGTGCACCGAAAGTATGACGACGTCGACGAAGGAGAAACGCGATCCATCGACGCAAAGTGGGTAGCGGAGGTTTATCCAGGCGACGTGAGCGGCGTTCACGTTTCGCTCTGGGAAGAAGATGGATCGATAGTTTTGGATCCCGACGACGAGATTGACTTCGCCTTCGGATACGTGACCTACGACCACCTACGCGCTATCGCAAGCAACGGACCCGAATCGTTCTCGTGGAACCTCTGGGGCGACGACGCCGATTACACGATCAATGGCCGCATCACGGTCACGAGTGGCCAACCAGCTCCGTTGCGCGCGTCGAAGTTCGCAAGCGTCAATACGTACCGATTCGATGGTGTCTACGACACGGTCATCGACGGCAACACATCGACGGTCACGCTGCAGGCGAGCAAACCGGCGGAACAATACCCATACGGAACGCTCGGCGGCATGTGGTCCGCCAACAATCGCACCGAGGCGGTTCGTCCGCGACGCCTCAATGGAAGCTTGTTCGAATTTGACATCGCGCACCTCGACGCAGGCAGCAAAGACCAGCGCTTCGTTGGGCATCTTATTGGCAAGAAAGGTCAGGAGCAGATCGTAGGCACCACTTGGTACGGAGGACGCGAATACGGCTTTCACATGACGAAACGCAAGTAGGCACGAGTCGAAAAGCAGCAACGAGAATCAAAGGGGGGAACATGAAACGGTTAGGTCTACTTGCAATCGCTGGAGCACTTTCACTCGCATCAACCGCAGAGGCATTCGACAACGGGCCACACTGGACCTCAACAAGCCTCGGCCTCGAGCGATCCAAGTTCTCGTATGGCGCGCAAAAGCGCGTTTGGATAGCAGGCAACTTGGTTGACCATTGGCTCAACTTGGCCAAGAAGCTCGAGGAATACGGACTCGACGGCGCGGGTGAAGGCAAATTCATCGCCGCTCAACACGAGAAACTCACGTTCTTTCACTTTGATTTACTGAAAGACGCGTACGCCGTCGAAGCCTACACAGCATGGCTCGAGAAGGCGACCAAGGCGACGCTCAAGCGGTGCGCGACCGGCCAACGACGCGTGGGCTGTATCCAAGACCTGCTCGGCATCACGCTGCACGCCGTTCAAGATCTGTACGCGCACTCGACACTCGCGAACCAAGACTGGTTCTCTTGGACGGGCGCAGAATTTGGTCAAGTTGGCGAACCCACTTACTTCAGTATTCCGGAGGAGATTCGGCGCAGTCCCTTAGTCAATTTGGAAACCGGCGAGCCCGGTCCAGAGCTCTTCGGACTCGACGGTCTCAACGGGAAAAATGGCTCACAGCTTTTGCCTGGGCACGGAAGCCACGACACGATCTGCACCTCTTTGGTCAACAAAGGGTCAGCACTCGAGTTCTACGATGCATGCGGGTACAACCACGATTCGCACATTCGACCGAACTACGCGCGCGCCCACAACATGGCCATCGCGGCAACCAACGAGTGGGCACAAAAGGTTCGCGGATGGCTCGCCGATGAGGACCTCTGGAAGAGCGTCACAACCACCGAGGCAAATTTCACGAACAGTTGCTGGAACAAGTACGCGTACGCAGCATCGGGCGCCGGCTACTGGGGCTACCCCACCGAAATACGGACCGTAACCGTCCTCGCTTCGCAACTCAAAATTTGCAGCGACATCTGGGAGGACCTCGAGTGGCTCCCCGTCGTCAACGACCTGCTCAGCGTTGCAGGGCATCCGCAAGACTACGTAAAACCCGATAAGAGCGTCTCGTACGCCAAGGTCGTCGAACGTTCAGGTGACAGCGTTGTCAACGGTGACTTCTTGGGAACCTATGCCGTCAACTTTGCTGACCAAACCGGAAAACTCACGATCACGAGCAGCACAAACGGCAGAGCGACTGGCAAATTCACCGTCGACGGACAAACCGACAATTGGAACGTGAGCGCATTCGTTGTCGGCGCCAGCTTTGACTTCGAGCTTCGTTTCGCATCCGAAACGACGGCTGCGCCACCGCGTTACATCGGCCATGCGTACCTCGCAACGCATGGGAAAAAGAGCTTGGCGGGCACTATCACGAAAAATTACGAGGTCACGCCAAACGCAAAACCTACCGTGCTCGAATTCGGCATTCCCACGGGATTTGTCGCCTCAAAGTCGTAAAAAGACAAAACGCGCCAAAAAAACTCGCCTCGAGTGCGTCGCAAGTTAGCGGCATGCCCGAGAATGATACGCCCAACTGTGGTACCGACCGTCCCCATGGTTGGGCGTAAATTATTGCTTCTTGGTTGCCTCGTGGGTTTTGCATGTTCCAATCCGCTCAAGTCTCGATTTGGCGAGAATGACGGAGGATCGAACGACGCCTCAACGATCGCAGATTCAGGTCCAAAGTTGGGCGGCGAGGATGCACCGATTACGGGTAGCAAAGTGCACTGCTCGAGCGATTTGCACTCTGTCCTCGACGAATACAACCAGGAGATTACGCGGTGTGGACCCGATGAGGGCTGCCTCGAGGCGAAGTGCGTTCCGGCCTGCGATTCCGCTGCTGGAAACAAAAGCTCAATCGGATGCGACTACCTCACAATCCCGCCTCCGTTCTTCTCGGGCAGCACGGCCTGCTTTGCCGCGTTCATCGCCAACACGTGGGGCTCCGATGTCACACTGAGCGTCGAGCACGTTGGCCAAGCGCTCGACGTCCCTTCGTTCGCCTACCTGCCGCAAGGCTCCGGTTCGACCATGCAGTACCAGCCGCTTTTTGGCGGCGTGGTTCCGTCAGGCAAGGTCGCGATGGTCTTCTTGAGCAACGAGTCGAGCTCGGCATGTTCCGGCAACGTCCGAACGGCGAAGAGCACGTCGGCCGTCAAAGGCACCGGCGCAAGCAAAGCGTTTCGCATCAAGAGCACAGCGCCCATCGTGGCCTACGACATCTTTCCATACGGCGGTGGCGCGACAGCGGTCACATCAGCCACGCTGCTCATTCCAACAACAGCATGGGGCGACAACTACATCGGCACGACCGCGTACTCCAACAACACGGGTGTTCCATGGCTCGCGTTCACTGCACGTGAGGACAACACCGAAGTCACGATCAACCCGGTGGTCGCAATAACCGGCGGCAACGGTGTTAAGGGAACACCTCAAGGCGTACCGATTACCTACACGCTTAGCGCGGGCGAATACGTCAAGCTCGAGCAAACCGCCGATCTCATCGGCAGCCCCATTCAATCGAACAAACCGATTGGCCTTTGGGCAGGCAACACATGCGCGCAAGTCCCCACGGGTAAAGTCGCGTGCGACGGATTGCATCAGCAGATGCCGCCGATCCAATCTTTCGGAAGCAAGTATGTCGGCGTGCACTACCGCGACCGCTACGAAGGAACTCCCGAGTCTCCTCCTTATCGCGTCATCGGCGCGGTCGATGGCACGACGCTTACGTTCACGCCACCGATTACCGGTGCGCCCACCACCTTAAAATCAGGCCAAATGGTTGAATTTCGAGCGAAGGACGCCTTCGTCGTTGAGAGCCAAGACGACAAGCATCCCTTCTACGTCGCGAGCTACATGAGTGGCTGCGAAGACGCAAAAGGGAGCGGCGCCTTTAGCGATTGTCGCGGCGATCCAGAATTCGTCAACGTCGTTCCACCGACGCAATATCTGTCTTCGTACACTTTCTTTACGGATCCGACGTATCCCGAAACGAACCTCGTGTACGTGCGCGGCAAGGGAATCGACGACAAGTTTCACGACGTCAATCTCGACTGCGTCGGCGTTATCTCGGGTTGGACTGCAATTGCGGGCACCGACTTCGAGTGGACGCGCGTCGATCTTGTGAAGGGCAACTTTCAAAAGCAAGGCACGTGCGACAACGGTCTGCACGAGAGCAAGAGTGACTCACCCTTTGGTCTCACGGTATGGGGCTGGGGTTCTTCGGCGTCGAGCGGATTCAGCTCGCAAGCGGTCAGCTACGGTTACCCCGCAGGCGCGAGCGTCATTCCGATCAACTCGGTGGTGGTCAAGCCCGTTCCCTAAGTTTGCGGCTCCGAATTGCGTCGTGCAAAGTAGAGCATCGACGCAACCGCACATGTGGAGCACAAGAGTGCTGCCGCGTAGCTAAACGTCTTGAAGAACTCGAGGACGGGTAAGTTCGGCTTGAAGAAGTCCTTGGCGAGGTACGTCGCCACCGTTCCGAGGTAGCCAAACGCATCGGCAACGTAGATCAAAAATCCCGCCGTGCCGACGACACGGAGCGACGCCAAAAGCCGATCGAAGAGCACGCAGTTGTACGGCACATACCCAAGATAAAGCCCGAGCCCGACGGCGGTCATCCATGTTCGCGGCCCAATCAATGCGTGTTCAAAAGCCAACGTTGAGAGCCCAACGATGAGCGCGCCCGCGAGCAACGCAAAATGGATCACGATGAGTGCTCTTTTATTGTCGCGCACCAAAAACAAGAGCGCCATCACGGCCATCACCGAAAGCCCAACGATCGTTTCCGTTGTGCTGAGCACCGAGGGTCGCAGTCCGTAGCCAAGAGCCGCCCACAGCTCGGGCGCGTAGTTGTCGCGGAAGTCACGATAAGCCGTCAAGAAAATGTACAATAGGATCAACGCAACCAGGCCCGGCGCGTAGGCACGAAAGAGACTCGCGCGTGCGGGTGCGTTCATCGAGTCGCGCCTCGTGCGCAGGCGTTCATCGTCCGCGGTCGGTTTGGGAATCTTGCTCAGCATCCAAACGGACCCTACGAGCGCAGGCGCAAAGAGCAGACCCGCAACGATCGGCATCAGGGTTTCGCTAACGCCGGCAACGAGCAGTCGCTTGCCGACGTCTTTTGCAACTCCGCTTGCGACAATAAAGCTTGCCGATACGCCGGCGCCGAGAACATCTGAAACTTTGCGCCCTTCGAGAAAGCCAAAAACGAGGCCCCACACCATGCCAAGCGGCAGACCGTTTGCAAAAAGGCAGATCACATTCCACGGCCGCGGCACCACAGCAAAGAGCGCGAGAGCAGCCGCAGCGACGCCGATGCAAACCAAAATTGCACGCGCACGCTTGTCGGGCGTGAGTTCTGAAACGATCTTGATGCCCGCAAACTTGGAGACGCAGTAGCCGGCGATCTGCGCGATGATGAGGACGTTCTTGTATTGCAGCGACGCAACGCCCGGCAGGTGCACGACGCCTTCGAACGTGCCTGCGGCAAAGGCCTTGCGAAACGCGTACATGCAAAAGTAAGTCGCGAACGCAGCGAAGCCTGCCCACAGCGTGAGCACAATCGGCGGCGACGACGTGAGCCACGCGGTCACCGTCGATTGTGGGTCTTCCCTTTCACGCGACGCAGAAGGCGTGGGCACTCACACGTCGTAGCGCAGACCGCTTCTCATAGGGTGACAACTCAGAGACAACGATCAGCCCCCGGCTTGCTTGACGAAAGCGCGTCCGACCGCTGCCATTGTCTTTGGCGCAATTCGCTTCATCCAATAGATGGCCCACGCCTCTGGTGTCACGGGCACCACTTGCTTGCGATGCAACACCGCATCCACGATGGCCGTTGCGACGCGTTCAGGTCCATAGTTGCGCTTTTTGTAGAGCGCTTGCGATCGATTTCGCATCTCGCTTGTTGCGTGTCGACCACGCAAGCGGGTCGATTGCACGATCGGTGTGTTAACAATGCCTGGGCAAATTGTCGCAACGCCAATGCCATGCGGGTGCAACTCTTCGCGCAGCGATTCGGAAAGACCAAATACGCCAAACTTCGTCGTGCAGTACGCGGCAAGGACGCCAGAGCCAAGATAGCCTGCCACCGACGATACGTTCACGACGTACCCGCTTTTGCGTTCAACCATCTTGGGAACAAAGAAGTGGCAACCATGGATGACGCCATTCAGGTTGATGCC
This sequence comes from Myxococcales bacterium, assembly GCA_023248745.1. GTDB lineage: Bacteria > Myxococcota_A > Polyangia > Polyangiales > Polyangiaceae > JAHFDX01. Next base: position 7,015 of record JAHFDZ010000090.1, on the reverse strand, counting down.
CATGATCCAATCCCAGTCCTCGAGCGACGTGTCGAGAAAGCCACCCGCGATGGCCACACCGGCATTGTTGACGAGAACATCGACCGCGTGGCCTTGGTGGACCTCTTCTGAAAACGATCGCATCGCATTACGATCTGCAACATCGACCACGCGCGCCATCACATTGTGTCCGAGTTCGCGTGCGATAGCGGCCGTTTCGTCGAGGCGAACTTTATCGACGTCGCAAATGACGAGCGCCGCACCTTGGCGCGCAAATGCGAGCGCCGTTTCTCGACCGATGCCACTGGCCGCGCCTGTCACGAGAACCGTCTTGTTCGAAAAGTGATTCATGCGGCGAACGATACCGCGTCGTCACGCCGGAGTGCCTCAACAACCGATGGCTCATTGCTCGAAACAATAGAGGCGACCGGCAAGCTTGCACGGGGTGGTCACGCTGTCGGTCCACCACGAGAGCGTCGAAAAAATGCCAATCCCGACGAGACCCTCATAACCGCCGATCGCTTGATTATTTGTCCAATCTTTGCACGTGAACTGCGACACGGCCGGCGAAGGAACGCCGCTAATCTTGGTGCCGGTCCACGTATTGACGGGTGCGTTGGTCGTCCCGAATTCGCTCATGGTGATGTCGACGAGTGGTCCAACTTTGAGCGACCCTTGCAGGAGACCTGTCTTGTTATCAAACACCTTGGTCTTGCGATCCACGAAGTACCAAGGACTGACGTCCGCAATTCGGGTGTAGGCATTTTCTGTTGAAGACGAAATCCACGCCCTCCACGCTCCGCCGAGAGAAGCGGCGAGTGCCGCAGTGCCACAAAGCTTGTCGGCACCTTCAACGCCGGTCGTGCCCCCACCTTCTGTTTTTAGGTCGCCCGTGTACGTCCCGCCCGTTTGAAAGACACGCTTTGCGTTAGGGACTACCGCGGAGTCAGCCGCAGCACTGGCATCCGGATTCGGTGCAACAACGTCGTTCGCAGGGGCATCTTTTGCGGCGCTGTCTTTGACAGAAGCGTCGTTTGCATCAGGTTCGCGGCCGGCATCGTCAACTTGGTTACCCGCATCGAGCTGCGTAGCGTCAAGCTCGTTTCCAGTGTCGTGAACGTCTTGGCGTCCGAGGTCTTGCTCAGTCGTGCACCCGGCCGCACTCACCACAAGCACACCCCATGCCGTCAGAATTCGCGCGTTTCTCATGATGCTGCGTCCAATGTGCCGAATTGACGGAATCCATCACGACGTCAAGCACTCTGGTGCAAATAGAATGCGGCGTCAGGCCAGCTTCTTCCGAAGTACCTCGTTCAACGTCTTCGGATTCGCTTTGCCACCCGACTCTTTCATGGCAAGCCCAACAAGCGCACCGAGCACGTTCGTGTTTCCGGCGCGAAATCTTGCCACTGCGTCGACATTGGCGGCGAGCACGCGATCGACGACCGCTTCAATTGCTGCAACGTCGGTCACTTGCGAAATACCAAGTTTCTTGACGATATCTTTAGGACCGCCCTCGCCATCGAACATTTTTGCGAGAACATCTTTCCCCTGTTTGCTCGACAACGTGCCGTCTGCGATGAGCTGCGACAGATCGGCAAGTTCCTTACCCGAAAACGGCGCGCGTTCGAGCTTGCGTGCGCGCACTTCCCCGAGCACGTCGTTGCACACGAGCGCTGCTGCTGTCTTAGCCACACCGCCGCTCGCGAGCGCAGCCTCGAACAGTTCGAGAATGTGAGGCTCAATCGCCATCGTTCGCGCCTCTTCGGATGAGACCCCGTGGCAGTCCTTGAGCGCTTGTGCCTCGGCCGACAACTCGGTGGCAACCGCGGCCTTCGCCTCAATCTTTGGCTTACTCGTCTTCGGTGCAGATTGCACGTGTTTGGCCGTCTGCTTCGCCCAACTGTCTTTCAACGCAACGGTGCGATTGAACACCGGCGCGCCTGGCTTCGAATCAGCGTCAGCGATGAAAAAACCCACTCGCTCGAACTGAAATCGATCGTTGGCAGTTGCATTTTTTAGCGACGGCTCGACCTTCATCCGCGCAACTACGAGCGATTCAGGGTTCATCTCCTCCTTGAAGTCGCGCTCTTCACCTGGCCGCTCAGTCACAAAGAGGCGATCGTAAAGACGCACCTCGACATCGAGCGCATGCGCTGCGCTCACCCACTGAATCGTGCCGCTAACTTTGCGACCGTCAGCGGTTACGCCACCACGCGTTTGCGGATCGTAGCTGCAGCGAAGTTCAACAACGTCGCCCTCTGCGTTCTTTATGACGCGTTCACACTTGATCACGTACGCGTGACGGAGCCGCACTTCGCGACCTGGCGCGAGGCGATAGAAGTCCTTCGGAGGCGCTTCCATAAAGTCGTCCGCGTCGATGTAGACCTCACGTGAAAACGGCAACGTGCGCGACCCTTCATTGGGAACGTCTTGCGGCCAGTACGGCGCATCGAGATTTTCGATTTGGTCAGGATAGTTGTCGATTACGACTTTGAGCGGTTTGTGCACGGCGAGGATGCGTGGCGAGCGTGCATTCAAATCTTCGCGCACCACAAATTCGAGAAGCGCGAGGTCGACAGTCGACAGATTCTTCGCAATGCCAATGCGATTGCAGAACTCGAAAATAGCCTCGGGTGTGTAGCCACGCCGCCGCAAGCCCGCGATCGTCGGCATCCGCGGGTCGTCCCATCCGTTGACGAATTTTCCTTCGACCAACTCCAGTAACTTGCGCTTGCTCATCACCGTGTAGGTCAAGTTGAGTCTTGCAAACTCGGTCTGGCGTGAGACCCACGGCATCTCGGCAGCCGCGATGACCCAGTCGTACAATTCGCGCGCGCTTTCGAACTCCATCGTGCAAAGCGAGTGCGTGATGCCTTCCATCGAATCGCTTAGGCAATGCGCGAAATCGTAGAGTGGGTAGATGCACCACGCATCACCAGTGCGGTAGTGGTGGGCGTGTTTGATGCGGTAAATCGCTGGGTCGCGCAGCTTCATGTTGGGCGACGTCATGTCAATTTTGGCGCGAAGAACACACGAGCCTTCCTTGAACTCGCCGGCACGCATGCGCCGGAAAAGGTCAAGATTCTGATCAACTGTGCGATTGCGAAATGGGCTGTTTTTGCCCGGCTCCGAGAGCGTGCCTCGATACGCTGACATCTGCTCTTCGTTGAGATCGCAAACGTAGGCGCGCCTGTTGCGAATCAAGCGCTCCGCAATCTCGTAGAGCTTGTCGTAGTAGCCCGATGCATAAAAGAGATTGTCACCCCAATCGAAGCCCAGCCACTTCACATCGCGCTGAATTGCGTCGACGTATTCAGGGTCTTCGGTCGCCGGATTGGTGTCGTCCATGCGCAGGTGACACTTGCCACCAAACTCTTTGGCGACGCCAAAGTTGAGACAGATCGACTTTGCGTGACCGATGTGGAGATAGCCGTTCGGTTCGGGAGGAAACCGCGTACAGACCTTGCCGTTGTGCTTCTTGCTCTCTACGTCGGCCGCAATCATGTCGCGGATAAAGTCGCTTGCCATGGGAGCGCCACGATAACATTCCGCGCTGCGGAAAAGTTCACATCGCGATCTTGCGGAACTTCACCCTTGTCGGTCTTGCGTCTTCGCCGAGGCGCTTTTTGCGGTCTTCTTCGTACGCCTGGTAGTTGCCGGTAAACCACACAACCTTGCTGTCGCCTTCGAACGCCAGAATGTGCGTCGCGATGCGATTGAGAAACCAGCGATCGTGGCTGATCACCACCGCGCACCCGGGAAACGAAAGCAGCGCGTTCTCGAGCGCTTGCAAGGTTTCAACATCGAGATCGTTGGTGGGCTCGTCGAGCAGGAGGAGGTTGCCTCCATCCTTCAGCAACTTTGCGAGATGCACGCGATTGCGCTCGCCACCGGAAAGGTCCTTGACCTTTTTTTGCTGGTCGGAACCTCTAAAGTTGAACCACGAACAGTAGGCGCGACTATTGATTTCGCGCTTGCCCAGCAAGATGTTCGGCTCGCCATGCGAGATCAGTTCCCAGACACTTTTTTCGCCCTCAAGTGCATCGCGCGATTGGTCAACATAACTGACCTTTACGGTATCGCCGAGTTTGAGAGCGCCTTTGTCGGGCGTCTCTTGCCCCATGATCATGCGAAACAGCGTTGTCTTTCCTGCACCGTTCGGTCCCACAATGCCGACGATTCCGCTTCGTGGAAGCAGGAAGCCGAGATCTTCGAAGAGCAGCTTTTCGCCGAACGCCTTACCAAGACCGGTCGCTTCGATCACGAGATCGCCGAGACGCGGTCCGGGTGGAATTGAGATCTCGGTGGGGTCGCTCGAGCCCTTCGTCGCTTGTGCCATAAGCTCGTCGTACGCCGATAGACGCGCCTTGCTCTTGGCTTGCCGCGCGCGCGGAGAGGCCTGCACCCACTCGAGCTCTTGCTTGAGTTTGCGTTGACGTGCCGACTCTTGCTTCTCTTCAAGCGCGAGGCGCGCTGACTTTTGCTCGAGCCAGCCGGTATAATTGCCCTTGAACGGGTGCCCCTTGCCTCGGTCGAGCTCGAGAATCCACCCTGCAACGTTGTCTAAGAAGTAGCGATCGTGCGTGACCGCAACCACGGTGCCTGGATACTCGTGCAAAAAGTGTTCGAGCCACGACACCGACTCGGCGTCGAGATGGTTCGTCGGTTCGTCGAGAAGCAGCATGTCGGGACGCGCGAGCAAGAGCTGGCAAAGTGCAACGCGGCGTTTCTCGCCACCCGAGAGGTTCTTAATTTCGGCATCGGGCGGGGGGACGCGCAGAGCGTCCATTGCAAGCTCGACGTGGCGGTCGAGATTCCATGCGTCGGCCGCATCGATCTTATCTTGTAAAGACGCTTGTTCATCAAGCAACTTGGTCATCTCGTCCGAGTCCATCGGCTCGCCGAGTTTGTTGCTGATGTCTTCAAACCGCGAAAGCAACGCGCGAACGTCCGCTACGCCAAGGTTGACGGCTTCTTCGACGGTCGTTGCGTTGCCAAGATTCGGCTCCTGCGCGAAGTAGCCGATGCGTGTGCCTGGATGGGGCGCAGCCTCGCCGCCGAACGTTGTGTCAAGGCCCGCCATGATGCGCATGAGCGAGCTTTTGCCGGAGCCGTTGGGGCCGATCACGCCAATCTTTGCGCCGGGATAAAACGCGAGCGTGATGTTGTCGAGCACCTTCTTGTCAGGTGGATGAACCTTCGTCACGTTGCGCATCTGAAAGATGAATTCGGGCATGGGACGGCGACATTACCTTGTTTTTGCGGCGTATTGGAAGGCTTGCGCAAAGCTCTCACAACGCGCTGCGCAGCGCGTTACCATCGCGCGATGAACAACGCTCTTGCCAAGTATGAAACGAAGTACGTCGCACGGAAGGCCTTCTTCAGCTTCCTCGGCAATACGTTCCGGATCTTTAGTACGTCGGGCCAGCTCGCTTTTTTTGTTAAGCAAAAAGCGTTCAAGCTCAAGGAAGAGATCGTCATTTTCGCGGACGAAGCGCAGACGCAGCCGATGCTTCGCATCAACGCGCGCAGCATCATCGACATCTCCGCCACTTACGACATCACGGACGCGGCAACAGGCGCCGTCATTGGCGCCATGAAGCGCAAGGGCCTCAAGAGCCTTATCCGCGATGAGTGGGCGATCTTGAGCAACGAGCAAGAAGTCGGCAAGGTGATTGAAGACTCCGGCGCGCTCGCGTTCTTACGCCGCTTGTTTCCAATCATTCCGCAGAAATTCAAAGTGTCGCTTGGGAATACTGAAGTCGGCTTCATCAAGCAGCGCTTCAATATTTTCCAATTGGCTTACGACGTCGACTTCAGCCTCGACGCGAGCGGTCAATTCGATCCCCGCCTCGGCGTCGCCGCGGTCGTCTTGCTTCTTGCGATCGAAGGTCGCCAGAACTGAAACCTCAAAACGATTGAAACGTGCGTTCGCGAACGAGGCGCACGTTTCAATGAAGCCCGCCCGCAAAGGAGGGGCTCTACTCGAGATTTTGGCACACGTCGTAGCAATGCGACGACTGGCAGCTGTTCAAGCTTGACCACAACGAGTACGTGGCTGACGTAACGGTTTCGTAGCACGAGCTTTGGCACGACGAGTCGTTGCCACATTCCCGGATGCAGCTGGCGAAGTAGGCGCAATCGCTCGACGAAGACGTGAAGCAACTTGTTATCTGCGAGCAGCAGGATGTTGCCATACAGCTTGTGCACGCGCTGCTGCCGAGTGACGCGTTTTTCGTTGCCGGGCACGTCGTCACCACAGTTGGACTGTCTGTCTTGGCGTCCTTGACCGTTACGATTCCGCCATCGGTAGCACCGGGAAAGACGCAATAGGATTGCATGCTGGCCTTTGCCTGCGCGAAGCAAACCTCGCGATCGGCGCAGTCGCCGTTCGTGGTGCACGCCTTGCGGCAATAGACGTTGGTGCCGTTGTCGATGCACTCGAGTCCGGGATCGCAAGAATTGGGATCGCACGTCTTTGCGGTGGCGCCGGGATTGGGAGGCACCGAGTTGCAGGCAAAGACGATGAGCGGCAACGCGGACACGATGAGGGATCGAAGGGAAAGTGCAAGGCTCATGGCAAAGCGCATAGCATACGGTCAAGCGGGCTGCCTCAGGTCGCGTGCGAATTTACCGTTGAGAAATGGGCTAGATGCGCCATTCGTTAGTCGCCTTTGGGCGCAACGGAGCTGGCCTCCTCTTGCGTGGCCAAATTCAAAATGATTGCGAATGCGCCGCCACTCGCGTTCCCAAGTCGCGACCGCATTTCGCATCGGGCCGCACCCAGAAGCGAGCGCGTACAGCGCGACGCTGAACTCGTGGGCAGGACGGTTGCGCGTCCACGTGCGCCTTGCGCCGCAAAGGAGGCGCTCATGGGCATTTGGCCGTACGCTCTTTCAATGCGAACGCGATCGATTTCGTTCGTCGTCTCCACAGTCGTCGTCGCTGCGGTTGCATGCGGCTCTCGCACGTCGCTCGAGAGCTACGGCCCGATCGCAGCGCCCAATCCGTGCGGCAACGGCATCGTCGAGAC
>JAHFDZ010000089.1 GCA_023248745.1 Myxococcales bacterium | reverse complement strand
CCGTTCAACTCTCGAACGGTGCGAACAGCACCCTTTTCATCGATGAGCAACGGATCGACGAGCGACATATCGACACTCATCACGTCGGCGCAGGAAGCGCCCGCGTCAGAGTGCAAAACTCGGTGCGCCTTTGATCGGCGCTCGTCACGGAGAAAACTCTCGGCGCGCTCGTCGCTTGGAAACAGAGCGCCCATTGCACCAAACTCTGGTGCCATCGACGCCAGCAACGAACGATCGGGCACGGACAAGAGCCGAACGCTCGGTCCGCCAAATTCGAGCACCACGGGAGCGCCAGACTGTTGTTGCGCGCGTTCCACCTTTTCGCGCAGACCGCGCCGCAAAAGCTCGAAGGCCACGTCGCGTGTGCTGACGAAAGGTCGTGTCTTGCCGCTCACGAGCACTTGAACTGTGCGCGGTGCTTGCACGGTTGCCGTACCCCGCACCAATGCACGGGCAAGCTCGCTCGGCGAGAGCAGATAGGTCAACATGCCCATTCCGCCGAGGCCGACCATCCGAGGATCGTCGGTCACGCAGATGCGGGATGGTCCTGAAAATCGTTCGAGGTGAACGGCGGCGGAGTAGCCCACACCCGATCGGGCCCACGTAATGCCATGCGCGACGAAAGCCGCGATGTTCGCCGGCACGTCGGCCTCGACGTCATCGATGGCTCGAGAGGCATAGGCGACGGCAACCTCGACCGGCGAGGACTTGAGCCCCGCCTCTTTAGCGAGCGCAAGGACTCCCCCACAATCGCGCGAAAGCGCGACGTGGTCGATTTTGACGTCTAACCGGTCACCTGGCGCAAAAGCTTGCGGGTGTCGTCCGGCGAAGATTTTATCGGCCATCGTGCGGGGAGGATCCCCGGCTCGCGCTCGCATACGTTTTCTCGCGGTTTTTGATGAAAACCGGGCAGATAAATTGCCGCCCGGAAGGTAGGCGTGACCCTATCCGGTGGCAATCACAGTGGTCAAGGTGGATGTGACCCCCGTGGCGTTTTGTCAGCGCGTCAAGCGCAAATGGGCGGGGCTCTCACCTTTTTTTCGCATTTTCGCTATTCGACAGGCCCGACCTCCGAAATCGACACGAGGGGCTTTTTGGGCACGTGCCCTTTCTTCACTTTGTCGTGACATGCAACCGCAACGTCATCGCGATCGGTTCCGCAATGGATCGTCGTGATTTGGGCTCCGTTGAGCAAGTTGGTATCGACGACGTATTCGTCACCATCAGCGCTGCGGCTGCCATGCAATGCACCGATGCGGCGAAAGTCGCCGTTGTGAAATCGATAGCGATCGACGTACCACCATTTGGCAGCGGAACCGCCGTAGTGGGCGATGACCATCACGCCTTTCTTGATGGAGATGTTGTTAACGGGATCGCCAAAACCGCCGCACTGTTTGCAAAGAACCGCGGTTCCGCTCGTGCTCACGACGCGATAGGCGCCTGCGGTACGGATCGCGACCAAAAGAAAGCGGGGGCCGATATCATCATCGTCAACGTTGTTGCCCGTGCTTTCCTCCTCTTTGACCGGCTCGTTACGCTCGAGCGCGAGCGCAACGTCGGCGCGACCGTCGCCGTTGAGATCGCCCTCTGCTTTGGCTCTTACCTTCCACCCAGCGGGAACAAGTCCCTCGGGCGTTCGCGCGACTTTGCCCTTCTCGACCACGTCGGCAGCACGGGCGGTTCCGACTGCGAGCGCGCACGAAAAGACTAAAATACCCAACGTTTGTACAAGCATGCCCTAAAGAACGCTCCTCGGTGTGGCTGTATGCCACGCGCAAACGCGACGCGAAAGCAATCAACGCAAAGGGAATGTTGCCCCCTCGCTGTGCGACGAATACCTTTTGATTCATGTTCAAAGAAACGCTCCGCGAGATTGTCGAGAGCACCGACGGCAGCGTTGGTGGCGTCGTCATGGACGCCGAAGGATTTGCGGTTGAGACCTTCGCACGACAGGACGCAATCCTCGACATCAACACCATTGGAGTCGAGTTCGGCGTCGCGCTCAGCTCCATTCGACGCGCAGCCGAGTCGCTCGAAACCGGCGAGGCCCAGGAGATGGTCATCGGCACCGAACAACTCACAACCGTAATTCGCACTCTCGGCGCAAACTATTTTCTCGCCGTTGCTTACGGACCGAACGCGAACGTTGGCAAAGGACGCTTCTTGATGCGGCTCGCTGTGCCGAAGCTCATCAACGCGCTTTCGTAGTCGGAGGCGTAAACCGCGAGTGAGCAACCTTTCGATCCTGTGCATCAGTGGCCCTAACTTGCAGTTGCTGGGCGTCCGTGAACCGTCAATTTACGGAACGATCACGCTCGACGAGATTCACGCAGCGTTGGCAGGAGCAGCACAAGCACTCAACGCAGACGTCGTTTGTCGGCAGAGCAACCACGAGGGCGACATCGTCACGTGGATTGGAGAGGCGCTGGGCAATCATCACGGCATTCTCATCAACCCCGGAGCGCTCACGCATACTTCTATTGCCATCTACGATGCGATCAAGGCCGTCGCGATTCCCACCGTTGAAGTGCACCTTTCGAATCCAGACGCGCGCGAGTCGTTTCGCAGGCGCTCACGTATCGCCGCTGCGTGCATGGCGCGTGTTGCGGGGTTTGGGGATCAAAGTTACCAGCTAGCTCTCGAGGGCCTTCTCGGAGCATTGCGACGCAACGTCAAGAACGCGTAATTTTTGGGGTCAAACCCCGACGCAGTGCACCAATTTCGCGCCACGCTGTTCGCTGCGCGTGATGTTTCGCACTACGCGGGTTGGTTACTGCGAGGCGTGTGTTGTACACACGGATGCCTATGTCGCTTGATCTCAATTTCCTAAGAGAACTTGTGCAGTTGATGCGTGATCATCAGGTTGCCGAAATCGAGCACGTCGATGGTGCTGCGCAGCTGCGCGTTTCGATGGCAGGCGGACGAGTCGCTGCCGAACCCGTGCCGGCGGTGATGTCACACGCTGTGGCCACACCGCTTGCAAAATCGTCAAGCGACTTTATCGTGGTTACGAGCCCCCTCGTCGGCACGTTCTACCGCTCTCCAAGCCCTGATGCTTCGGCCTTCGTCGAACTCGGCTCCGCCGTGCGCAAGGGTCAAACGGTGTGCATCGTTGAAGCGATGAAGCTGATGAACGAAGTCGAGACCGAGTCCGAAGGCATCGTCGCCGAAGTGCTCGTCGAGAACGGATCGCGCGTCGAATACGGTCAACCACTATTTCACTTGCGGCGATCATGAGCGACACGGTTCTCATCGCGAATCGCGGCGAAATTTCTGTGCGCATTGCACGCGCCTGTAGAGCGCTCGGCTTGCGATCGGTCGCCGTATTCTCTGAAGCCGATCGCGGAGCACTCTTTACCAAGGTCGCCGACGAAGCGGTTTGCATTGGCCCCGCACCCGCGAGGCTCAGCTACTTGAACTTTGCGGCCATCGTGAGCGCAGCGCGGGTTACCGGTGCCAATTGGATCCATCCTGGCTACGGCTTCCTCTCCGAAAACGCCGACTTCGCGGAGCTGCTCACGCAAGTGAACATCGGCTTCATCGGTCCCAAACCTGACACGATGCGAACCTGGGGCCACAAGCTTCGCTCACGCGAGGCAGCCAAGGAGTACGGCGTTCCAGTGCTACCCGGAAGCGAACCGCTCGACGACGTGGCACACGCACTCGTCTGTGCAAAACGCATCGGCTATCCCCTCATGCTCAAGGCCACAAGTGGAGGTGGTGGGCGTGGCCTTCGGGTGGTGCGAAACGATCGCGAACTTGAGCGAGCCTTCGTCGACACCCAAAAAGAGATGGCGATCGGCTTCGGTGCATCGCAATTGTATCTCGAAAAGTTACTTGAAGAGCCCAAGCACATCGAGCTCCAAGTGCTCGGCGATGGCAACGGGAACATTTGGATCTTCGGCGACCGCGAATGCTCGCTTCAGCGTCGTCATCAAAAACTGATCGAAGAAGCGCCGAGCCCAACGCTGACCGACAGTCAACGTGCTGAACTATTGCCGTCGGCCATCTCTGCAATGAAAGCCACGCGCTACCTCGGCCTAGGAACACTCGAATTCTTGCGTGGCGCAGACGGCAAGTTGTTCTTCGTTGAAATGAACACACGGCTCCAAGTCGAGCATCCCGTCACTGAGCTGGTGTTTGGAATCGATCTTGTTCAGTTACAAATAAAGGCCGTCCTCGGGCTCCCACTCGGCTTGCCTGATCAACAAGTGTGGCGACCACGCGGTCATGCGATCGAATGTCGCGTCAATGCCGAGGATCCTTGGCGCATGTTTCCGAGTGCGGGCCGGGTCGACTCTTGCTCATGGCCTGGCGGGCCTGGCATTCGCGTCGATACGGGCATCGAAGCCGGTTCGATTGTTCCGCCCGACTATGACTCGATGCTCGCAAAAGTGATCGCTTTTGGTTCCAGTCGCGACGAAGCCATCTTGCGCATGCGCGGCGCGCTGCTCGAAACGCGCCTAACCGGCGTTCGCACGAATGTCGATTTGCACCTCGCGTTGCTCGACAACGCCGAGGTATTGCGTGGCACCATGACAACGCAAACCCTTGATCGAATGATGAAATCTTCGCAAGGATCGACGGCAGAGGTGGCCAAGGCCCATGCCGCAGCGCAGCTTTAATGGATGCGAATCACGCAGTTCCTTGTTTCTCTTGCCGTGTTAGCCCTCGGGTCGGGCTGCATCCTCGTCGACGATCGTCCTTATGGTTCGTCGTATCAGCGCGACACCTCGTATGAGGTTCGCAACGAAATTGTGTTCGAATACAACCGCAACGTGAACCAGACCTGCGTCGCACGCAGCGATAGTTGGCGCGTCGTTGCACGTGAGCTTGGCGAAGAGGCCACGGCAAGCTGCACCGAAGCGATCGCGTTTGGCAATTTGCTCACGGGCGAGACCGTCACGTTCGACATCGAAGGCTATCAAGACGGAACGTTGTGCGCTCAGGGCACATGTCTCGTAACCGCCGAAATGGGGTCGAACTTGGCCGATTGCGAGCGTCAGATTCAGTACTTCTGTCGTTACTAATCTGCACAGCGCACAGCGCGGCCAAAGGCGAAGGTGGCAAAGCACACGATTGCGCGCGGTATGCGCTTTCGAGTATGCAACAGCTCATGCTTCGCGTTTGGTGCACGGCTCTTTTCGCCGCCGCTATTGCCTCTGCCGCCGCCTGCGCGACCGCCACCGACACTTCGACGCTGCCGAAGTACACTGGCATCCGCATCGATGCGACACAGCTTTTTTCGGTCGTTGGCTGCGGCAAACGCGACGGGCAAGCGTACAAGTACTACGCAAAGGTCAACGAAACGAACCAATCCGGCGTGTTCGATTGCTACGCCGACGCCGTGTTTCAAGTCGCCGCCGGCAACTACACGATCTCGATTCGCACCTTCGACGAACTCCACTGGGACGTCGCAACGAGCACCGGCGTCCCCCCTGAATTCGCCGACACCCTCGTCACAACTGCCTGCACCGCAGTCGCCTGGGACCGCGCAATCACAACCGCCCATTGCCCAACCGCGTCCGCACCAGACGCAAGCCCACCTTCGGATGCCGCCTCAGACGCTACCGCTGACGCTCTCCCTCCCGCCGACGCTACCGCTGACGCCACCACTGACGCCACCACTGACGCCACCACTGACGCTACCGCTGACGCTTTCTCCCCCGCCGACGCCGATCCCGACGCCACAGCCGACTGATCCCTTGCGACACCGCACTCCGATCTCTACCTTAGAGCGATGAGACAGACGGGTTTTGAGTTTCCCCGTCCTGGTCGGACCGTAATCGGTCTGATGGCCACGATCGCAACCATCAGCTTGGCTTGGGCCTTCGCAAGGTTGGGCGGGGCACAAGGTGCGTTCGACTATCTTCCGTTCGATGCTCGCGCATTCTTGCACGGGCAAGTTTGGCGAATTTTCACGTCGATTTGGTTTGTCCCGCATTGGCTTTCGGTCTTTTTCGCTGCACTTGCGATCTACTTTTTGGGAACGGCGCTTGAGCGTAAGTGGTCTGGCGCGCGCATTTTGCGAGCATTCATCTGGGGTGGCATCGCAGGCAATTTGGTCGAACTCCTCGCGTGGAGCGTCCTTCCAACCGGCTTCATGTTGAGACCCGGCGGGTTCGTCGCCGGACCATCCGCCGCGATAACGGCCCTGGCCATTTGTTGGGGAGCCGAGTTTCCCGATGCGCGCATCCTGATCATGTTCTTCATCCCCGTGCGAGGCGCATGGATGAAGTGGATCACGGTCGCAATTTGCGCGCTGATGACCCTCTACGATGGGCAGTGGTCACCTTGGGGCGGCCTCCTCGCTGGCCTTGCGCTCGCCGGCACGCCTTCGCCTGCCCGTAAACTCTATCTGCACCTGAAGCTGCGTTGGCTTTCCGCACGCGGACAACGCATGACGGTCGACGATATTCTCGGAACACCGAAGAAGCCGAAGCCAAACCCGCACAATCTGAGGGTGGTCCCGGGTGGGCGAGACGAGAAGCCGCCGAAGGATTGGCTCAACTGACGTTCGCCTCGCGCGGCGTCGGCTTCGCGTGCGCTTTAGGACGTGGGCGGTTGACGAACCGTGCGATGCGCGCGATACCTGGAAGCGGCATGTGGTCGCGGCCTCACTTGTTGGGCATCGAAGGCCTGAGCGCCTCGGAAGTCGGCCATTTGCTTGATCGTGCCGCAACGTTCTACGGACCGATGCCCAAGACCGACGTGCTGCGCGGTCAGGTGATCGTCAACTTGTTTTTCGAGTCATCGACGCGCACGCGCACGTCATTTGAAATCGCAGGCAAGAAGCTTGGTGCCGACGTCATCAACGTAAGCCCAAGCACGTCGAGCGTGAGCAAGGGTGAAACGCTGCTCGACACGATCCGCAACGTTGAAGCGATGCACGCCGACATCCTCGTGCTTCGTCACGCGTCATCGGGCGCGCCACAATTTCTTGCGAAGCACGCGCGCTCGTCGATTGTGAATGCAGGCGATGGAACTCACGAGCACCCAACACAAGCGCTGCTCGATGTGTTGACGATGCGTAAGCATCTCGGGGATCTCAACGGCCGCATTGTTGCCATCTGCGGTGACATTATGCATTCGCGCGTCGCGCGCTCAAACGCGATGCTTCTCGGTTTGCTAGGTGCGACGGTGCGCTTTACGGGACCGCGCACGATGCTCCCACTCGAGGCCGCGCGCCTCGGATCGACGGTGACAGTAACGCCCACACTTGCCGATGCCATCGACGGAGCGGACGTCGTCATGATGTTGCGCATTCAAAACGAACGCTTCGGCGGTGCGGCGCTTCCGACAACGCGCGAGTATGCCAAAACGTTTGGTCTCAACCCGAGCATGTTGGCACGCGCAAAGCCGAATGCACTCGTCATGCACCCCGGTCCGATCAACCGAGGCGTCGAGATTACGAGCGCCATTGCCGATGGATCGCAAAGCGTCATTCTCGATCAAGTCGCAGCCGGTGTTGCAGTGCGTATGGCGGTCCTCGAAGCGGTCGGACTCACGCGGGGCGCTGCTTGAATCGCAACGCGCCGCTCGGCGTGTTCGACTCAGGCCTCGGCGGCCTCACCGTTGTACGTGCACTGCGCGAAGCATTGCCCAACGAGGACGTCGTCTACTTGGGCGACACGGCACGCGTTCCCTATGGAACGAAGGGAGCCGCGACCGTTGTTCGCTACGCTATCGGTTGCACGAAGTACTTGGTTGATCGCGGGGTGAAGGCGGTCGTTATTGCCTGCAACACCGTCAGCGCCGTAGCGCCTGAGCGCTTGCGAATCGAATTCGATCTGCCTGTCCTCGGAGTCATTGACCCTGGCGCACGCGCTGCCGTGGCAGCTTCTGTTACTGGACGCATTGGCGTTCTGGCGACGACGGGTACTGTCGCATCTGGAGCATACGCGCGTGCGGTGCAGCAGTATTCAACGCGTGCCGAGGTCTTCAGCCAAGCCGCTCCGCTGCTCGTTCCGCTGGCCGAAGAGGGCTGGACTGAGGGTGAGGTGCCGAATCTGATCATTGATCGCTACTTGTTACCTTTACGCGAAGCCAACGTTGACGCCCTTGTGCTCGGGTGTACTCACTATCCGCTTCTGAGGCCTGCGATCGAATTGCGCGCACGCGCACTCTTGGGTCAATCAGTCAATGTTGTTGACAGTGCGCAATCCGCGGCAGCGGACGTCGCCGATTTTTTGCGCACTCGGCAAATGCAGAACGAACGCGGTGACCGAGGGACACTCGAATTACTGGTCACCGATCTTCCGGCCACCTTCGAAACGATCGCCACCCGCTTCTTAGGCGAACGTGTATCCGGTACCACGCAAGTCAATTTGTAGCGTTCGAACGCACGCAAAAGGGGATGCAGCGTCGCTGAGCGCGCTTGCAACTACCCATGCACGCGAATCAGGCAAACGGGTTTTGCGACAAAGTCGAGCACGCCCAAGAACTGCAGGGCCGCACGTACGTCACGCTCCTTCGCAACGTGGGTAAGCATGACCACTTGCACCGGTGCGCCACTTTCGTCCCCCCTACCCTCTTGAACCATTTGCTCGATCGACACGCGAGCATCGCCTAACGCACCGGTAATGCGTGCGAGGACACCTGGCCGATCGAACACTTGAAAACGCAAATAGTAACGTGTTTCAACGTCGTCAGTCGGCAAGACCTTGCGCTCGTTCAATTGTAATCCGCGAAGTGACATTCCAGGCACACCGAGCACTTTGGCGCGCGCAACGTCGGCAACATCGCCGACGACACTCACGGCGGTGGGCCGCTCGCCCGCACCACGACCAGAAAGCAACGCCGGTCCCAGCGATTGGCCCTGAATTGCGATCGCATTCAGGACTCCACCCACGCTCGCAAGGGTCGACGACGTGCTCACAAGCGACGGATGAACGCGAAGTTCGAGCGCACCTGCACGCTCGGCTCCAATGGCGAGGTGCTTGATGCGAAAGCCCCAACGCGCAGCGAAACGATGATCGATAGGCTCGATGGATCGAATGCCCTCGGTGAAGACATGGAAGCCATCGAGCTTCGCGCCAAACGCAAGCGTCGCAAGCACGACGAGCTTGTGTGCAGCATCGTGACCATCAACGTCGAGGCTGGGCTCTACCTCGGCGAAGCCTTTGGCCTGTGCTTCTTGTAGCGCTTCATCAAACGAGAGCCCGTCGTCGCACATGCGAGTCAGCATGAAGTTGCATGTACCGTTCACGATGCCTTGAAGGGCCTCGACGCGATCGCCGACAAGCGCATCACGCAGCACGCGAATGATCGGAATGCCGCCGCCGACTGATGCCTCAAACGCGAGATCGACGCCAAATTCTCGCGCAAGGGCGAAGAGCCTCGCACCGTGCGCAGCAAGGAGCATCTTATTCGCCGTAACGACACTCTTCTTGTTACGAATTGCGCGTTCGACAAAACTGAGCGCGGGGTCGACTCCACCCATCACTTCGACGATGACATCGATACTGGGATCATCGAGCACTTGCGCCGGATCGCTCGTCACTAAGGCCTCGTCTACTCCCGCCGCCTTTGCGCGGCCCAAGTCGCGTTCGAGCACACGCGCCAATGCGAGAGGCGCGCCGATTTTTGCGGCAAGCGATTCGTGATGCTCACGAATCAGTCTGACGACACCCCCACCCACAATACCGCAGCCCAGTACCGCCACTCGAATCGACATGGCCCATAGGGTATCCCCGAAGAAAGATTGCGTGAATAGCTCCGCGAATTCTTGCGATACTCAGCGCATGAGCCGCCAGACAATCGTCTGCTTCGCGTTGATACTACTGACCTCGCTCTCAGCCTGCCAAAAGAAGAAACTCGGTGAGGAATGCGTGAAGCACGCAGAGTGTGGCAACGAGCAATGCCTCACCGTCGTCAAGCAACGCGTGTGCACCAAAGAATGCCACACCGACATCGAATGCGGCGCCGAGCTGTCATGCTACGCGAGCGGAAGCTCCGGCTACGGGTATTGCGGACCCGTCGACAAGACATCAAAGAAGTTGGGCGAAGCGTGCCAAAGCTCGAGCGAGTGCGATCACCGCATGTGCATCCAAAATCTCAACGCAACGACAGGGACCAAGGAAGGCTACTGCTCAAAGATCTGCGAAACCGCAAAAGACTGCCCAAGCAAAGACTGCGGCACCGGCCTCACGGGAACAACGAAGTTCTGTAAGAAGTAAGGCGAGGCGGAGACAAGCAGGATCAGGATCAGGATCAGGATCCGCGAGCTCCGACACCTCAACGCAAGGCAGCACCACCCGACCCACCAACCCAGCGACCGAGCACGCTCTCAGCGTACGTAGGGAAGCGATCCAGGTGGACACCATGGTAGCCAAGCGCCCAGCTGCACGAATCATCTCTTCGTAGTGAAGGAAGATGGGGGTTTGGGGGCGAAACGTCGTTTCGGCCCCCAAATAGCCGTGCGCAGCACATATCCGCGAAGCGCAGCGCTCATCTAAGGGGAAACGCGCGGGGTTACGCGCCAGCGCTTAGCGTCAGCGCTTAGCGTCAGCGCTCAGCGTTCTGAGCTACAGCGATAGCCTACAAAAGAGAAGAAGCGAGTACCCCACGGCCCTCGCTTCCTTTCCGCAACTAAAACTGAAAGTTCAGTTCGCCACAGGCGCCGCCGCTGCCGCTTCCGGCTTTGGCTGAGGCATCGACTCGAGTGCACCTTCGAGCACCGTATCCATCTTGCTACAGAAGATGAACTCGAGATCGTCCATGACTTCTTTTGGCACCTCATCGAGGTCGGCCTTATTGCGCTCAGGAACGATGACGCGCTTGATGCCCGCTCGGTGCGCCGCAAGGACTTTTTCCTTGAGACCGCCGATTGGCAGCACGCGACCGCGGAGCGAAATCTCGCCGGTCATCGCCACGTCGTGACGCACGCGAATGCCGGTGAGCAGCGAGACAAGTGCGGTAAACATCGTGACGCCAGCGCTCGGTCCGTCTTTCGGAATGCCGCCCGCAGGAATGTGAACGTGGATGTCTCGCTTCTCGAGGAAGTCTTTCGGGATGCCGTATTTTTCGGCATTTGAGCGAACGTACGAGAGAGCCGCTTGCGCAGACTCTTTCATGACCTCGCCGAGTTGACCGGTCAGTTGCATCTTGCCGGAGCCATGCATGCTTGTCGCTTCGATGAAGAGAATTTCTCCACCGACGCTGGTCCATGCGAGGCCCGTGCAGACACCCGGCTCTTCGGTTCGTTCGGCAACTTCGCTCGTGAAGCGTTGTGGGCCCAAGAACTCGCGGATGTTGTCTTCCGTTTCGATCTTGCGCTTGGTCATGTCGCCTTCGGCGATCTTGACTGCAACACCGCGAATGACGCTTGCGACTTGGCGTTCGAGGGTTCGAACACCGGCCTCACGCGTGTAGTGATCGATCACGAGATCGACCGCAGAGTCGGCGAACTCGAGCTGGTCTTTTGAGATGCCGTGCTCTTCGATCTGCTTGGGGATCAAGTGGCGACGTGCGATCGCAAGCTTCTCGTTGCGCGTGTAGCCCGGGATCTCGAGAATCTCCATACGATCTCGCAGAGGCCCGGGAATTGGGTCGGCGATGTTCGCCGTTGCGATGAACATGACGCTCGACAGATCGTACGGAATTTCGAGATAGTGATCAGCGAAAGTACCATTTTGCTCGGGGTCGAGAACTTCGAGCAATGCAGCCGCAGGATCGCCACGGAAGTCGTGACCGATTTTGTCGATCTCGTCCATCATGAAGACCGGGTTCATCGTGCCCGTCTTCTTCATGCCTTGGATGATCTGTCCAGGTAACGCGCCGACATACGTACGACGGTGACCGCGAATGGCCGCCTCGTCGTGCACGCCACCGAGCGAGATCCGGTGGAACTTGCGCCCGATCGCGCGCGCGATTGATCGGCCGAGTGATGTCTTACCGACACCAGGCGGGCCGAGGAGACAGAGGATGGGTCCCTTCTTGTCCTTCTTGAGCTTGCGAACCGCCAAGTACTCAAGAATGCGCTTCTTCACCTTTTCGAGACCGTAGTGATCTTCGTCGAGCACGCGGCGAACGGTCGCGATGTCGAGGTTGTCCAGCGTCTGAACGTGCCAAGGCAGGTCCATAATCCAGTCGAGGTAGGTGCGAACCACCGTGTACTCGGCCGAACCCACCTGCATATTTCGTAACCGTTTGAGTTGCTTTTTTGCAACTTGTTCGGCTTCGTTGGGCAAGTTGGCTTTTGCGATACGGTCTTCGAGACCGTCGAGATCGCCTTGATCGCCGTCGTCTTCGCCAAGCTCTTCTTTGATGGCTTTGAGCTGTTGACGGAGCACGTACTCCCGCTGGTTCTTACCCATCTCCTCTTTGATCTGTGAGTTGATGCGTTCGCGCATCTTCAAGATCTCGAGCTGACGGGTAAGCAACTTGAGTACTTTGCGAATGCGCTCTTTGACGTCGGCGGTATCAAGTAGCGCGGCCTTCTCTTCGACCGGCGCATCGAGGTTCGCCGCCACTAAGTCGGCGAGCGGACCGGGCTGCTGAATCGAGTCAATGAGTGAGCTCGCTTCACGCGGAAGCTCGGGCATCAACTGGATCACTTGCTTGGCGATGTCGCGCAGGCTGAGGCTTAGCGCTTCAGCTTCGTCGTCTTCGATGCCGTCCTCTTGAACACGCGATACCTTCGCCTTGAGATAGGGGCCCGTTTGGGTCACCTCGTTAAGACGAATGCGCGTGAGGCCCTGCAGGATGAGCGAGTAATTTCCCGAGGTGTGCTTAAGCGCTTTGAGCACGCGCGCAGCGCAGCCGACCATGTGCAGGTCGTTACCGCCGGGGTCATCGATCGCAGGATCGCGTTGCGCAAATATGGCAATGATGGGCGCTGGCAGATTGTCGACGTCTTCGACAAGCGCGACGGACTTCTCGCGACCGACGTCGAACGGCGCAACCGCACCAGGAAACAACACTGCATTGCGAATCGGCAACACCGGCAGTTCGTCGCCGAACTGCAACGCGTCTTCTTCGGACGCCTTCGGGTTGAAGCCTTTCTTCTCAGACGACATGGTCACCTCACAGTGGAGACTACGGCTTCACAGCGCTTGAATACAAAACGATAACGTTCTTCCAAGCCTTCGTGAAAGCCCGATGTGAGATCCATCCGTAACCATCGTGCCCCCGATGGCTAGTGCCCCGACCCTATCGCCCTCCCGGTTCTGCCTACACGTACGAGCAGCATCATACCAAAGAGCATCAGTAAGGAGGGGCCTCACGTCGATCGCTCGACAGTCTACTTGGCTTCCAAAGGTAACCCGTTCGACAATCAAAGGAACCCAGCCGTTGAAATGACTCAAGCGCGACGCATCACCGCCTGGTGTCGCTCATTACAAGAAGAAAGAGGGGATCATGCGCCGACTGATGTCGATCGCTGCCATAGTGCTGGCAGTCGTTTCGCTTGCCACGACCGCACTCGCCGAAACACCAAAGCCGGATGAAGATGGCCATCATGCCGCGGCCGCCAAGGACGACAAGGCGAAGGACGACAAGTCCAAAGAAGCAAAGGACACCAAGGAGCCGGCCAAAGACGCCAAGGACGAGAAGAAAGAGAGCAGCAGCAAGGACGACGACGATCCCGATCCAAACGATCACCATCCGATCAAGTACGAGGTTGGTATCAACGTTCAGAAGATCCACAAATTCGAACTCGGGCCAGGCACGTTCGAAGCGGAATTTTTGGTGACGTATCACTGCGCCACGGCTCCGTGCAAACCGCACATGACCCTCTTCAATGGAGAGATCAAGGGCAAGCCCGATAGCGTCGTCGATGAACCGCTTCACAAAGTTTACCGCGTGAAGGCAGAACTCTCGGCCGAGATCGACATCTCCGAATTTCCGTTTGATCAACATGAGCTCGAAATCGACCTTGGCGATCACGACGAAGACGCCGTGTTCGTCGCTAACGCCAAAGACGCGCCTAATCCTGCTGACGACGTGAGGATCCCCGGCTGGAACGTCACTGGAGGCGAAGCGAAGGTCACCACCGAGAAGCTCGACGATGGGATTAACGTTTCACACTACAGCTACGCGGTTGACGTAAAGCGTCCGATCGTCGCAGCGGTTGCAAAGAACTTTTTGCCCGCACTGACGATGGTGCTGGTGTTGTTCGTTTCGCTTTTTATGAAGCCAAAAATGGCGCCGGCTCGTCTTGCCGCAGGTACCGGCAGCTTCGTTGCCGTCATCATGTTCCACAACACTGCGTCGGCCCAGCTTCCTCCGCTCGGGTTCTTTACGCGCCTCGACAAGTTCATGTTCACGCTCTACTTGCTTTGGCTCGTACACATTGCGTTTAGCGTGGCCATCTTGCGTGCCGACGAGCAGAAGAACGACGAGCTCGGAGCGAAACTCTACAAGTACGCCTGGATCGTTTGCCCGATCTTGGTGCTCACGGAATGGGGATTGGTATTCGGCAAAGTGCTCTAATCGTCAACATAACTGACAGATAACGCGGGCCTTCACTTCGGTGAGGGCCCGTCGACTTTTGTCGACTCTTAGGAAGCAATTATGGGGGTTACAGACACTATCGCGTTCGCGCGCCCTAAGTCTTGAGCGATCGGAAATACGTATTCGTGACGATCGCACTCTTGTCCCACGCGTCTCGCAGTTGCCTTTCGAACGCACTCTCGATCAGCGCGCCGATGCCGAAAACGCGCGCTTCAAGTTCCAAATCGACGACACGCCGAATCTTGCCAGGACCGATGTCTTCGAGACGCATCGAGCCTTCGTGACGAAGCTTGTCAGCCATTGTGCTGGGGGTCATTTTGAAACGCCAAACCTCGGCGGCCTTGTCGAAGGTTCCTTCTTCCGCATACCCAAAGTTCGCGCCAACTGCTTTGGCCACTGGACCTGGCAGATTCAATTTGGGGATCGCTTCGGCACGACGCACGATCGTGTCGGAGGTGTCGCGCAATTCGATGACTTTGTATTTAGGAAACTCGAGATCAACGTAGAGATTTTCAATCTCTGGCGTCGACAAGAATGCTGTCCACATAGCTTCACGTGAGCAGTCAAGCTCATGGTGCAACGTGAAGCGCTTCACTGTCGCGCCCCCTTGATTGCGCTGACTTCATCGCGCGTTAGCGCGATCTTTCTGGCGTTCCAATTTTCTTCCAAATGAGCCAAGGTGCTCGTGCCTGGAATAGGCAATATGGTTGACGACCTTGCGAGAAGCCAAGCGATGGCAACCTGGGCGATCGATGCTTTGTGCCGCTCGGCAGTTTGAACGAGAGCAGCTGGCATCTCTCTTGGCTTGCCCGGCAACGCGAGCGGGAAGAACGGTAAGAACGCGATCTTTTTTGCCGCGCAAAAATCAACAATGAGCTCTTGCTCGTCGACGACAGCATACGCGTAGCCCTTCAGTTTTTGGGCACCATACGCAACATTGTAAAGATTCTGAACCGATACGAGCGGAGTCCGTGACGCAGCGTATTCGAGCTGAGCCAGCGTCACGTTGCTCACGCCAAGATGTCGAATCTTCCCTTCCCTTTGCAACCCAATCATCGCGTCGAGCGATTCAGCGAAGGGAACATCTTCATTCGGAATCCACCGAAGGTGCGTCATATGAACTTGCTCGAGTTTGAGCGATCGCAAATCTTCGTCGCAACCTGCACGCAGCTCGTCAGGTCGCAGCGAGGGTGCCCAACCCTTGTCGGGGGTACGGCGACCCCCGAGCTTGGTCGCGATAACGAGATCCGAAGGGTACGGACGCAACGTCTCCACGATCAGTCGATTTGAAACGTGCGGCCCGTAGTACCAAGATGTGTCGATCAAGTTGATGCCGAGTTCAACAGCACGTCGCAAAACCGCGCGGGCTTGCTCGGGATCGCGTGGCTCGCCCCACACCATGTGCCCTGGCAATTGCATGGCGCCGAACCCCAGGCGACACACTTCGTGATCGCCTAGACGAATCGTAGCAGGTACAGTTGCGAATTCACTCATTGCACGTATAGTCGCATGGCTGCTCTTAGCGAACTACTTCGACGGTGAGCGCACAGTCAGCACGGGACATTCTGCCGTACGCACCACAGCCTCGGTCACGCTCCCGATAAGCGCGCGCGCAATTCCTCGCCGCCCATGCGTGCCCATCACGATGAGATCCGCTCCGAGCTCCTTTGAGCTTTCGAGGATCGTCTCGCGTGCATCGCCGTTCTTGAGCAGAAGGCTAACCGGCACGCCAGCTTCCTTTAGCGGCGCGACGAGTGCGTCGAGTGAATTCTGCGCTGACATGATGATCTGGTTGGCCATCTCGGCGGTGGCGAGAAAGGTGCCGTCGGGAAAGCCGACGATCGGTAGCTCGTACGCATGGAGCAGCACGATCTCGGCGCCGGTCGTCTTTGCGAGCGCAACCGCATAGTCAAGCGCCTTGCGCGCTGGCTCGCTGAAGTCCGTGGACACCAAGATCTTTGAGGGTGGAACGCTCATGGCGCTATCGCCTCCATCGACGTTGTTGCAACGGTGCTGTGATCGAGAAACGAGTCGGGTGGGAAATCGATCGGCACGCTTAGCTCGTCGTGGCCGTAGATCACGAACGGTCGAAGATTGAGTTCCGTTGTGCGCGGGTTGCCCGCAACGTCGAGCAACACCGCGGTCGCGTTGTAGTCGCCAGCCTCAAGGTCAACGCGAATGACGAATGCTTCACATGCGCGAGTAAATACGCCACCGCGAGATCCGCGAACACGAACCTCAATGGCATCGACTGCTGACTGCACGCACGCGTCTGGATACTGCGAAGACGCAATGCTCCAATCGATTGCAAGTGTGCCGATAGCGGGCGCGCCGTACAAAGGGGTCACCACGCACGCTGAAACGACGGGAAGTGCAAAAATAGCAAGGGCTCCAAGACATAGTTTCATGGGCATCACCTCAGTGTCGGCGGTAAGCGGGAGGAGCGCTCTGAGGAGCACGATGACGCCAACGAGGCGGCGCCTGTTGAACGACGCGATGCCTACGTAGCATGAGCGGTTCGCTTCGGTAGTGCCGCCAATGCGTACCGTCACGGTAGTACCAACGATCACTGTAGTAGTAGACCGTGCGCCCTTCGTAGACGACCGTTGGTGTCGTCTCGACAATTACGGGCGTAACCTCGACGGCTTCTGTGGTGGTCACATCGATTGCAGGCGGCGTAGCGCGCAACATGCAGCCACCGCATGCGAAAGCGATCAAATTCGTTACGATGAGCGATCGGTTCATGTGAATGCCTCGAACGATCGCTTCGCAACGTTCGTACCAGCCGCGATTTGTCCTGCAAATTTGGCAATCTGCAAGTACCTCGCTCAGTCGAGCTGTGGCGATCGTGATCGGATGAGGCGTTTGTGCATCACTCGGAAACGATGTTCGATATTTGGACACCTTCGTGTCGACATACAAGACGAGGTGACGGTTTGGACGTTCGATCCGTCGGGGTCATGAGAGTCCGATCTCCCCGCCACCCAATCGTCAACTTACTTACTCAACGCGCTATGACGAAAGAACCACACCGTGTCACCGTTGACGAACTTTGAGCCCTGCTTGTAGTCCGACGCTTTACCAGAGAAGTGATCGTACGTAAGCGGCGTGCCGTCTGTGCCGACCGTCGAAACGATGCCCACGTGTCCATGGTCTTCGCTCGTGCAGGGAGCCTTGTACTTCGTGCTGGTGCACACGGTTTTGGAACCAATTTTTGAGTGCCAAAACGCAATATCGCCGGGTTGTGGTTTGTCGACCTTGTCGAATCCTGAAGGTTTTGGCGCCAAGAATTGTGCGGTCGCAGCGTACTCATAGTGCGCGCCGGATGCTTCGTAGACCATCCATGTGAAGAAGCTGCAGTCGACCACGTGGGACATCCCGAACCGTTGCTTCAACTCGCCGTACTGAGTCCCGTATTGAAATCGGCTCCAGTAGGCCGTGTCATCCGCAGCGCTCTTGAGCTTTGTGCGGACGCCGGTCGGATCAGCGATTTGAGCTATCGCTTCTGCTGGCGCGGCTGCGCTTTGCGCCGCGGGTGGTTGGCCAGGAACGAAGGCTCGAATGGTCAAGTCGGAAGCGTTAACGAGGTGCTGATAGAGAACGACGTACACGCGAGACTCCGCCTTCGTCTCGTCGTCATAAGAGCCGACCGACACCTTTCGCTTGTAGGCCTGAACCCCGTTGAAGTGACCCCATTCAAGGCGCTCGCCAAAGCTGCCCGTCACAACGAGATCCGAAGGCGTGATCGCGGTCCATTTCTTGGACGAGTCCTTGCGTCGAAATTCGCAGAAGCCGAGATCGCCAGCCACATTTGAACTCGTCATCGCAAACCCGAAAATAGCTTCGCCTTTTCCAGTCACGGGAAGTGACACTACAGCGCCGGCGCCTGGCTTCAGAGCGAACGTTCCATTCTTCGAACCGTCGAGCTTCCACGGCTCTTTCGACGTCGTCGTGATCTCGTTTTGATCCGTCGTGCCGGAGCCCGTGAGATACCGCGTCACAAGACCGCGAATGCCCGCGCTTTCACAGATGCGCTTGGTCGCTTGCATGTAGATATCGGAATAGACCAGCGCACCGCTGACCGTTTCCACTCCCCCAGCCGCCGACGCCGTCTTCGCAAAAGATAGGCTGATCAAAGCAAAACCAATCGCACAGCTCAAAGACTTCATAGTTTCCCCCAAGTGGTGTCGCCAAATGCAGCGCCCGCTAAATAGTCCCCAAATCTAGATGAACGGTCTCGGGTTCACGGGCTTTAAGGCTTTTGCGGACCGTAGTGTCGATTTTAGGAGGAACGCTGAGTCGACGTATCGTCGGTCGCGAGATCGACAGGAGAGTCGATGGTCGTCGCGTGGGAACGAAATGTGAGGAATGGCCACACGAGCTGCGCGAAATATCCCTTGGGCCAAGGCTCTTCGAGGCCAAGTAGGTAAGTTTCTTGACCTTTAGGACAGTGATAGGTGCCGAAGACCACATCGAGCCAGGGAGCAAGATTCGCGAAGTTGTGCTCGGTGCGGGAGACGCTTGCGTGATGCCAATGATGCAACTCGGGTGCGCCCACCAAGTAGCGCAACGGCCCGAGTGGCAAGCGCACATTCGAATGAATGAAGATGCCCCACATCCCTCGGAAGACGGCGATGCCCGCGAGCCAACCCATGGGCACGCCGAGAACGATCGCGGGAAGGTTTTGGCAAAACTGCGTAGCGAGTCCGTCGAGCGGGTGTTCGCGGTGAGCCGCCAAAAAATCGAGGTGCTCGGCACTGTGATGGACCGCATGGATTTTCCAAAGCGGCGTCCACGCGTGGCACGCGCGATGAAACCAATAGACGACGAGATCTCCGCCAACGACGGCCACGATGCACAGGAACCACGTTGGCACGCCCAATCGCGAAAGAACGTTTGGGAAATGCGACCTTGCGAAATGATGAAACGCAGTGAGCGCTACGATCGCGACGCTGCTCCACACGAGGTACTGGCCTGCGAAGAAGAGCCCATCGGTCGCAAATCCTGGACGAAAAATACGCTGCTGGCGCGCAGGAAATAGCCGCTCGAGCGGTACGTATACGGCAATCAGAATCGCAATGGACACCAGCGCTGTTACAATTTTCTCCGTAAGCGCGATGTCGAGCATGGCTAATGCTTGCCGCTATGCGCGGGTGTTGCAGACGATGTTGGCTTTACGAAAAGATGAACCGGCGGCCCAGCCTTGCTCGCCGGTAGAAATGTCGGCTCTGCAGAATGCGCCGTGACACCGTCGTCAGGATTCACCTCTGGTGCGCTTGCCTTAGGAGGCTCGGGCGCAGCGAGTGTCGCGGGTGGAAGCTTGGGGGGCTCTGGACTTGCGCACCCCGCAATGCCGGCGCGCGAAACTAGCGCGATCAAAGCGCCGAGCGCGAACACGAGAGAGAGACTTTTCGCGAGCAGGTTACGTGCACCGTTCATGCTTCCATAATGCCTCAACCTAGGAATCGTGCGGAACAGAAGTCGTCAGCGCGACCATCTACTATCCCGCCAAGGGTTTTCCTGCGCCTCTGCTTTCCGAGAAAACCCCCTGATTTCGCGCCAGAAGCGCAAATCTACTTTCGGCATGGAACCGGATGACGTCGCTGCAAGTGTGCGATCACGGCCCTCGTCGGGATCAGGCGCGGCGACCTGCCA
>JAHFDZ010000088.1:19449-20275 GCA_023248745.1 Myxococcales bacterium | reverse complement strand
AGTCAATCCGCGTCGACCACGTCAACGTTTGGTAGCCGACTTTGTGGTAAAATGCTCTCGCGGGGTTACGATTAAGAACTTCGGCTGCAAGCACAACCCCTCGACGCCGCGACCATTCAAACGCGACGCGAGCCAGCTCTTCGAGCAGCATAAGCCCCGCGCCAAGGCCGCGTGCCTGGCGCTTCACAACGAGCGATCGCACCTCGCAAGTATCAAGCGTCGAGAGCAAGACGCCGTAACGATCCATCCAACCTTCCACCTGACCGACGATCTCACCGCGCTCTTCTGCAACCAGGTGCAGATGCCGACCACTCGTGATCGATCCCTGCCTCCAATAGATGTCATCCTCGAGTCGCTGTGCGACCGCGCTGTATGCAGCGTCCTCCTGCGAGCCAGCGTAGCCACCCCACGCTTCGTGGGCATCCCATAGCTCGCGCCATAGCGACGCGAGTTCTGGCCCGTCACCGGGACGAGGACCTCGAACTAAAATGGCCATGACTCATCGAGGGTGACAGAAGGATCCAACGCGATCCCATCAAGCAACAAACCGTCCGGTGGTGCGGTCATGCCACCCGAAGTGCGATCGCCACTTGCGAGTGCACGCGCAACGGCCCCTTCAGCGAGACGACCACGCCCAACATCGACAAGCGTACCGACGATGATGCGCACCATGTTGTGCATGAAGCCCGCACCCGTCACCGCAACGGACACACGCTGCGACGCAACGTCGACCGACACACAAAAGATCGTGCGCACCGTATTTTCTCGTGTGTCGGCCGCTGAACGAAAAGCGGCAAAATTGTGAGTTCCGACGAGCGACTTTGCC
>JAHFDZ010000088.1:0-19439 GCA_023248745.1 Myxococcales bacterium | reverse complement strand
CGGCGGCTGCACCCACCAGGCACGGTGTTGCTTCCAAGGATCACGCAGCGGACTCAAATGGATCTCGTACAGGTACGTTTTTTGGACGTTGGCAAAACGCGGATTGAAACCTGCGCCCACCAATGCGGCGCGCACAACGGCCACATCAACTGGCAGCGCTTGATTGATTCCAAGCGCCCATCCCTTAGGGGCAATCGTCTTTGTCGTATCGAACGCAACAAGTTGCCCGCGTGCATGCACACCTGCATCGGTGCGACTCGCGCCGCGAAGCAATTCAACTTGTGGATCGATCGTCTGCACCGCAGTCAAGAGTGTCCCCGCAACCGTGCGGACACCAGGCTGTGGCGCGAATCCGTGAAACGCGTGACCGTCGTACGCGATCGTCAGAAGGACGCTACGGCGGATGCGCTCCTCCTCATGCGACATTGGATGCACCTCGAGTTACAATTAGTCAACCTACATGAACGTCGACAGCGCTGTCACGAGGCGCGTCGAGCAACGCATCGGGTGCAGGGCCGTCTGACGCATCTGCCGCGTCCGCCGCATCTACGCTTGCGTCTTGGACCGGCGGATTCGAGTCTTGCGATGCATCCTTTGCTGGCGGGAGAGGAGGCGTCGTCGTGTTCTTCGTTGGCTCGGTGACACAAATGCTGGCCAAGCAATTTGAAGACTCGCAATCGACGCTGCGCAAACAATCTTCGCCGATGCCGCGCTTCTGCGAACAGGCGAGAACGCCGACCCCCAACGAAAATAGTGCAATGGCGGTTACGTATCGCATTTCGACCCCTTCGACTCGCTTGTCAATTCGCTTGTCAATTCACTTCCCAGGCGCAAAATTGATCGTTGCCGCCACATCCTTGCATCCCCCGGAGGGTGCGGGATACGTCGCCGCCCGAAGCGCGTTGAGTGCGCATTGTTCAACGCCGGGCGAATTGAGCGTCGTCGACGTCATGCTCGCCGAACACACACTGCCACCTGGACCGACGCGAAGCGCGATCCCCACAGTTCCCTTTAGCGTCGCATCGTCACCGAGAGCACGCTGATAGCACTGCCGCGCGGCGCCAATGCGACCACGCACCGCATTGGCGAGCTCGGGCGTGTCAGTACCAGTGCACTTGCCTTCGCAGCCACCAACACTTGGGGCCGCCGTAACAGGACTCCCCGCGCTTCCGGCGGGCCTCACACCCGCGGTACCACCACCCGTCGGCTTTTCGGCAACAGGCGGTGGAAGCGGTACGTCATCCATCACCGGATTGTCGCGTGCTTGTGCAGACGCCCTTCCGCGTGGGGGCGGAGGCAACACTTGCGCGACCGTCAGCGGCTCCGCTCTCAGAAATTTGAAGTAGATAATGGCGCCCGTACCACCCATCAGCAGAACGCCAAGCAAGACGTAGACTCCGTTGTTCGACGACGGAATCGGAGGCGGAGCAGAAGTACTCGACATGCGAGGCAACCTCTCTAAGTGAGCGAGAAACTGAAAACAGCCGGCACTTGAGTATACACAGACTCGTCTCACGCAACCGGCGTGTAAAACGAGAGTGTCGTATCGCCATGCCGCCTGCTCTCTCCGAGATCCCAACGTTCAATAAGCGCAGGCGCGTCACGACTTGAGTGCTCGAGCACGAGCAGTGCGTTTGGCGTGAACACCAGACCGCTGAACAGACGCTGCATCGCCTTCGTCAACGCCCCCGACGGAACGTCCGCATAAGGTGGATCGACGAGAACTAAATCGATCGCCTCAAGCGCAATTTGCGCAGAAGCGACACGATCAATCGCGTTGACGATGAGTCTCACCTGCGAAGCAACGCCAAGCTCGGCCACATTGTTTCGTATGGCCTTGGCTGCGCGCGACGCGGCCTCCACAAAAACAACCTCGGCCGCACCTCTTGAGAGTGCCTCAAATCCAAGCGCGCCCGTCCCAGCGTACAGGTCGAGAACGCGCGCGCCTTCGAGTTCAAGACGAGCACTCACCATAGAAAACAAGGCTTCGCGCACGCGATCGGTCGTTGGGCGCGTTTGCGTCCCAGAGGGCGCGACAAGACGCCGTGAACGAAGAAACCCTCCCGTGATACGCACGCTTTATCGTGTGTAGAATGCCGCGCAACGCGACGGAGGTGGTGATCAAAGTGGCAAGAACGTTTCGAGTTCTCTCGTACGCAGGGGCGCTCCTTCTCGCAACGCCGAGCTACGCCTTTGCAGAAGAGAGCATCACCCTTCTCGGTGTCGATAGCGAAGACGCAGAAGAAGAGGCCACCGTCATCACCCAAAGTCTCCAGAAAGCACTCGAAGAACGTGGTGCGCTCGCGCCCAAGACGTCAAGTTCATTTACCACACTAAGTGCCCTGGCCAGGTGCCCACCGCGACCCGATGTGCCGTGCCTGAAGCGCATTTCAAAACTGATCAAACTCGAAGCATTTATCTGGGGACTCGTCCGCAAAGATGACGCCGGCATCGCCGTTGAGCTTCATCGTTTTGACGGTGAGGGCGGCCCGATTGACGTCCAAAAGATCAAGCAAGCCGCTGCATTTAATGCAAAAGAAGCCGCCGCAAAGTTGCTTGGCGACCATGCAAACGCGACGATCAACATCACGTGCCCCGTCGACGACGACGTCGTTTGGATCGATGAGCACGCACGCACCGTCATCCGCAAGGGTCGCGCAAGTACAACGGTGACAGCAAACGAGTCTCACGCTCTCGAAGTCCGTCGCGCGGGCAAGGTCGTTCACAAAGCAACGGTGACACCCCAACCTCCAGCGACCTCTTGGTCGTGCCCAGAGACCGCATCGGAGTCGATCGCAGGACCTGCGCCCGCTGCGTCCTCTCGCACCAGCAGCGGCCGAATTGCCGGCTACACCATGATCGGCGCAAGCGCTCTCGCGGCTACAGTCGCGACCATTTTCGCGGTCAAGTACGCAAAGAACGTCAGCGCGACAGACGAAGCACGCGCCTACATTCCAAGGAGCATCACCGACGTATGCGCCGCCACGATGGCCGGACCAAGAGCGGAAGTCGCGTGCAGCGAGTACCAAGCGGCAAACGCATCGCGCGCGGCAGCCATTACCGCCGGCTTCATTGGCGTCGCCTTTCTAAGCGCCGGCCTCTACTTCAGCTTCCGCAACGAGAGCACGCAAACGACGATCACCCCTTCGGTTTCGAAAGATCAGGTCGGTGCGAGTTTCACAGTGAACTTCTAATGTGATCACATTGTCCCGATCACGTCGGTGAGCGAATACGAACCTGCGCTGCGTGTCGCGATCCACGCAGCTGCCCGCAGTGCGCCGTGCGCGAACACGTCGCGATTCGTCGCACGGTGCGTCAATTCAACGCGCTCGCCAAGGCCCATCAGGTGCACGCTATGATCGCCGATCACGTCACCGCCGCGCATTGCGAGCACCGCAATCTCAGATGACTTACGAGCCCCTGGCTTACCCTCTCGACCATAGACATAGGCCGTAGAGTCTTGCCGCGCGTCCTTTGCTTTTTGCGCGAGCAAGATGGCCGTTCCACTTGGAGCGTCGACCTTCATGCGGTGATGCGCTTCAACAATCTCGATATCGTAGGCAGGTCCGAGCGCACGCACGGCTTGTGCGACCAGGCGACTGAGCACGTGCACGCCCATGCTCATGTTTGGCTCCCACAACACCGCGACGCGCTTTGCAGCGTCTTCGAGCACGCGCTTGTGCTCATCGCCAAGCCCCGTGGTTCCCGACACGAGCCGAATGCCTGCGCCCGCAAGGAGCGGTGCGAGCTCTAACATTACCGCTGGTGCCGAAAAGTCGATCACGACATCAGCGCGCGCACGGACGAGCGCATCGAGCGACGATTCCACCTTCACGCCGAGTGAACCTACGCCGGCAAGCAGTCCAGCGTCTTGACCAACATCCTGCGCACTCACCGCGGCAACCAGGGTGGCGTCCGTCATCTCGCAGCCAAGGCGCACGATGGCGCGACCCATGCGGCCACTGGCGCCCACAACGGCGTATCGCATGTTAGCGAGCCCCAGCGCGGTACTGATCAAGCGTCTTGATGAGTTGCAGACGCGTTGCTTCGGTCACCGGCACGAGCGGCGAGCGCACGGTATTCAGCATGACGCCCGTTTCCGCAAGAAGCGCCTTCACCGGTCCCGGATTCGCTTCGACGAACATCGCTTCGTGCACCGGAAACAGTCGCAAGTGCGCTTTCTTTGCTTCGTCCAATTTGCCCGCAAGACCAAGCCTTGTCGCCTCACTCACCTCGAGCGGCAGAAGATTCGACGTCACTGAAATCACACCGCTCCCACCGACCGTCGTCATCGGCAACGTGAGTGCGTCATCGCCCGAAAGAATCGTCAATCGGTCGCCCAGCATCGACGCGAGCTTCTGCGCGCGCAGCACATTGCCCGTCGCTTCCTTCGTGGCCACCACATTCGGCGCAGCATCGCAAATGCGCGCGAGCGTTTCGGCCGCAAGGTCGATGCCCGTGCGACCCGGAATGTTGTAAATCACAATCGGCGATTTCACAGCCTTCGCAACTTGAACGAAGTGCTGGAAAAGCCCCTCCTGCGTGGGCTTATTGTAATAAGGCACGACCACCATCAGCACGTCCGCGCCAGCCGCTTCCGAGGCCTTCGACATCTCGGTCGCTTCTCGCGTCGAGTTCGACCCGCAGCCCGCAATCACGACGGTGCGTTTGGCAATCGTCTTGACGGTTCGTTTGACGACCTCAATGTGCTCTTCGTGCGACAGCGTCGGGCTCTCGCCCGTGGTGCCACAAGGAACGACGCCTTCAACCCGTCCAGCGACTTGACCTTCAAGGAGCTTGTCAAACGCAGACCAGTCAATCGCGCCAGCAGCGGTAAAGGGAGTAACGAGAGCGGTGAATGTGCCTTTGAGCGCAAGAGCAGCCATGGGGCGGCGTTGTAGTCTGGCCCGCATAGGGGGGCTAGGGGTTAGAAACGAGCCAAAACCCTCAAATGACGCTCATTAAGGAGCAAGCGCGCACCTGCAGAACCTGCAACTCTGCTTTACTTCCTCCCCCACCCGCCTATACTGCGCGTCCCTTGCCCGGCTCCCGGGTTAGAACACCCCGCCGTTTTCGGTGTTTTCACCGTACGGCTCACCAAGAGGGAATGCTCCATGTACGCGGTATTCATCACAGGCGGAAAGCAATATCGAGTCGCCCAAGGCGACAAGCTTCGCGTCGAGAAGCTTCCAGGCAGCGTTGGCGATGCAGTCGCCTTCAGCGAAGTGCTGTTGATCGGTGGAGACGCCGTCAAAATCGGCAAGCCCATGGTCGCCGGCGCCAAGGTTGAAGCAAAGATTGTCGCGCAAGACCGCGCCAAGAAAATCATCGTCTTCAAGTTCCGCCGCCGGAAGAACTACCGCCGCAAGAACGGGCATCGTCAACCGTTTACCGCGCTCGAAATTACCGGCATCACGGCCTAGGCCACTTTAGGAAGTCAGGGAGCAACAGTCATGGCTCACAAAAAAGGCGCAGGCAGCACCCGCAACGGGCGCGATTCAAACTCACAAAAGCGCGGCATCAAGGTCTACGGCGGCGAAACCGTTCCCGCAGGCAGCATCTTGGTTCGACAGGTGGGTTCCACCATTCACCCAGGCAAAAACGTCGGCCTCGGCTCAGACTTCACGCTCTTCGCGTTGGTCGAGGGCCAGGTGAAATATGAGTGGCGCTCGCGCACGCAGCGCAAGGTGTCGGTTTATCCTGCGGTTTAATTGAGTCGGTTAGACTCGTATCGCGGCGGGAGTGCCGGACGTTTACCACCATTTGTCGCTTTGGCTGATGCCTTGGGGCGCGTAACGCGGTGGGAGTGTCGGACCACTTGATTGAGTTGGTACGCGCGTAACGCGGCGGGAGTGTCGGACGTTACCACCATTTGTCGCTTTGGCTGATGCCTTTGGGGATGGGTGGACGGTGGCGTCCTTGTTGCTTGGCGGTCTAAGTAAGGGCGCTCGAACTTTTGAGGTCGGGTGCCCTGTTCATTTGGGCCATCTCGAAAAACGAAGCGCATAAAGAGCGCACCGAGAGCGGCTAACGTTTTTGTTCCGGGGGGAGAAACGGTAACGTGGGTGATGTGGCGAACGCTCCGTTGAAAGCTTCTCGCGCCGCGAGATTGCTCGCTGTCGATCTCGACGGCACACTGCTCGATCATCAGGGCAACCCCCATGCGCGTGACCTTCGCGCGCTTCGCGAGGCAAAACGAGCAGGCATAGCGATCTCGATTCTCACGGGGCGCCTTTACTCCGGCACCAAAGCTGCTGCACTCGCCGCAAGCATCGACGGCCCTGTCGGCTGCGCGGACGGAAGCCACATCGTACGCGTCAGCGACAGCACAACGCTTCTTCATCTCGGTCTCATAGGCGTTGGCGCCAATCGTCTTCGTGCGGCCGTCAATGAAACTCGCCCTGCTACATTTCTGTTCGCGAGCGACCGCATCGTCCACGACAGTGCTGGCCACGACTACCTGACCTACCTGACAACCTGGTCACAAGAGCTCGAACACACGGACGTCATCGACGATCACGACGTCTGGGACTTGCCGAGCGGCATCACGGCCGTCGTTTGCGTCGGCACAAGCGAGCAAATTCACGCCGTCGTTCACGCGGTCAACGCCGAAGCGCGCGAGTCGGTGCAAGTTGCCGCTTTTCCGATTCGCAAACTCGACCAATGGGGGCTCGTTGCCCGCGCCGCCGGCGGAACGAAAGGGACTGCGTTGCGTTGGCTCGCCGAGCACCACGGCTATTCGGTCGCCGAAACTGTTTGCGTCGGCGACTGGCTCAACGACGTGTCGATGTTCCGTGTTGCGGGTCGCTCATTCGCGATGGGCCACGCTCCCGCAGACGTGAAAGATGTTGCAACCGACGTGCTTCTCGAAACGTCCGAAGCCGGCGGCGGTGTTGCAACCGCCATCGATCGTGCTTTTGGAATTCGCGTACCATGACGGCCTCGTTTCGCGACGCGCAGGCATTGATCGCGCTGACTGAGCTTGCTCGTGGAGAGACGTTGCGCATCGTCAACATGCCTGACGACAGCGAACTCTCAACGCAACTGCGCGCACTCGGTTTGCGTGAGGGAGAGAGCATCCAATTGCTGCGGCGCGCTCCCCTTGGTGGCCCCCTTCACCTTCGCACCGAAACCGGCATTGAAGTCGCGATTGGGAGTCCCGCCGCAAGCCTAGTCTCCGGCCAGCGAGCCTAGTGGTGCCCCATGGCGGATGACATTTCACCCTCACGAATCGAGCGGCTGTTTGTTCTCGTGGGGAGGCCCAATGCCGGCAAGAGCACACTGTACAATCTCTTGACGAACGGCAACGCGAAGGTTGGAAATTTCCCAGGAGTTACGGTCGACATCCTCGAAGGAGAAGTCACCCTTCTCAGCGGTAACAGTTACAAAATATTTGATCTTCCAGGGGTCTACACGCTCGCTTCGGATGATCACGAATCGGACGAAGGCATCGCACGCACCTTTCTTAAAGGGCTCGAAAAAAAGGCCGGTGCGACGATCGTACAGATTCTTGACGCTACCCAACTTGAAGCCGGACTCGAACTGACAAAAGAGCTGGTCGCACTCGACCTCCCGCTCGTCTTGATCGTGACGCAGATCGACTTACTCGATGGCAAGTCACCCGACGCCCACGCAATTGAAAAGGAACTTGACGTTCCGTGCGTTGCGATTTCGGCGCGCAATTCAAACTGCACGCGCGACATAGCAAGTGTCTTGGTCGCAGCGCGCTTACCGAGGGCCGGGTTGGCCGAGACCCTCAGCCCACGCACCCTCGCCGCGCTCGCGCTCCCAACTCGAAGCGTCGGCTCGAAGAGCCGCATGCTCACAGCGCGACTCGACAATGTGCTTTTGAGTCCGGTTGTCGGTCCCGTCGTCTTTGTGGGATTGATGGCGTCTCTGTTCGCGGCGGTTTTTCTCATCGCCACGCCAGCGAAGGCCATCATTGACAGCGGAATCGCAATCTTAGGCAAAGCGATCAGCGCGCGGGTCTCGAATCCGCTCGTTGCTTCTTTTTTCGAGGACGCAATCCTTGGCGGCGTCGGAACGGTGCTCTCGTTCTTGCCTCAAATTGTACTTCTTTCAGTTACACTTGAGCTGCTCGACGCCACCGGATACCTCGCGCGCGGTGCGTTCTTAGTCGACCGACTGCTCCGGGCCTTTGGACTCAGTGGTCGTGCGTTTGTGCCTTTGCTCATGGGCAACGCGTGTGCGGTTCCCGCAATCGGCGCAACCCGAATTTTGCGCGACCCGCGCGAGCGCCTTCTCGCGATTCTCGTCATTCCGCTAATGACATGTGCCGCTCGATTGCCCACGTACAGCCTTCTCATCGGCGCGTTCTTCGCCCACTGGAGCGCCTTCGGCCGCGCGTTGCTTTTCATCGGGCTCTACGCCGCATCCATCGGAACGAGCATGCTTGCGTCCGCGGTCATTGGTCGCCTCTTGCGACACAAAAAGTCGCTCCCGCTCGTGCTCGAAATGCCGGCCTACCGCGCGCCTCAGCTCAGGTTGATTTTGCGACAAGCCGCCAGCTCCGCGAGGCACTTTCTTCGTGACGTTGGCTCGACAATTCTCATCGCCTCAATCGCACTTTGGGTCCTGCTGAAGATTCCCGCTCCTGGAGTCAGAGCGGCCACCCCGATCGAGCGAAGCATCGCAGCGTCGGTGGGACGCGCTCTCGAACCTGTGACCACACCGATGGAGTTCGACTGGCGCATTAACGTCGGCCTCATCGGTTCCTTTGGCGCGCGCGAGCTCATGGTCGGCACAATGGGCGTCATCCTGGGCGTCGAGGATGCCAGCGACCACCCGGACACCCTTGCGGTGCAGCTCCGCAACGCGAAACGCAGCGACGGAAGCCCCGCATACCGGCTGCCAACGGTTTTCGCCCTTCTAGCTTTCTTCGTGATCGCGTGCCAGTGCATGAGCACAATTGCGGCAATTCGCCGCGAAACACGCAGCTTGCGGTGGCCCGCGTTCGTGCTCGCTTACACCTACGCGCTCGCATACGTCGCCGCCGCAGTTACGTTTTACATCGTCAAGCTTGTTACCGGCTCGTGATAGCCTCCTTTTTCTGTGGAAGCGTCGCGCATGCTGCGAGATTCGAAGGCCGACAGAACGAGCGCAGGCTTGCGTCCGCTCATTCTGGGAACGGTCGTCGGACTTTTGCTCCTCGTTTTCTTGCCGCTCGCATTCGCGGTCGCAAGCATCACAAGCGCACGCGAGCACAAGAATAGAGAAGAGACCTCAAAGGTGATGGCAGAGGCCGCTGCCATTGCGTTTATAAGCGCGCGCGATCCGAGCCAATTGATAACGACAACGGTAACGAGAATTTGTGCAGTCACTGAGAATCAGTGCGTTGGCGATGCAAAGGCGGAGGGACGAGACATCGACGTCGTGGTGCGCGAGAGGCGATTTTCTGTCCGAACACGAGTCTCGGCGGTCGATCGACGATCGATTTTTGCGCCCGCACTTCTCTACTCGGGCCTTTTTGCGCTGCTCTTGCTCACGTTGCTCTACTTATCGATCACAAGATTGATTGTTCACCCGCTTGACCACATTGTCAGATTTGCAGACCGTATCGCAAGCGGCACGCGGCACTTGGTCGCGCCGCGAACCGGCTCTCGCGAAATCGTCGCGCTCGCGAGCTCGATTGAAGAGATGGCCAAAACTCTCGTTCGTGACGAAGAGGCGCTGCGCGAGAAAATTTCAGAGCTCAAGCGCACCACCGAAAATCTCTCGAGTGCTCGCGAGCAAGTTGCGCGGGGCGAGCGCCTTGCGAGCGTCGGCAGGCTCGCCGCGGGACTCGCACACGAGGTCGGAAATCCCCTCACAGCGCTCATCGGCATGCAAGATCTGATGCTCGAAGGCGGACTCGACGAAAGCGATCGACGCGAATTTCTCACGCGCATGCGCAAAGAGACCAATCGCATCCACGCCATCTTGCGTGACCTTCTCGACTTCGCGCGACCCGAGGCGCAGGGCTCGCCCGAAAGCACAAAAGAAGGCGCGAGCGCGAAGGACGTTGCAGAGCAAGTCGTTGCGCTCGCCAAGATGCAGCGCACAGGCAAGGCGGTTCTCTTCACTGTCGACATTGATTCGACGACGCCGCAAGTCAGGATGTCGTCGCACCGCCTGACGCAGGTTCTCCTCAATCTCGTCCTCAACGCCTTAGATGGTGCCAACGCTTCGTCTTCTCCAAGCGTCGAAATTGCCGCCACCTTTACGGCCGAAAACGTCACGCTCGTCGTCACGGACAACGGACCCGGCGTCGCACCCTCAATGCGACGAAATCTCTTCGAGCCGTTTGCGACGTCGAAACCTACTGGTGCAGGTACGGGACTCGGCCTCGCGGTTTGCCGCGGCCTCATCGAAGCTGCGCAAGGCTCGATCGAATTCGACGCCTCATTCACCTCGGGCGCTCGATTTGTCGTGACTTTGCCCAGGGCGTGAACGTTCATTCAATAGCGTTCGTTGACAATACAATCCAAATAGTATCGACATACGGGCGTACCGAGCCCTGGCATATTTTGATGCATGCGAATTTGTTTCGGCGCTCTTCCGCTCCTATCGACGCTGCTCTTTGCCTGCGGCGGTGACCTGGCGCCCGTCGAAGCGAGCCCAACCGAACCTAGCGCTCAAGAACGCCAATCGCGGGTCGACGCTTCTCCATCAAAGACACTCAGCACGTGTCCGAAGACATTTGAAACGTACGTTGAAGGGCCGACGGCACCAACCGACGCTTGCGAGGTCGAATCGTTCGATGCCAACGGCAAGCGAGTGCGCATCGATCGTCAAAGTTTGGTGACCGCTGGCGCAACAACCACGTGGGTTTACCACTCGTACGATAGTCAAGGTAATTTACAACGCGTCTTTAGCAGACGGAGCGGCGTCTACGGGATCGAAAGCGAACGAATGGAGCGCCGATGGATACCCAAAAACGGGGTCGTTCCTGTGGGCTACATGAGCGAGCCCGCCTGGTACGAAGCCAACTACTTCTACGATGCTCTTGGGCAAAACGTTCGTGAGACGCGCGACGACGGTGTCGACGGCATTCTCGATGGCGACACACGTCGCGTGTTTCATGCCAATGGTCAGCTCGCTGAAGAATGGTCTGTAGTCCAAACGTCGCCTTGGGTTTTTGTGGCCGGCCCCTTATTGCACTCCTATTTCAACGAGCGCGGGCAGCTCATTTCGGTGTTCGAGGACGGCAAGCAAGTGCGCCGCCTTGGCTACAACGCAACAGGCCTGCTCTCGACCGAAGAGCTGCTAGCGGACGGCTTAGTGACCTCGCGCACCGAGTGGACCCACCAGGACGCAACGCACCCCCTGTCGCGCGCCCACTACTACGGCACCCCGTTCACGGCCCGCGACGGCGATCGCTATCGCTACACTCCGAACGGCAAGCTCGCTTCATTCGAAACATTCGCGGGCTTGTGGAAAGAGAGCACGACGTACGACGATCAAGGACGCAAAGTTCGTATCGAGCAAACGTCCGGCGGCGAAACTTGTGTAACGCTTTCGAGCTACGCGGGCGATCGCGTCAGCGGACAGAATGTTACTTGCAATGGCAAGTTTCGGTCCGAACTTACCTCCACGGAAACAGCAAACCTTCGGGTCATTCATCAGCGCGAAATCTTGGGTTCAAAGACATACACGGCGCAGACCGAAGAGACCTTGAACACGTGCGGCGCGGTCACTCGACGCACGCGCACGACCGGCGAAGGAAGCGACACGCAAGAATGGGACTGGAGCCCGACCGGCAAGCTCCTTGAGAATCGTTCCATCTACAACGGTACGACGACGACAGCGCGCTATACGTACGACGCAAAAGACCACCTTACGACGGCGGGCGGCAACACTTGGACATACGATCTCGCCGGCCGCGTCACATCTCATACTTTTGCGACTGAGCAGACCCAAAGCTCTTTCGATTCTGACAGCGCAACGACCCCGTGGGATCTAAGCGAGCACGTGAAGCGCATTGAGTACCGGTACATCTGCACACCTCAATAACCGAGAGCCACAAGAGTCACGCGCGCCTCGCTGATTTCGGCGCTCCAAAGCGCGACGGCTTGCGCGTCGGGCTTTCCACGGACCGCAACAATTCGACCAGGCGCAGCAAAAATACGAAGGCTCGTCGATTCCACTTCTTCGCGAGGTACGAGCCATAGGACACTTTTTTTTCGTAAGGCACGAGCGAGCCACGGCGCGTGCCATTTGACGATAACGTCAACAATATTGACTTTTTGCGGATCGTTTGGGAGCTCCGCGAGAAAGCGTGCCATGGACGATTCGTCAACCATGCTGACTGTACCGAAACCAGCTGAGCGCAACGATGCCTCTTCGAAACCGAACGGCAACGAAAACGTCGCGACAATGTGATGTTGCTCGAGCGCCCGACGCCACGCGTCGACGTCAGACGTATCGCACCGCACCACGAGCGCAAATTCGCTTGGCGCAACTTTTGTCATCACGTCTGCGAAGAGGCCAAGCCGCGGAGACAGGGCACCCAACGCAAGCATCGTCAGGTAGACGCCACCAAGCGCTAGCGCACTCGTCAGAGAAAGCGGCTTACCCAACGCGCTGCGCGCGGCCAAAATTGCACTCGCAAGTGAGACCGCATACAGCGCGATGCGACTCGTTGGCATCAGCGCTTGAGCTTTTTTGCCTTGCTCGCGCTTTGCTCTTCGAGTTCTTCGTCATCCAAATTGGCGGAGGACGATGACGTTGCAACGCGGACTCCTGTGCTCTTTTCGGAGACCGCAGGCGCAGGCGTGTTGTCGATCTCGAAAAATAAAGCGAGCGCGGTCGTGATGAGTGGAATTGCCGAAAGTGGCGATGTCGCGAGCATCAGTTGCTGCGGGCCTCCAGGCGTCGGAAGTGAAATAGGCAGCGCGAGATTCCCCCACCGACGCAGCGCAAACATGGCGCCAGCTGCAATGAGCGCCCCAAAGACGGCCTTGAGGCCCGCCTCAATTTTGCCGTCTTGCGCCCAAATGGGTTTGCCCGCGACGAGCCCAACCAGAACGCCCACCCCCAGCGCTACCGCATAGGCAACAAGGCCACCCATCACGAGCATGCCCGCGCCAAAGTGAAGACCTGCGCCTACGGCTCCGCCGAGGATAAGACCAATGATGAGACCCTTGAGTAAACGACCAATCATGCGAGTTGCCTCTCATAGAACGCGCTCGTCAAGCGCTCCGCAAGTCGCGTTCGTCGTTCATCGCGACGATCTTCGGCAAGCGCGATGCTAAGCGCCCGTGGATCGCACACAAGAACGACGAGCTTCTTTCCGCGCGTCACCGCCGTATAGAGCAAATTGCGCGACAGCATCATGTAGTGTGACGTCAAAAATGGGATGACAACGGCGGGGTACTCGGAGCCTTGTGACTTGTGCACTGTACACGCATAAGCGAGCGACAAGTCCTCGATCGCACGACGGTCGAGATCAACCTCACGTTCGTCGAACGCGACGGTCAACCCGGCCTCGTCGTCTTTGGGAATGCCGATGACGAAGCCGACGTCTCCATTGTACACCCCGCGGTCATAGTCATTCCGAAGCTGCATGACCTTGTCTCCCACCCGAAACGTGCGCCCACCACGGTCGATTCCACGCCCGCGAGGATTTAGCTCCGCTTGCAACGCCGCGTTCAGGGCAATCGTTCCCGCGCCTCCGCGATTCATTGGCGTCAGGACTTGAATGTCGCGAACGCAATCGTAACCGAAGCGGTTCGGAATACGGTTGGACACGAGCTCAAGTATGGTCGCCGTCGCATGCTCGGCCTCGGTGCGTTCGACGACAAAAAAGTCTGCGACTTCGCCGGGCGCAGGCAACTGTGGAAGCTCACCTTGATTGATTCGGTGTGCATTGGTCACGATGAGGCTCGCGCTCGCCTGGCGGAATATTTTTCCGAGCCGCGCGCATGGCATGACGCGCGAGTCGATGATGTCGCGAAGCACGGCGCCTGGCCCCACACTCGGAAGTTGATCGACATCGCCAACAAAGAAGAGCCGCGTGCCCGACTTGAGCGCGCTCAAGAGCGCTTCGGCGAGTAGCAGGTCGACCATCGACGATTCGTCGACGACCAGCACATCGAGCTCGAGCGGATTGCCTTCGTTGCGAACAAATGTGGCTGAACGCGGCTCGAATTCGAGGAGTCGATGGATCGTCGTGGCTTCGTGACCGGTCGTCTCCGTCATGCGCTTCGCTGCGCGTCCCGTCGGTGCTGCCAACGCAATTTGTAACTTCGCATGCGCAAATAATGTAAGGAGTGCCCTCACGATCGTCGTCTTACCAACGCCCGGGCCACCCGTAATCACGGCGGACGGCGCACGCGCG
The DNA here is from genome assembly GCA_023248745.1 of Myxococcales bacterium. Taxonomy (GTDB): domain Bacteria; phylum Myxococcota_A; class Polyangia; order Polyangiales; family Polyangiaceae; genus JAHFDX01. The sequence goes on along the minus strand of JAHFDZ010000088.1, from coordinate 5,101 downwards.
GCCATGGCAATTGCGTTTCTCTGTTCGTCGGCGAGAGCAAAGCCGCGCGCTTTTTCGAAGCTCGAGAGTGCGACATCAATCGAACCAATTGGAGTTACCTTTTGCGATGCGATGCGCGCAAGATGCTTCGCGAGGCGTTCCTCTGCACCAGCAGCGTGAGCGAGCGCGACCAACACTTCGCCATCACGCGGAACGCGATCGATCAATCCTGCGGCGAGCAACGTGTGCATGGCACGTTCGAGCGTGCTCTGCTTCTCGGCCGAGAGCGTCAGAAGCGCGAGCCCCCGTTCGAGCGCAACCGACTGCGCAAGATAGGTGTGACCCGCATCGAGATCGTCACGCAGCACTTGCAAGAGACCCGCTTGCGCACGTTCTGGAGAATCGAGCGCAACGCCGCTTTGTTGAGCGATGCGATCGGCGGTCTTAAAACCGACGCCTGATACTTCGATCGCAAGTCGATAGGGCTGCGTTGACACGACGCTTGCAGCGAGATTTCCGTATCGCTTGATCACGCGCTGGGCAAGGCGAAACGACAAGCCAAACGATTGCAAAATCACCATCGTCTCGCGCATCGCGCGTTGCTCGCCCCACATTTGCGCGACGGTCTCCGCGCGACGCTTGCCGAGCCCGGGCACTTCGGTAAGCCTCATGGGTGATTCGTCAAGAATCTGAAGTGTCTTGTCCTGAAAGTGCGAAACGATCTTGGACGCGTACTTCGCTCCAACGCCTGGAATGACGCCAGAGCCCAAGTAGCGCTCTAAACCCACCAACGTGGACGGAGACAACTCTGTCAGCGTTCGCGCACGAAACTGCGTGCCATGGCGACCGTCGTTTTCGTAACCGCCTGAAGCACGAATTCTCGCCCCCGGCGTCGCACGTGGAAAGACGCCAATCACGGCAACAGGTTCCGGTTGCCCGTCGACCTCGACCTTGAGCACACGAAAACCCGTTGCGTCGTTCTCGAAGGTTGTACGCAGAACGGTCCCTTCGAGAACCTGCTCACGTGCCGAAGGGGAAACCACGATCACCCTGATAGCAAACGACCCAACCCTTTAGCAGGGCTGGGTCGCGATTGTTTCGAAACGACGATTCGGTTTCGGTTCGCTTACTTCAACTCGTCTGTTCGCACCCAGATTGAAGGCAGCGTCGTGTAGGCGTAGCTGTTGTAGTACTCGCTCACGAGCAGCACGATCTTCCCGCCAGCGGGGATCGTGACCTTCGGAGAGTAGTAAGGGGCCAGCGTGCCGCCTTCGTTTGCGAGGGTTCCGCCATCGACAGAGAGACCGAAGCCTGCGTCCAGCTTGCAATTGGCCGCCGACGAGTAGCAACCGTCAGCGCTCAAGCAACTGGTGAGCGACGTTGGGGGATTCGAAGTGCCAGCATATGCAATGATGCGGATGCCGTCATACGTCCCAGAGTCGGCCGTGAGTGTTCCCCAGATGGTGACCGTGGCGGTCTTCGCGGTTGGGTTATTGAGCTCGAAGTAGGTGTAGGGCACCTGGTAGGTTGAGCTGGTGCTTGTGGTGATGGTGCAACCGCCTGCATCTGTAACCGTCGAGTTGCCCGAGACGTAAGGCATCGTCGTCGTTCCAAGCTGGATCGCGAGACCCGTCTGCTCTCCGACGGTCGTAGGAATATTGGCGCCGGTTGGCGGTGGACTGCACGTCGTGGAGTAGCTGCCCCAGACGCAACCAGTTTGCGCAGCGTCGACTGCAGCGTCGAGGTCGATCGAGGAGCAAACACGCGTGCGGCCGCTGCCGGTTGCGCATGAGAGTTCGCCAACCCAATCGACGAGACCTGGTTCACACGCGTTGGGATTCTGGTTTTCGCAGATGCCCGTAATCCAAGTGCAAGCGCTTGTGCACTCGCGCCGTCGCCGACCGCAGAGATCGCATGCCTCGAACGAAACGCTGCCGGGCGTACACCCACCGACGACTTCGTTCTTGCACGAACCCCAAGCCTGCCAGACCATTCCGCTGCCCAGATCAAGGCAGACGCGTTCTTGGGTGCCGCAGCCACCGCATGCGCGCGACTGGACCGAACCCATGCTGGTGCACGGCGAACCTTCTGGCGGAAGATCAGCGTCTACCTTCGCATCTGCAGCATCGTAGACGTCGGGCTTTGCATCGACAGGAGGCGCACCATCGGCGTCAGGAACGGCGGGCTTATCGGACTTTACGTCCGATGCGTCGCTCGCGTCAGATGGCACGCTGCGATCGGGCGTTGCGTCTTTCCCGCTCGAGTCCGGAACCGTCACGTCCGCCCCAGCGTCTTCGACGTCGCCACCTTCGGCGCCGCAAGCGCCAATGCCCGTCATCGCGGCCGAAACCGCCAAAATCACACCGAAACGAAGAGCAAACGTGCGCATTGTGAGCTGCCTCCTACCACAAATAGTTCAACGCAATGCAGCATAACGTCCATCAAATGTCGATTTTTATGATCGGGAAGGAATACGAGAGCGTTCGCCTACGTGATGTCCAACGCGCCGGCTTCCCATTTCAGGCCCATGCCAATTCCGGTGAATCGGCGAAATTATTTTGACGCACATAAAGGTAACGCGTGCCACGAGTAGTCCCAGGGAGGCCTGGCTCGTTGGCACGCGTATCGGGATGCTTGTCTCGGCAACGCCGCTGCCTTCTTGCTATTTGACGCTCTCCGTCTTCACGAACAGAGCGAACTCGTAACTCGACTTTGGCGTGTAGTAATCGTCGATGAAAACGTAGACCATGATGTCGCCGCCTGGGGGAATCACCGGAACGCCACCCACAGAAGAGGATGTGATGCCCGAGAGCGCCGTGGTTGGCACGCCCGTGCAGCCGTAATATCCACAGTATTCACCAAGTTGGGCGCACGCCGTGAGATCGGTTGGCACCGTGTTTCCTGGGAATGCCGCGATCACAAGGTCGGCATTTTGCAGGGTTGCCACCTTGGACTCGGCCAGCCACACCGAAACGCTGACGCTGTTCGTCGTGCTTGGGTTGCTCACCTTCACGAAGGTGCCTGGCGCCTTGTATGCACTCGTACCGGTGTACATCGCGCAAAGCTTCTTCGCGGCGTCTGGCGTGGAGTAGTAGTTTTCGTAGAGGTAATCGACCGGAGTGCTGGCGATGAACACGCCACCGACCTTTTGACCCGCGGTGGTCGCAGCCACAAGCGATGTCAGGGGGGCAACGCAAGAAGCGCTGTAGTTGGACCACGTGCAGCCGGTCACGCCGCCGTCGGCGCCGATCGATTGCTTGGCGCATTCGCGCGTGCGTCCTGAGCCGGTGGCGCACGAGAGGCCGTCGGAGTATTCGATGAGACCAGGCTCGCAGGCATTGACAGGCTCGTTGCCGCAGATGCCCGTAATCCATGAGCAAGCGCTCGTGCACTCGCGCTTTTGCTGTCCGCACATGCCGCACGCGACATATTCGGCGCTGCCGGGCATGCAACCGTTGACCACTTCGCCGGAGCATGAGCCCCAGTCTTGCCAAGTTGCGCTGAGGCAAAGCCGCTGTTGCTTGCCGCAAACGCCGCAGCCGCGTGACTCTACCGTGCCTTCGTTCGTGCACGGAGAACCGACGGCTGCATAGACGTCGGCAGCGCTGTCCTTTGCTGCGTCTGGTGCAGCATCAATTTTCGCATCGGTGGTGCCATCGGGCTTCGCGTCGTTTGGCGCGTCGGGCTTTGCCACGTCGGGCGCAGCATCGGACGCGGTTGCATCTGGCTTGGGAACGGCAGCGTCGTGTTTGACTGTTCCGCTCGGAGCGGGCGTTATTGCCTCAATGTCACCCGATTCGGCGGTGCAAGCCGCCGCACCAAACATGGCAACCCCAAGAATCGACCAAACTGCCGCTGCACGAATTTTCATTGGTTTCGCTACCTCTAGTTACCTTCTCTGCAGGGCAGCTATTGCCCCACAGGAGCGTGAGGTGCAAGGGCCCAAAGCCAACATTCGACAACAAAAACGAACAGGCGCTCATTGCCAACGCAACGAGCGCCAAAAGTAAGGGGACACGAATTTACGCACGCCCCTCTACTGTCCGAGAACAGCAGTCCTCATTTGCTTACGAATGCCAAACGTCGCCACCCAGCGACGCTCGGTTCAAGCGAGAATCAGAATCCGCCGTGGTTGTGGCCATGACCTGCGTGTGACTCTGGCTTCTCGTCCTTTGGACGCTCGGCAACGAGGCACTCGGTCGTGAGCATGAGGCCCGCAACGCTTGCTGCGTTTTGGAGCGCCGTGCGAACAACCTTAACTGGGTCGATGACGCCCATGCCGATGAGGTTGCCGTATTGGTCAGACGCTGCGTTGTAACCGAAGTCGTCTTTTCCTTCGCGGACCTTCTGCACGATGATCGAGCCTTCGAGGCCAGCATTCTGGACGATCTGACGAAGGGGTTCTTCGACAGCGCGACGAATGATCTGAACACCGAAGCGTTGCTCGTCGCTCAGCTTGAGCGTGTCGAGAACAGCTTGTGCGCGGAGAAGTGCAACACCACCACCCGCGACGATGCCTTCTTCGACAGCAGCGCGCGTTGCATGGAGTGCATCTTCAACGCGTGCCTTCTTCTCCTTCATTTCGGTCTCGGTGGCCGCGCCGACCTTGATCACCGCAACGCCGCCCGCGAGCTTCGCGAGGCGCTCTTGGAGCTTCTCACGATCGTAGTCGCTGGTCGTCGTCTCGACCTGTGCGCGGATTTCAGCGATGCGGCCTTGGATAGCCGTCTTGTCGCCTGCACCGTCCACGATGGTCGTGTTGTCTTTGTCCATCGTGATGCGCTTTGCGCGACCAAGGTCGCTGAGCGTGACGTTCTCGAGCTTGAGGCCAAGCTCTTGGCTGATGACTTGGCCGCCGGTGAGGGTTGCGATGTCTTTCATCATTTCCTTGCGGCGATCGCCAAAGCCAGGAGCCTTGGTTGCTGCGCAATGAAGCGTACCACGGAGCTTGTTCACAACGAGCGTTGCGAGTGCTTCGCCTTCGATGTCTTCAGCAATGATGACGAGCGGGCGCTGTGAGCGAGCGATCGCTTCGAGAACAGGAAGGAGGTCCTTCATGTTGCTGATCTTCTGCTCGCTAATGAGAATGTAGGCGTCGTCGACGGCTACTTCCATGCGCTCA
>JAHFDZ010000333.1 GCA_023248745.1 Myxococcales bacterium | reverse complement strand
AGGGTGCAGGCCCGATCGCGATAGGCAAGCGCCTTACCGATGTCGACCGGTTGTTTCTCGAGGCCCTGCTCGTAAATTTGCGCGAGGTTTTCGCAGGCGACCGGATCGCCAAGTCCACACGCTCGCTCAAGTCGCTTCGTCTTCGGCTGACAGCCGCTGCACAGAAGGACGGTGCAAATCATCCACACGCGACGCAACATCGCGGAAGAGTACCATGCCGCGTGATGCAATCATCGCCCCAGGCCATCACGCTCCGGCCGCTTACAACACATGACATCGACGACGTCATGACATGGGTCAACGACCACGACGTCATGGCCTACTTCGCCAATCGGCAAACGAACATCACGCGCGAAGAAGAGCTGCGCTACCTCGAGACGCTTGTCGCCTCGAAGAACGATCGCGCGTATTCGATCTTCGTTGGCGATGACTATGTCGGTCAATGCAGCATCAACCAAATCTATTGGCCTGCGAAGAACGGTCGGCTCTTTGTCGTCATCACCAAGACTGCGCAAGGCAAGGGCTATGGGCCCATTGCAGTGCAAAAGTTGCTCTCAATCGCGTGGAACGAGCTCGCGCTTCATAAAGTGTGGCTCATCGTGCGACGCGAAAATCGTGCGGCGCAAGCGATGTACCTCAAGGTTGGCTTCGACTTCGAAGGCGTGCTCGTCGACGAATACAGCGTGCACGGTCGGTACTTTGACATGGTCCGCATGTCGATCGTCAACCTTGTTGCCAGTTCATCGGCTTGATGATTGATACGCGGTGGAACCACAAAAGCCACTCGAGTGGCAGCAATTGGTAACTCGTGTTGATCGCAGTAAGCATCGTGGTCTCACGCGCGTGCACTCACTTCGCTGCAGATGCGCGCAAATCCCAAGCGGGCTCAGGCGCTGTCACTGGGCTCATCGGCGGGCGTGCCATAGAGTTTCTCGGCGATGGCGAATGTTTCGGCTTCGAGCCGCTGGTACGCCTCACGAATCGACGCAAGATCGCTCTGCGCTTCGAGCAAGTTTCGGAGGTCTGACGCTGCCTTGATTGTTCGTTCGATCGCAGCTTCATCGACAAGATTTTTGTAGCCTTCGATGGCTTGCTCGGTGGTGTAGAGCAGCGTCTCGGCCTGGTTCTTCAGCTCGGCCATCTCGCGTCGCAGGTCGTCAGCAAACTTGAACCGGTCCGCTTCCTCAACGAGCCGATCGACTTCGTCTTGAGTAAGGCCGCTGCTCGGCGCAACCTTGATCGTTTGGGCTTTGCCGGTCGCCGTATCTTTCGCTTCGACGCTCGCAACGCCATTGGCGTCGATCTTAAACGTCACCAAAATTTTCGGCACACCGCGCGGTGCCGGAGGAATGCCGGTCAGCTCGAACCGCGCAAGGCTGCGGTTATCGGCGGACATGCGACGTTCACCCTGTAGTACGTGCACCGGCACAAACGGTTGGTTATCGATACTGGTCGTAAAGTCCATTGACCGTTCGGTCGGGATGGTCGTGTTGCGCGGAATGATGGTCGTAAACACGCCGCCACCCGTTTCGACACCGAGAGAAAGTGGCGTCACATCGAGCAGAAGCACTTCAACGTCGTTGCCCGTCAACGCAGCCGCTTGGAGAGCTGCACCAGCCGCCACCACTTCATCGGGATTCACACCCTTGTGCGGATCCCGATTGAAAAATTCCTTCACGGCTTTCTGCACGGCGGGCATGCGCGTCATGCCGCCCACAAGAAGTACATTGCCGATATCGGCCGCGGTGAGCTTTGCGTCTTCGAGCGCCTTGCGACACGGTTCGAGCGTGCGATCGATGAGATCACTCGTGAGCAACTCCAGCTCGGTTCGCGTGAACGTGCGCACGATGTGAAGCGGCTCGTTTTTCGCGTTGGTCGCCAAAAAGGGCAAATTGAACTCGGTCTCGAGCGCGGAGGAAAGTTCGTGCTTCGCTTTCTCGGCGGCCTCGCGGATGCGCTGAAGGGCCATGCGATCCTTGCGAAGGTTGATGCCGTGGGCCTCTTGAAATTCGTCAACTAACTTTTCGATCAGTCTTCCGTCGAAATCTTCGCCGCCGAGATGCGTGTCGCCGTTGGTGGACTTCACGCTAAAGACGCCACTTGAGATCTCGAGAATCGAGATGTCGAACGTTCCGCCGCCGAGATCGTAAACGGCAATTCGCTCTTGACCCTTTTTGTCGAGGCCGTAGGCGAGCGCCGCGGACGTCGGCTCGTTGATGATGCGCTTGACGTCGAGGCCTGCAATGCGCCCCGCATCTTTGGTGGCCTGCCGTTGCGCGTCGTCGAAATACGCAGGAACCGTAACGACGGCTTCGGTGACGGGTTCGCCAAGGTACGCCTCTGCGATGTCGCGCATCTTTTGCAGCACCATCGCGCTCACTTCGGGCGGCGAGTAGTCGCGACCGCCAACGCTCACCCACGCATCACCGTTGGAAGCTTCGAAGACGCGATAAGAGGCATCTGCCGCCTGTTTCGTAACATCGTCTGATCGAAATTTCGCACCCATGAGGCGCTTGACCGCGTACACAGTGTTGGTTGCGTTCGTGACGGCTTGTCGCTTTGCAGCCTGACCCACGAGACGTTCGCCGCTCGCGGTAAATCCAACAACCGAAGGCGTCGTGCGGGCACCCTCTTGGTTGGGGATGATGCGCACGTCGATCTTGCCCGACGCGCTCGTCTCGACGACCGCCACGCACGAGTTCGTCGTGCCTAAGTCGATGCCGATAACCTTGCCGCTCAATCGATCCGCCCCCAGCTTGCGCTACTTGTCTATGAACTCGCTCACCGACTCGCCAATCAACGAGGTTACGCCGAAGGTGGCTTGGCCACGACAACCATCGCCGCGCGCACCAACCGTTCGCCTTGAAGGTATCCCGGATGTACTTCGGCGACTACCGTTCCAGGCGCATGCTCGCCGGTCTCGATTTGCTGAATCGCCTCGTGAACGAGAGGGTTGAAGGGTTGACCGATCGTGACGATGCGCGTGATGCCAATGCGCGCGAGGGCATCGGTAAATTGGCGCAACACCATGCCGAGGCCTTCGGCGACCGCTTTGATGTCGGTGGCTTGCTGCGAACTAACGAGCGCGCGCTCGAGATTGTCGAAGACGGGAAGCAATTCGCGGAGTGAATCCGTCTGGCCGGCCTTGCGCGAATCGTCAACGTCACGCCGTGATCGCTTACGAAAATTATCGAGATCGGCCGCCGTGCGCATCCACTGGTCCTTGTATTTAGCTGCATCGGCTTGCGCGACAGCGAGCGGATCTGCAGCCTCAATGTCCGAGGCGGGCGCTCGGTCGCTCACCTCAGCAACCTTTGTGGAGGAATCACCCGCCAATGGTATAGATTCTTGACTATCGATTTTGGCAGTGGCCTGCCCGCTTTCGTTTTCGGCTGACATCGCCCGAAGACTATAAACACCCCCACCACAGGTGGAAAGCGCGCGTTATCGAACGCCAAATTAGGCGCACACATAAGGGTCGCGTTGGGGCGAGGAAAAAAGTGGATGCCCTGGGAATGCCCTTGGCCCAGCCATGGTTGCCAAAGTGACCCTCCGACCTCCCCTCCCTCCCGCAGCGCCGGTACGAGAAGGTACTCCCCATCCTTTCGTACCGGCGGGCGGCCCCTTCTTGTGGGCACACACTGGGCACGGCGGTCAAACGCCGAGACGGGGCGCCGCAATAAGCGCCTGATCCTGATCATTGGTTGCTGGCCGTCAAACGGGCCAACTCACTGCTTGCCCCTACTACTTCTTACGCGCAAGGGCTTGGTCAATGCACTTGCCCACGTCTTCGCACGGCAGGCAAAGGCACGTGTCCACTTCTTTGCGCGCGTCGTTCGTCAAGAAGACATACCGCGCGCACTCGTCAGCGCGAATTTGAGCCCCACACTGATCGCGCCTGCTCTGGCACTTTTGGAAGAGCGCATCTGATTCGTAATCGCATTTGAGCACTTTTGCGGCCTTGTGCGCGCAAGACCCTTGCGGCTCCCAACACGTCGCAGACTCAAGGCAAGCCGCTTCCTTCGAAAGGAACTCGTCGCGAACATTGCGATTGTGTGCGTGACACGCGTCGATGCAATCCTTGGGCGCATACCCGCACTGTGCCTCCAGCTTGCAGCTTGCAGCACAGTAGCGATCGTCGGCTTCCGGAGGGGTAAGCCCATTGCCAATCCCCTGCCCACCTGCGCCGACACCCGACCCAACCTCAACCGGAGTCCCTCCGCTTCCGCTTCCGCCTCCGCTTCCGCTTCCGCTTCCGCCTCCGCTTCCGCTTCCGCCTCCGCTTCCGCCTCCGCTTCCGCCTCCGCTTCCGCCTCCGCTTCCGCCTCCGCTTCCGCCTCCGCTTCCGCTTCCGCCGCTCGTCCGCGGCTTCGCATCCACACGACCCGTCCCGGGCCTCGCATCCACGCGCCCGTTGCCCTCATCGTCACTCGGTTCAAACCAAGTGCCGCCGGAAACCTCGATCTCACCCTTTCCGCTGCAACCAGCCAAAAGCGGTAGACCTGAGAATGTAACCAGCAACAGTAGATTTCTCATCGAGTTCCTCAGTGCTTGAGGACGACGGCTCGATCCCAAGGTTGAGCGCGAGTCGCCAATGAGACACCCACACGCCGACGAGTTCTGACCGAAGGAGTAGGTGGAGAGGGACCACGTTTGGTTACACGCGTGAGCGCCAGCGTGAGGAACGAACCCGGATCAGGATCAGGAATCAGGATCAGGATCAGGATCAGGATCAGGATCCCCGCGAGCTACGACTCCCCACGTTAGGAAACACCAACAGCCCCCAACAACGCAGCGACCGAGCACGCTCCTGCGTGCGTAGGGAAGCGATCCAGGTGGACACCAGGGTAGTCAAACGCCCAGATGCACGAATCATCTCTTCGTAGTGAAGGAAGATGGGGGTTTGGGGGCGAAACGTAGTTTCGGCCCCCAAATAGCCGTGCGCAGCACATACCCGCGAAGCGCAGCGCCCATATAAAGGGAACCGCGCGCGGTTACGCGTCAGCGAAAGCGAAAGCCCCTATGCCGATCACCACCCGCAATTGCCATTGATTGGCCTGAAAATGCTATCCGCACACATCCTCATACACTTCCCCGACACACCATCGACAACTTCGTTCCATCCACAATCGTCGTCAGTAAGTTCGTCCGTGTGAGCGGCCACGGGGCCTGATTGAGGCTCCACTTTGATCGTGTACGCGTACTCGAGATGGCGCTTCACCATCGCCTCGCTCACATATGCGTAACCGGCACTGCCCCATTTGGGACCCCAGCTGTTGTGCACCAAGAACTGCCGTCCGGTGGACGTTGTGCGATAGCCCGCAAGCTCGATTGCATGGCCACTGCAGTTGTCGCTCCAATCGGCGATGACGCCGTCCTTGATATACTTGGCGCTCCACTTCTCGATACAGAACGCAGCCCAGACCGATTGGCCGGTCGCGAGTGTTTGTGCAAGCGTGTCTGCGTCGAGTGGCATGCGCGTGATGCTGCTAACGCGAAACACGCCCTTCGCGTCGCTGCCGGCGATCTTGGTGCGTACCGCGGGATCGTTGGTGGCCGAGCCCTCGATGACGCCGTACTCCTGGCCACAATCAGCATCGCCGCCCGCATAGAGGCGACACGCGAGCGCGGGATCGTAGGCCCAATTTTCGTTGGTCGTGATCGGCTTGTTGAGGTTGCGGTCGCCCGCTGCGGTCATGCTCGGTTTCCCGTAGTGCGACCAAACGTGCATTGGCGAGGTGGTCTCCGAGCGATTAAGCCGACGGATAGCGTTGTCCATCGTCGTTGAAAAAGAGAACGCCGTGCAAGCG
>JAHFDZ010000087.1 GCA_023248745.1 Myxococcales bacterium | reverse complement strand
CTTGCTGGTGACCTGTGATTGGCACATGAAACGAGCTAAGGTCTATTTCGAACGCGCAGAATTTTCGGTCACCGAGCTACCGGTATTTGGCCCAATGCCGCCTCGCACCAAACGCTGGCTACGCACCGTGAAGGAGGACGCCTTATCGTGGCTCGCGCGCTAACACGCTTGATGACGGTCGCTCTCTTTGCTTGCAAGAGCCCATCCGTAAAGGACGTTGGAGCACCGGCCGACAGTTCCGTTCCTTTACCAATTGCTTGGCCAGAGATCGAAGCCAATCGCGACGCACGTGCGATTTCAGAGGCGTTGCTACACTCAAGCTCGGTCGAAGAACGCCGCATGGCGGTTCGAGCAACCGCTCGGATCGGGGATGCCACTCGCATTGAAGTGCTCTTCAACGCCCTTCGTGACAATGACGAATTCGTCGTTGCGTTCGCGGCTCACGGGCTGGGCACCCTTTGTCGTGCCAAGCCGGACACCGTCACACCTGCACTCGTCACACGATTGACCACGCTTCTTACCGCTCCCGCGAGCGTCCTTCGCGCGCTAGGCCAATGCGATACGCCCGAGGCAGAAGCCTCGCTCGCCGCGCAACTCGAAAAGCACTGCGATGACGCGTCACTTGCATTGGGCGACATCGCGAATCGAAAATCGGCGCTTAGCGACAACACCCACGCAGCCCTCAACGCGAGTCCATGTGCGATGGGCGCTGCCCTCTACCCCTACGCTCGCATGAAGACAGGTGCGAGCATCCCATCGGCCAAAGCACTTGCGAAGCGCGCGATCAATGAGGTGGCAGACGCGCGCATTTGGGCCATCATTGCCCTCGGACGAGCAGGCGAAACGATTCCTTTGGCTCCGATTGTAACATCGAGCGCATACAAAACGAATGAGCGCGTCGAAGCGGCAAAACACCTCGTCGAACACGCGCCAGCGAAAGCTGATGAAGCTCTCTCCATGCTGTCCACGAACGTCTTGAAAGAAACGTTCCACATCTTGACTACCCTCGTGCGCGGTAAGCCTCACAAGCCATCCAAGGCAGCCGCCCGTGCGTTGTTTTCACTCGTCACCGAAGCGAAGAGGCTCGCCGAAGCAAACGCCAAGATGGCTCACCGCTGGCAACGTCTCTCTTGCGATGCTGCTCTGCAGCTCGCCCAAGGAGACGCAGACGCCGACGTGCTCAAACAATGCGCGCCCACGACGTCACTTGCTTGGGCCAAAGCGCGCCTCGCCTCACGACTGAGTAAACCGATTCACCCATCCCACATCGGCGATTTCGTTGCGCTCAGCGACAACCCGCACACGGTCGTTCGTGAAGAAGCAATCGAGGGGCTCTCCGCACACTCCGAGCTCGCGGGCGTTGCTCCCGACGTTGTCGCGCGCGCGCTCGAAAGCGATCGGCCGGGTCTTGTCGCAACGGCGGCTACCCTCATTCATCGCCACCCCCACCTTGTACTCACCGAAGGGGGCAAGGTCGCTTCACGCGTTGAGGCAGCTATCAACGTTGCGCTTGTACGGCCCTGGCCGAGCGACGCGACCGAAACCGCGACGGCGCTTGTCGATGCCGTCAAGTCGCTTAACCTTCCGTCCAAGCCCGAATTCGATGCCAGGTGGCGCTGTCACCCCGCCGAAGTGGTGCGTCAAAAGATGAGTTCGCAACGATCATGTGAGCCGTCGCACTTCGCATTCCATAAGGCGCTTCATTCGCGTTTTCGAATTCGCAGCACGGCCGGAGATCTCTTTCTCAGCTTCGACACGAAGGCAGCTCCAATCGCGTCGGCACGCTTTGAAGAACTCGCGGAACGTGGATTTTTCAACGGCACGAAGGTTCATCGGGTGGTGCCTGGGTTCGTTGCGCAATTCGGCGATCCACAAAGCAAAGAGGGTGATGGCGATGGCTACGGAGGGGCGGGCACAACGATGCCTTGCGAAACATCGCCGGTACCTTTCGCAGCATTCGACATCGGTGTCGCGATTGCGGGTCGCGACACCGGCTCCTCACAGTTTTTCGTCACCCTTGCCAGGACGCCTCATCTTGACGGCGCATACTCATGGGTTGGTAAAGCAAGTGGACCATGGCACGAAGTCATCGAGGGCGATCTCGTTGAGGCCATCGCTCCGGTGGACTGAACGCGACGCTCGCCCGCAGATCCTGATACCTTCGAGGGCGCATGCTCCTAGCGATTGACGTGGGCAACACGAACATCGTGTTCGGTCTTTTCGAGCGCGAAACCCTCGTGCATCAATTTCGCATTGAAACAATTCGCGGTCGCACGAGCGACGAGTATTCGGTGCTCTTCTACGCGCTCTTAGGCTTGCATCGGATTGAACCGAAAAGGATCGCAGCGGCGATCGTTGCAAGCGTTGTCCCGCCGCTCACAGAGCCCATGGTCGCGCTGGTCAAAACCTCTTTCCATCTCGACGCCAAGGTCGTTTCGCCAGAGATGGAGACGGGTATGCCAGTGCTCTACGAGAACCCGCACGAAGTTGGAGCGGACCGTATCGTTAATGCGATTGCTGCGTACGATCGCGTCAAGGCAGGCTGCATCGTCGTCGACTTCGGGACGGCGACAACGTTCGACTGCGTTTCGCCGAAGGGCGAGTACCTCGGTGGCACGATCTCGCCCGGGATTCAGATCAGCGCAGATGCACTTTTTGCCCGCGCGTCCAAGTTGCCGCGCGTCGAGCTCGCGAAGCCTGCGCACGTTGTCGGTCGCAATACCGTCCATTCGATGCAATCGGGCATCGTCTACGGCTACGTTGGCCTGGTGGACGGCTTGGTTGAGCGGCTTTCTGCAGAGTTGAATTTCCCCGTCGAGGTAATCGCAACCGGAGGCCTCGCAAAGCTCATCGCGCCGCTCACGAGAACGGTAGCGCATGTTGACGATGAGCTGACGCTCCGCGGCCTTTACCTGATTCATCAGCGCATCACCGCATGAGAGATCCCCGCATCACGCTTGCCCTTTCAGTGCTCGCGCTGGTCGTCGCGATGCTCTTCGCCGTTGCAATCGGTTCGGACTCGATTCCGCTTCGGTTCCTCTTTGACAATTCCAATCCACAATTTCATAACGCGCTGGTCGTTGGTCGCCTTCCTCGTGTGGTGCTTGGGGCGATAGCGGGCGGCGGGCTCGCGGCTTCCGGCGTCGCGTTTCAAGCAACGTTGCGCAATCCGCTCGCAGAGCCCTTTCTGCTCGGTGTTTCCGGGGGTTGCGCGCTTGGCGCGACGCTCGCGATTGCGTTGGGCGCTGCACCGTTCACCTATTTTGGAGCGTCGGTCGTTCCACTTGCGGCGCTCCTCGGAGGCGCTGTTTCGACCGCGATTGTCTATGCCGTCGTGCGACGTTGGGGGACAGGCGACGCTCACGCGATCATTCTTGCCGGCGTCGTGTTAAACGCGATCGCTGGATCGCTCATCACATTTATTCGGACATTGGTTCCTGCAGGGAAGGTCCAAGAACTCACCTCGTGGCTGACCGGCTTCCTCGACGTTCAAGCTTGGCCCACCATTGGTTTCGTTGCGTTCTACACGTTGATCGGAAGCGCACTGCTGATGCGATTATCAGGTCAACTTAACTTGCTCGCGCTTGGAAATGAGGGCGCCACGCATCTGGGCGTAAACGTCAAGAAACTTGAGCGTCGGACGTTTCTTGCCGGCTCGCTCATCGTCGGCGCAATCGTTAGTGTGACGGGACTCATCGGATGGATCGGGCTCCTCGTTCCCCACACGATGCGCAAACTTCTCGGACCGGATGTTCGCTTGCTGCTTCCGACGTCCTTCTTTTTTGGTGGAGCAACGCTCGTGGCTTGCGATGCGCTTAGTCGATTCACGTTTCAGTTGGGACGCGAGCTACCCGTTGGCGCCGTGACCGCGCTGCTCGGAGGCCCGCTCTTTCTCGTCCTCATGGTGCGGAGGCCCGAGGCAACGTAGCGATTACGGGAGGGAACCGAGGGACACTCCCGAATCAACCAAGCCCCGGACCCATGCGTCGGTTTCGGCATCCACCGGCAGGTATGCCTCAATGCGCAATTCTTCGGCGATCGCATCGCCCGTCGTGCCCAAAGTCGTCAAGAAAGTGAAGAACTTGAGCGTCATTCCGTCATGGTTGACACGTACAGAGAGCACGGTGTCGATGGGACCATCTTGAACGTGGGCGACTTGCGGAAAGAATGTCGTCAACTCGCTTAACCGTTCGGCCGAGCTTAGATCAATGACAGCTTCTCGTCTCAGCCTGCGGACCGTTTGAGCGAGCAGCTCTTCACCGTTTTCAAGCTTTGCGATCAACTCAGGCATGAACATCGCGCGAAAGGCGCCGCCTGGTTCCTCGAGCCCTGGCGGTAACTTGCAACCGAACGCATGCCACGCGCGCTTTGCGCCATCGTTCATGTGAAGCAAACTCCACTTGCGATCGATGACGATCGCGCCGTAAGGCTCGAGTCGGGCCATGAGGAGCTCAATTGCTCGCCGTTCAGGCGCGTTGGGTTGCCAACCCTCGCTTCGATAGATGGGTGCAAACCCCGCAGCGAGCACGAACGCGTTGGTCTCCATCATGGTCAGCGCAAGAGCCGTCGCCAATACTTCAGCAGCTTGACGACTTGGCCTTGCGCGACCCGTCTCGAGGAAGCTCAGATGACGCGTTGAAAATCCCGCGGTCCGCGCAAGCGCCTCTTGCGAGAGGTGGCGAGCCTGGCGCCACCGCCGTAACTCTTGCCCGAAGCGGCTGCCTTCTTTCTGTACGTTGCTCAAAGCGACCCCCACCTCATGATTGATACCGAAGCGGAAAAGGCGGCTAAAATTCGAATAGCAGCCCAGCGGTCCAACTGGTGGTGCCGGCGTACAGGGGCTTGCCCGTGAACGCTGACTCCAAGCTCGCGGTGTAGACCTCGAAGAAGACGTACGTATTGTTGACACCAATGCGCTGATCGAAATTGCGTGCGGTGTATCGATCGAAGACGTTCAAGTTAAATGCTGCGCCGCCCGCGATATAGTAACCGTAGACGGTACCTTTTGCAGCCACGCCAGAAGCGGATGATGACGTGATGCCATCGCTAAACGAGCGCCAACGCGCAACTCCGAGGCCGCCTTTAAAGTAAGGGACCACCGGAATTCCCCACTCACGCCAGAGCGCGTCGGCGCGCAATACGCCGAGCAGTTGCGCGGGGAAAATCTCAAGCGAGGTTGTCGACCCCGATGCTGCACCGTCAAGACGCGGAACCTTAAATGGTGCCGTTGTCGTGTTGTCCATGTAGCCGACCGCGATGCCTGGCCCAATGGTGCCAAAATACGGAATACGCAGTGCTTGCCAATCAAACTCGAGGCCCATGTACAGCGACGCGCTATCGCCAAAGACCTCTCGATACGGTTGGCTCTTCAAACCAGGCTCCAGATCAACGCTCGGTCGGTAGCGTCCTAGGCGAAGTTCGACCGCAAAATTCTGGGGCGACTCAAAGCGTCTTGGATCGGCATGAAATTTGGGCGCGAACTCGTCAGCCCTCGCGGGAAGGCTCGCGAGCATTAATATCGCATTCAATGTTACGAATCGAAGATTCACGAGCGCCTCTTTCGTCGCAGAAGTGCGAGGCAAGCAACGCCCATTGCGATGCTCGTGAGCCCCGTGAGCGATCCGTGCCCTATTGAACAGAATCCACCGCCGGCCTGGCCACCCGCGGCGGAGTACGCATCGAAGAAATTCGACGTCGTTGAAGCGTACTGACATGCCGCTGCGCCCACATCGCCTTGATTCCCAAGAGCGTCTCGCGCCTTCAGCACGAACGTATAAACCTTGTCGTTGTCGAGTCCGTCAAACGTGTGCGAAGTGACACCCTTGCCCTCGGATGCGCAGGTGAGCGTCGTTGTGATGTCAGGCGAAACTTGAACATCAGTGTCCGAAGCGTCGATGGCGGAAGCGTCAGGCGTTCCGGTATCGAGGGTTGCCTCAGCGTCGGCGGTTGTCTCAGCGTCGCCAGTAGTAGAAGTGGTTCCGGCGTCACCACCGATGGGCGCGCAGGCACTGCCTCCCACACCGAGGCCCGCACCATCGGGCGTTCCGGCGTCGATGACTCCAGCGCTCGCGACAGGAACACCGTCGTCACGGCAGATGTCGTAGGTCAAGATGTCGACGTCGGTCGTTGTGCCCCAATTGACTTTGAGCGCTTGGTTCTTGACCTCGATGCTCGTGATGTCCGGCGCTGATGGAGCGAGAAGATCCGTTGACAGCCCGTAGCTCGCACCCGTTCCGAGTGCTTCCTTGGAAGAAGAATCGACGATCAAAAAGTACAGCGTGATCTTCACGGCCGCTGTGCCGCTTTGGTTTGTGCATGCGGTGACGTCAGCGGGTGTGTAGACGTCTGGCGGCGATTTCCCGACGTACGAAACAAGGTCTCGTCCTTTGATCGGTACGGTAAGCGAACCGTTGATAAACGCAGGGGTTGGTGTCGCAACTTGCCAACACTGCCGATTGGACGTGGCGGTGCGTGCGTCCTTGCTTTTGCAATCGGCTGTGTTGCTCGCCCAGACTTGAAACTCACCGGTCGACCAGGTCGCAATGGTCGGATGAAATGTGTAGACGAGGTCGGCTTCGCAGTCCGCGCGACTCAGACCATAAATGACCTCGGTCGTGCCGGTGCGACCTGACGCGGTGCGGAAGTCCGTTGTCGGCGAGGGAAGCGTAATCGTTTGCGCCAAGGCTGAGCCGCCCGAAACGAGCGCAGCTACCGCGAGCGCATAGGAAGGGAGTGCGCGGACTCCTCTAGAAAAGAGAGTCATGGTTTGTCGCGTCACAGCATACCGCGTGCCAACACCCGACACCCCAAAACTTGGTAAATCACGCGCGCAATTAGAAACGTGGCGACAAGGTGTCAAGGCAACGGCCAGCTGACGCGAGCGCGTGACAAAGTGTCAAGCGGAGTGAAACGTCGACCAAATGCATGCAGACGGCAAGCAACGCTTCTCGCCAGACCGACTCGTCGTACAATTCGCGGCCATGCGCCACCTGATCGCGACCCACGCCGCGCGTCCAAGCGACGATCCTATCTTCGCACTCAATCAAGAGGCGACTGCGCGAAGGTCGAGGGGTGAATCGATCGTCAACGCGACGGTTGGCGCGCTGCTGAGCGACGATGGAACGCTCGCAATTCTGCCGAGTGCGCACGACGCAATCACGCGCGTGCCGGCGGCTGAATGGGCCACGTATGCTCCCATCGCGGGAAGCGGTCCATTTTTGAGCGCGATCATTGCCGATGTTCTCGGCACGGAGAAGGCTCTCGCGGACGCGAGTGTTGCGGTGGCAACTCCCGGTGGTACGGGCGCGCTTCGTCACGCGATTGCCAACTTTCTAGAACCCGGCCAAGCGCTCCTTACGTCGAGTTTTTACTGGGGCCCGTACGCAACGCTTGCCGACGAAAACGAACGTCGTGTCGACACGTACAACATGTTTACGCCCAGTGGTGGCTACGACCTTGCGGCGCTCGATAGTAAAGTATCTGAACATTTGGCAACGCAAGGTCGCGCGCTCCTTTTCCTAAACGACCCTTGCAACAACCCGACGGGCTACTCGCTCAGTGATGGCGAATGGACCGATCTCGTCAATATTCTTGATGGTCAAGCATCGCGCGGGCCCGTCACCGCGCTCATTGACGTGGCGTACTACACCTATGCTGCAGGCGATCCGCGACGTTTCGTCAAGAAACTTGTCCATCTCCTCGGAAAGGTTCCGCTTCTCTTTGCTTGGAGCGGCTCAAAAGCGTTCACACACTACGGCCTTCGCGTCGGTGGACTCATCGCCACAGTGAGCGACGCGAGCGATAGAACCGCTGTGCAATCCGCGCTCACCTATTCGTGCCGCGGCACGTGGTCGAATTGTAACCGTGGCGGTCTCTATGCCGTCACTCAGTTACTTGCCGACCCTGAGCTTGCGGCGCGTTGCGAAAGTGATCGAACACAGTTGCGTGAACTCCTCTTGCGGCGCGTGGTTGCGTTCAATGCGGAAGCCGCAAAGCGAGGCTTGCTCTATCCGCGTTACGAAGGGGGATTCTTCGTCACGGTGTTTCATCCCGACGCGTACGCGAAGGCCGAACGCATGAAGGCTCGTGGCGTGTTTGTCGTGCCGCAAAAGGGCGCCCTGCGTGTTGCGCTGTGCGCGGTCGCTGAGCACGACGTTGTGAGGTTGGTCGATTCGCTCGCTGAGGATTAACTCGCGAGTGCATGCGCTCGCGCGATAGCGGTGCGCCACGTATTGGCGCTGAAGGCAACAATCCCTCGTGTAGTCTTCGTGCATGAAGAGACTTTCTATCGCGTCGTCGATTGTTATCGCGCTTGCGTTGTCGGGTTGTCATCGCGAACGGGACAAGTTGAGTGCGGATTGCACCGAAGTGGGCGCGAGTGGATCGGCGAATGGGATCGAGCCATGTCTGAAGCTCGCGCAGAAGTATCCGAGCGCATCCGATAACGGGCTCCAGATTGCGTGGAGCGGGATCCAAATGCACTGCTCGTACGATGCGGTTCTAACGCCCGCGCGGCAGAAGGAATGCGACAAGGCGTGCACCATGATGCGTAGCTTTGCAGAGGGCAACGCAGCGCCTGATGGACTTACGGGCGGAACCTATGTTCGAAAGGGCACCGCTTCGGGCGAATGCGCGGGCACTGCGTCTCCAGGTGCAGGTGGCAAGCGTGGTCCGGGCGTGGGTCTCACGCAGTAAGCGTTTCGACATTCGAGCCTGAAGACGAACTCTTCGCTCGCTAAAGACTGAGAGCCTGGACTGCGATAGGGTGCGCGCGCATGCGTACGTGCTTTGGCCTCTTCATCTCCGTGATCGGACTCGCGGCCTGTTTTCCCGACACGCCTGAGTTTCGCAGTCCGCGCAATCAAGCGGCGCTGGCCGAGGACTCGACCCCAACGAAACCCACAGACAACCCTCTCGCAAGTGAGCGACGACCCATGGGCAATCTCGAAATCATCGACGACGAAATCGGCGCCGGCCAAGAAGCTAAGACTGGCGACAAGGTGCATGTGCACTACACGGGTACACTTCTCGACGGCAGCAAGTTCGACAGCTCACGCGATCGTGGCAAACCGCTCGTGTTCACGCTTGGCGTTGGCCAAGTTATCAAGGGGTGGGACGAAGGCGTCAAAGGCATGAAAGAGGGCGGCAAACGTCGCCTCGTGATTCCGCCCGATATGGGCTACGGCGCGTCGGGAATGCCGCCGGTGATTCCGCCGAGTGCGGTGCTTAAGTTTGATGTGGAGTTGGTTCGGGTTGAGCGGTAGCGAGAGCGTCAGCTAGAGCGGGAGTTCTCAGAAACTGGGGCTGTCGCGCCTGCATTTGATACCCTTGTCGGTGTGCGATTTTCGCGTCGATGGACCGTTGGATTCGTCTTAGCTGTTGCGCTCCTTGGTGCTGCGGCAGCGACGAGGCAAACGCCACCGCCTGCGCCGCGCGTTGTTGAGCGCGCTCCTGGTGTCGTCCTGCTCAATGGCGCTCCGGGCGCGTTGCCGAATGGTCAAGCTCCCGTACTTTCCTGCGAACAGGCGGAGGCCATTGTTGCGCATGCGCGAGAGCAATTGGTTTCGCCTCCAGTGGGAGTTGATGCGCGAGCGTTTTCACGGTCGTTCGGTGACTGGCTTGATCCTTATGGGCTTTGGAGTGCGGCTCCGGATGCGCCGATTCAGGCGACGATCGACGGTCTTGCGCGCGAGCTTGTGGCGGAACTTGAAGGGGCACATCGGCAGTGTGCGTCGTTTTTGAAAATTGGCGGCGAGCTAAAACGTTGGGTTGACGGGCTTGCTGTTGAATTTGAAGGCGCCAAGGTGGCGGGCGTCGTTGATCCCTCCGTTCTGTCGTCCTCGATTTTTGAGGGCGAGAAGGTGACCCAGCCCGCGCGCGATCTCACGCAGACGTTGGCGGTGCATGCGCGTGCCTTTCGTAAATTTGCTGAACCTTCTGCGGAGAACCTTATTGTAACTGCGACTGCGCGTTATTTCCCGAATTTGACCGCAGAAACGTGGCAGAGAGTCGCGCTTAGCGCTGCTGTGCGTGCATACGTGCAAGCACTCGATCCCCATGGCGCATGGTCACCACGGGATGAAGAAGGATCTTTGTATGAGAGTGAACTCGCGGCCGCGCCACCTTTGCGTTTGTGGGAACGCATTGAGCCGACGTCGTTTGGGCTTCGCATCGAGGCGGGCGCTGCCGTTCCCCTTATGGATGGCGATGTGTTGCTCAGCCTCGCGGGGGTGGCAACGGGAGGTATGCCGCCCGAGCAGGCCGAGGCGTTGGGGAGTCAGGCTGCGAGTGGTCGCGTGGCCGCCGAGGCGATGGTTTGGCGCGATGGCAAAGTGCTTGTCCTTGAGGTGCCGCCGACATCGAACGCGAGTCCGGTCGCTGCGCCAGAGCTTGACGTCGATCGAATTCGTTACGGTACGGGTGACATTTTGCTCGTCGCGATTCATGACGTGCGTGAGGACCTGGGACAAAGCCTCGCCACTGCTCTTTTGAAGGCGCGTGCTGAGCGATCTTTTTTGGGCGTCGTGCTCGATCTTCGCGGCAACGGTGGCGGAGATCCCGAAGGAGCAAGCGATGCACTCGGGCTCTTCATGCCGGGCGTGCCGCTCTTCCCGATGCGCCGACGTCATGCCACTGTGGCGCCCGATCGCGCTTCAGTTCCACCGTTCGTCGACCAATGGCGCGGACCTGTCGCGACGCTTGTCGACAGCGAAACCGCGAGCGCGGCAGAGATGATTGCGGGCGCACTTATGGCGTACGGTCGCGGCCCGAGCATTGGTGAGCGCACGTTCGGTAAAGGGTGCGTTCAGGAGTATTTCCCCGATCCGATAGGAGCAGGGTCAATGCGCTTGACGACCATGGTCTATGCGCTGCCCGATGGTCGCGCAGTGCAAAAGGTGGGTATCACGCCTACGTTTCCGTTTTCGTTCGGGTCGGGGGGCGGCGAGAGCGAGGCGTCGATGGCTGGTGCGCCTGATGCTTGGTCAGGTGTGGATGTGCGTACTCCGTTGTCGCTTCGATCGTCGCGATCGCAGTGGCCGCGTTCGGGTGGACGGGTGGGGCCGTGTAGTGACGAACTGGTGTGCGGCGCCCTCACTGCGCTTGGAGCCGAGGGCAAACACGTGGCGACCGCACTTCGTGGCCGGTGACGTTGCGCTTCGCATCGGCGCGCGTCGCCGTTTAGTTTCAGCAAAAGCGGCCGTTTTAACACGCATGTCGGTTGAAACGTCGAAGCCAAAACGGCTCGTTCGCCACAACGGCCGCTGGATCCTCGAGATCGAGTGCCTCGTTGCGTTGCCGGACAATGTACTGCGTCCGATGATCGAGCGAATCGAGGGCGACGACGTCATCCTGTATCATCTCGAGAGCTCTCCCTCCGGACAGGTGCTCGCGACTGCTGCGAGTCGCTTGCTCCGCAGTTATACCGATCCGCATGACGAGCGAGCGTTTGAAGTAAGGCATGGCGCGTGGGTTCCCGCGATGGTGGGTGACTTTCACGATGAGCCAAAATTAGAAGCCGCACCGACGCAAGATGTGAGTGGAAAGCGCACCGGCGAAGTCGGCATGCGCACCGAAATGGCCACGATGGCGCTCGCATTTGAGAGATTGTCAAGAAGATTGACAGAGTCCGAGAAGCGACAGATGCAGGGCGAGCTGCCGCAAGAAATTGCGATGCGCCTCGACGAGCTCGAAGATGACAACGGAAAGTTGCGCAATAAGGTGGGCGATCTCGAAGTGCAGGTTCGCGTGTTGCTCGGCGCCGCAACAGAAGACGTGCGCGAAGCCGCCAGTCGCGCCGTCGCAGAGCGCGCCGGCAGGGCGGGTGGGGCCGTTCGAGACGGCGGTGGCATGCCAGCGCTCGCGCGGGGCCAGGAGCCTTCGATGCCCGACGAACTCACCGCAAAGGAAGGCGCTGCTGCAGCCATTCCTGAGGCTACCAAACGACGAGAAGTCGCTCCTGCTGCGGGTCCACCAAGTGCGGTTGCTGAAGGCGCGCCTCCCGTTGAGGACGACGATGACGAAGAAGTGGATGACGTTCCTGACCCCGAACCCATCACACCGGCCAAGCCCCTGCTGTTCCCGAATGCTCTCGAGGTCAACAAGGCTGCGCAGACCTTGTTGGGCAAAGAGATGTCGCTCACTGCCGCTGAGAAGAAGGGACCGAAGTTTAACAAGAAGGGCGCTGATGCATTTTATATGTGCCGTCTGGTCGATGACGCTGGCCTTGAAGTCGGCGCCTTGATCGCGGATCTCGCCGCGACGATCGCGCTCGGCGGCAAATTGATGATGATTCCCAAAGAGGAACTCGACTCAATGCTCGCGTCGAAGACACCAAGTGAAGACGTGATCAGCGCTATGAGCGAAGTCTTCAGTACGCTCAGCGGCACGATTAACGCCGTTCCTGACGGTCTTCACATTAAAGTCAATCCGCTTGAGCAACTTGATGTTCAAGCCGTTTCGTGGACCGTAAAATGCGGCAGTAGAGTCAACTTTGTTGACGGTGCAGGTGGTTCGGTCGCATTCGTCTCAAGGTGCGCGCCGCCGCCGGTTGCAGAGTGACGAGTCATCCCGACTTGGTTCGCTTCTGCGTCCGCGATCGAAGACTCGCGAGCGGGTGCTTCGGATGGTCTTACCCGATCGAGTTCGAGTGGGCTGACGATGCGTCCGTCTTCGTAGAGACCAAGCTCGGTGCGCACCGCACGATAGGGAAGCGAATCTTCTTTGCCGAAGAGGAGCTCTGCCACTTCGCTAATTTTTGCACTACCTGCGTTCCCAATTGCAATCGCGACATCGAGGCAAACGTAGTCACCCTCGAAGCCTGACGATGCGAGCAGCACGCTTGGATCGTCTATGACCGTTAGCGTTCGCAAGAAATGAGAAACGTTCACCTTCTTGCCAATTCCGTCAATTCGCCTGACAACTGTCAAGTCGGTTCCAGAGGCAACGCGTGCGACGTGCTCGTCTAACCAAGCGCGCCCTCCAGCAGCAACCACAGCTTTTTTCGGTAACACGAGCATGTATCTTGCGCCGGTGATAAGCCGCGTGACGACGGGATCGCACTTTTCGAGACGCACGCCGCCCGTAAACGTCATGCCGAGTTGAGAGCCTGCGGTGAGACCTTCGAGAACCGCTTGAGGATCGAAGTCACTAGTGATTTTTAGATCTATCCACTCGCCAAGGCTGGATACACCGAGTGAGAGGGCGGGGCCGAACACCATGTCGGGCTTCGGATGAAATCCGCGCGAATAGTAGAGCGGCAGCGCGAGGCGCCTGAAGGCGCGAGGAAGCGCTCTGACGATGTCGAGGTGAGATAGGAAAGAAGCTGAACCAAGTTTTGTGTAGGCGAAGCGATAGCGGCGCGGCTCTCCTTGCGTAAACGAGGCGGGAGATTTTTGCGGATTCGTTTGACGCTCCCTCGGTGGTGGCGGCGGACGCTTTTCCGTTGCGTCGAGCCTTCGGAGGTAAACGAGTCGTTCTGTTCGCATCGCCGAGAGGTCGCACGCGACGCCGCAATCGTAACAAACAAGGCGACGATTGTCGGCTTCCGCGTCCTTGATGTTGGTGTGGTGGACGAATGCACCGGCAACCTTGCCGCAGGGTGGCGACAGGCGACTCTTGACCGCCTTGCGGTACTCGCGCAGCAGAAAGCCCTCTTCGAGGCCCACGTCGATGTGATCCCAGGGCAAGCGCGCGTGCACGGCAAGCGTGCCAAGGTATTTGGCGACGTCGATGTGGTGCGCGTCAAAACAACGCTCCCACAATTCCATTTTTTTGGTCTCTTCCCACGAGTCGAAGCGTGCGCCTTGCCGATAGGCCATCTCGATGACGTCGCCAAGAACGCGATCGCCTCGCGAGAACACGCCCTCGAGCCATGAGGTGCTCGAATCGTGGACTTTGAGCTCCACTTTGTTTTTGCGCGCCTCTTCTCGAAGCCAACCTTGCTTGCGTTCAATCGACGCCTGCGTGTCCATTGCACACCACTGAAACGGCGTATGTGGCTTTGGGACGTGCGACGACACAGACACGGTGATGGCTGGCGGGCCCCCGGCGTTGAGCGCGTGCTTGACGCGTTTGCCCACTTGCCGTGCTCGGCCGCCGACGCGAGGAATTTCGCGAACGTCTTCCTCCTCTTCGGTGGGCAGCCCCACCATGAAGTAGAGCTTCATCGAGTTCCACCCGCGCGAAAAAATGCGCTCGGCGGTTTCCATGAGTTGCTCTTCGGTCACGTTTTTGTTGACGACGTCGCGCATGCGCTGCGTGCCTGCTTCGGGCGCAAACGTTACGCCGGCGGCGCGGACTCGCTGGATATCGTCGAGCACATTTTCCTCGAGGCCGTAAGCCCGAAGCGAAGACACACCAAGCGACACTTTCTTGGGTTCGAGCTGATCGACAACTTTCTTGATCAACGGCGCGATACACGAATAGTCGGCCGTTGAGAGCGAAGTGAGGCTTGCTTGATCGTAGCCAGTTTTTTGAATCGCGCTCACGATCGTGTCGACCACTTGCTGTGGATCGCGTTCGCGAACTGGGCGGTAAATCATGCCGGCCTGGCAAAAGCGGCAACCCTCGGTGCAGCCACGCGAGATCTCGATCGACATGCGATCGAAAATGGCTTCTGGCCCTCCGATAGGGCTGACGTCCGGAAATGGATATTGGTTGAGATCGTCGACGAGCGTGCGCACGATTGGTAGCGCCGCACTTTCGTCAAGAGGCTTGTCTACTACGGTGAGGCCGTTGTCGGGGTCGATGCTCGTTCGGTAGAGCGATGGAACGTAGACGCCGCGCAAGCGTGCGAGCGCTTTCAGTCGTTCGCTTCTTGGGACGCCGGTCTTTTTCAAATCGGTCCACAGGAGCGCGACTTCTTTCGCGCGTTCTTCTCCGTCGCCGATGACGAATGCGTCGAAGAAGATCGCAACAGGTTCGGGATGGGTTGCCGTCGGGCCACCACCGATCACCAAAGGATCCGTTTCGCCGCGATCGCTCGCTCGAAGCGGAATGCCGCCGAGGTCGAGCATGGTGAGGATGTTCGTGTAGGTGAGTTCGAACTGAAGAGAGAAGCCAACGACGTCAAAATCGCGAAGTGGACGGGCGCTCTCGCACGAAACGAGCGGCAAGGCACGCTTGCGGATCTCTGCCTCCATGTCGATCCACGGCGTGTAGGCACGCTCGGCCAGCGTACGGGGTTCGTCGTTCAAGATTTTGTAGAGAATCTTGAACCCAAGGTGGCTCATGCCAATGTCGTAAACATCAGGGAAGGCGAGGCAGATGCGCGCGTCGACGTCGTCCCATGATTTGGGGGTCGCACCGAATTCGCCGCCGAGATAGCGCGCCGGCTTTTGTACGAGGTGGACGAAGGAGGCGTACGGATGTTCAGCGAAAGCGGGCATGGGGCTGCCCCCTCTTAGTACTGTTGCGCGCTTGCCGCCGCCCTTCAGTTTGCGCATTCCGTTTTGCATGCCGTGTCGACGCACAGGTTGAGGCCAGCGAAGAGCTTGTCGCCCGTTGGATAGTCGGTGGCGCAGATCGCTGCGCATTTGTCGTACCCGGCCTTGTCTTTTTCGGTGAGGGCGCACGCGATCACGCAATTCACGTAACCATCGTTGCAGTCTTTTGACGCGAAGCAAGCGTTGACCTGTGCGCAGCAATACGCCTCGGCGCAAAGGTTACAGTCTTGATCCTTCGTGGAGTACGCCGCCGTGAGTTTGCATGCGGGTGCGTCGGACTTGCCACCGTCACCAGGTGCGTCGCTTACAGCGTCAGGCGGAGCGGAAGCGTCCGCTGGAGCGTCAGGCGGAGCGGAAGCGTCCGCTGGAGCGTCAGGCGGAGCGGAAGCGTCCGCTGGAGCGTCGTTCAGCGTGGATGCATCGATGGTCCGCGCGTCAACGGCGGCGTCGCCCAAGAGGCCGACGCCGCTTGTGCCCGAGCACGCTGCGAGAACGAGGGCGACGACTGGAAAAAGAGGGACGTGCTTCACGGCGCCGACCATGTCGCATTTTGCATGCTGACGCCACTGCCATCACTTGGCTGTCGCGACGAAGTGTCGATGCCCTTCTGAGTCAAACCAAAGCAAGCGATCGAGGACCTGCGCGGCGCTGAGCGCGACAGGTTCGTGCGCTTGCGCGAGGCGCGCCAGGTCGCGTGCGTGCGCTTCGACGGTCGATGCAAACCAGTTCACCATCTTGACGAATGCGTCGCCGTCGTTGGTGTCTTCTCCGAGCACAAATTGCCGTGCAGGTTCGGGCATCAAAGGGACGACGTCAGGTTCGAGAAGTGCGGCGATTTTGCTGACGGCTTCGACGACGCAAGGCTCGCCACCAAGTGCCGCGATGAGTGAGGGTGCTTGCGTATCGAAAGAAGGGCCATGCGTCTCGATCTCGCCGAGCAACGCGAGCCATGTGTCGCTGTCAGGCGGCAGGGCCCATCGCTTGAGAACACGCGAGTTGGCGGGACTGTTCACGAGCCAACTTGCCGGTAGTGCGAGCACCAATCGCTCTTCGCGAGACACGCCGCGTTTGCGGGCACTGCGCAGCGCGTCGGCCGCGAGATCGAACACCCGTGCGCCAGGAAGCTCGGATCGCATGAGCAGCTTTTCGGATGCCCCTTCGATGGTCCAAGTTGTGCCAACCGGCCGATCGATGATCATCGTGGACCACGAATGAACCACGGGTTCGAACGTCTGCACGTCTCAAAATGGGGGAAATCGCCACGCTCGAGGCGGTGGCACGGTCTCTGCTTTACACTCGGGCCCCATGTCGCTTTTTGATCCCCTTTCCGCCGACGAACGCTCTCGCGCCCTGCGTGAAGAACGCCCGAAGCGCAGCCTGCCGATCGCGCCCATTGCCGCTCCTGGGCGCAGGCATCTGCCGCTTGCGGACGGCGTTCGTGCGGTGGACAAGAGAAGGCCCATCTACGCGGTGTGGGAAATCACGCTGGCGTGCGACCTTGCGTGCCGTCACTGCGGTTCGCGCGCAGGCAAAGAGCGGCCCGATGAACTCTCAACCGCGGAGGCCCTCGATCTTGTCGAACAGCTCGGGGATCTCGAGGTCAAAGAAGTCACGCTCATCGGCGGTGAAGCCTACTTGCGGTCCGATTGGCTCGACATCGTTCGGGCGGCGACTGCGCGCGGCATGGTGGTCACGACCACTTCGGGTGGGCGCGGACTTACCGCAGACATCATCGACGAAGCGCGCAAGGCAGGACTCGCGGGCGCGAGCATCTCGATCGACGGTGACGAAGAAACGCACGATCGACTTCGCGGCGTGAAAGGCTCTTACCGGTCGGCGGTCGAGGCGATGCGCTTGATGCGCGAACGCAACATGCGCGTGGCGTGCAACACGCAGATCAATCGACTGTCTGTGCCGCACATGGGGAGCGTCCTCGAGATGATCGGGGCGCTTGGTATTCACAGCTGGCAAATTCAATTGACGGTTCCGATGGGGCGCGCGGCCGACGAGCCCGAAGTACTGATGCAGCCGTACGACTTGCTCGAGTTGTTTCCGTATCTTGCGAAACTAAAAGAGCGATGCAACGAGCTCGGCGTTCGACTGTGGAATGGTAACAATATTGGTTACTTTGGCCCCTACGAGACGTTGCTTCGCGGCAATACGTACCGTGGACACGGCGGGTCGTGCGGTGCAGGTCGCGCAAGCCTTGGCATCGAAGCCAACGGTGCGATCAAGGGCTGCCCTTCGCTGCCAACCGAGCAATGGACCGGTGGCAACATTCGCGACGACAAATTGGTCGACATTTGGGAGCGCGCGGCACCACTGCGCTACACGCGCGATCGCACGGTCGACGATCTTTGGGGTTTCTGCCGCACCTGTTACTACGCCGAAGATTGCATGAGTGGCTGCACCTGGACGTCACAGGTCACGCTTGGCAAACCTGGCAACAATCCGTTTTGCCACCACCGCGCGCTCGAGATGCAGCGCGTCGGCAAGCGTGAGCGGATTGTCAAGGCGCAAGCCGCGCCGGGAGAGCCTTTTGATCATGGTGTTTTCGAGTTGGTTGTTGAAGATTTGCCAGCGTAGTTGTGTTGGTCAAGGAGGTTGACTTATGAGTAGATCACAATTGATTCCTTGTCGCGGGTGCTCGAGGCACGTGCGCACCTCCGATGCAGCGTGCCCTTTTTGTGGTGCAGCGCTTTCGCTGCAAGCACGCACGAGGCCAGCTCCGGAGGTACCGAGAGGGCACTTGAGTCGCGCGGCGCTCTTCGCGATTGGGGCAGCGGCTGCTGCTGCTGCGGCCACAGCGTCGGTGGGTTGCTCCGGTAAGACGGACGGCGAAGTGGGTGACTCGGGTGTAGTCGACGCTGGTGGCAAGCCCGCCGATGCTCCGCCTGATCAAAAGATCACGCCAATACCCGAAGACGCGCAAGCCGACGTACCGCCCATTCCGGCGTATGGCGGGCCTCCCGATGCACAGGCAGCCTACGGAGGGCCGCCGCCTCAGCCGGATGGGGGCATCATGCCGATGTACGGCGCGCCTCCACCGTGACGACATTTGCGCACTGATTGTGCTGATTGCGGCAACGCTGCCAAACGATTGAGGAAGGAGACTTGGCGATGAGTAGGGCTCAACTAATTCCGTGTCGGTCATGCGCGAGGCACGTTCGTGTAACCGACCATGCATGTCCGTTTTGTGGTGGCGCGGTACAGAAGGCTCGCGTGGCTCCGGGAGTTCCCGTTCCGCAGAGCAATATGAGTCGTGCTGCGCTCTTCGCGATTGGCGCAGCAGCGGCAGCCGCAGCGGCGGTGGGCTGCTCGGGTCAAACGGTTCCAGCGGATGGTGCAGTGTCCGATGCGTCAGCCGATGCACTTGCAGCCGATGCATCGACTGACGCGCCGGCAGACGTTGTCACACCCATCGACGCGCGCCCTGACGTCTTCTTGGTCGACGCCGCGTACGGTGGTCCGCCGCCCAAGGATGCAGGACCGGACACCAACAACCAACCTCCGTACGGCACGCCACCGCCGCCGGACGATGCGGGGATGAAGACGCTTTATGGTGCGCCTCCGCCAAATTGATCGACGAGCGATCGAAATAGGCTGGGGCTCAGCGAAACAAAAGAAGAAAGCGTCTTGCCAGATGGACAAGACGCTTTACGGTTTAGATTTGTTGCTTTTGGTGCGGCACGAAGCGTTTTACTTGCGCTTCAGTTGGCTACTTTGGGAACGGGAGCATTGCCTTTTTTGGCCGCGACCGCTTCCTTCGCCTCTTTCTCATTGCGCTCATTGCGTTCGGCCTTTTCGGCGCGCTCAGCCTTTTCGAGTGCAACCGCTGGGTAGTCGCCACCGCGGACAATGTTGTGCTTGCTCAGCACCATGGCTTCGAGCTTCTCCATCAGTTCGGGGTGTTGCTCGAGATACGTTTTCGCGTTTTCGCGACCCTGGCCGATGCGTTCACCTTGGAACGAATACCAAGCGCCGCTCTTTTCGACCAAGTTGAGATCGCTGGCCAAGTCGAGGACATCGCCCGATCGCGAGATTCCGTGGCCGTAAAGAATGTCGAACTCGACCTCGCGGAATGGAGGCGCCATCTTGTTCTTCACAACCTTCACGCGCGTGCGATTGCCGACCACTGCGGGTTCGCGCTTGCCGTCTTGCGCTGCCGCACCTTCTTTGATGGCGCCCACGCGACGAATGTCGAGACGCATTGACGAATAGAACTTGAGCGCGTTGCCGCCTGTGGTTGTTTCAGGGGAGCCGAACATGACGCCGATCTTCATGCGGATCTGGTTGATGAAGACGAGCAGGCAGTTTGATCGCGCGACTGTCGCCGTCAATTTGCGAAGCGCTTGTGACATGAGGCGCGCCTGCAAGCCAACGTGGCTGTCACCCATGTCGCCTTCGATTTCAGCTTTGGGGACGAGTGCTGCAACAGAGTCGACCACGATGATGTCGACTGCACCCGATCGCACGAGCATGTCGGCGATTTCGAGGGCTTGTTCGCCGAAGTCGGGTTGCGAGATGAGAAGCTCGTCGGTTTTGACGCCTAGTTTACGGGCGTAGGTTGGATCGAGTGCATGCTCCGCATCGATGAAGGCTGCGACGCCGCCAGCTTTTTGTGCGTTTGCGATTGCGTGCAACGTAAGCGTTGTTTTTCCGCTCGACTCAGGGCCGTAGATTTCGATGATGCGACCGCGTGGAAACCCGCCGATGCCGAGTGCGATGTCGAGGCCGATGCTGCCCGAAGAGACGACACCCATTTCAGCGTGAAGCGCCTGACC
Organism: Myxococcales bacterium; assembly: GCA_023248745.1. GTDB lineage: Bacteria > Myxococcota_A > Polyangia > Polyangiales > Polyangiaceae > JAHFDX01. The sequence continues at coordinate 86 of JAHFDZ010000087.1, read as the reverse complement.
CTCTTTGAGGCGCATGATCGAACCCTTGCCGTATTCTTTTTCGATTGTAGCGACGGCGAGTTCGATGGCTTTGGCGCGGTTCTTTT
>JAHFDZ010000086.1 GCA_023248745.1 Myxococcales bacterium | reverse complement strand
TGATCACCCTGCGCGCGCTTTCGAACCGAAACCCCGAAGTGAGCGTCCCTTTCATTCAACTGATTCGCACGAACGTAGCGATTCGCGACCGGTTCGAACGTTCGAGCCAAAGTTCCAATCGCCACGCCCAGCCCCTCGTGAGTTCGAGGCCAACACTCGCGTTGAAACGCCAGCACCTCCGGCTCCCCCAGCCGCAGCTGTAATTCGTCCAGTTTCTTTACCGAATTCCGAGAACATCGAGACCTTCGACGACCTCCAATTGATCGAGCCTCTCCTTCGCGCCATTCGCGAAGAAGGCCACGAGCACCCAACACCGATCCAAGCAAAGGCAATTCCTCACGCGCTTCAGGGTCGCGATCTCTTCGGCTGCGCGCAGACGGGCACCGGAAAAACAGCCGCGTTCGTGCTGCCGATCGTCCAACGCCTCGTTGGCTCGCCACGCAGCGGACGCCCGGTTCTTCGCACGTTGGTTTTGTCGCCAACACGAGAGCTCGCAGTGCAAATTGCACGCTCGTTTGAACGCTACGCTCGATTCACCGGCATTCGCCACACCGTCGTCTATGGCGGCGTTCAAATGGGACCACAAGCGTTCGCACTTCGTCGCGGTGTGGACGTGCTCATCGCAACGCCTGGGCGTCTTTGCGATCTCATGAACCAAGGGCTCATCGATCTTTCACAGATCGAAGTGCTTGTGCTCGACGAAGCCGACCGCATGCTCGACCAAGGGTTTCAACCTGTCGTCAGCGACCTCGCCAAATTGATGCCGTCGAACCGCCAGACGCTATTCTTCTCGGCAACGATGCCAGCATCGATCGAGCCGTTCGCGCGCGAGCTCTTGCGCGATCCTGTTCGGGTGCAGGTCGCCGCCGTTGCGTCGACTCCTGAGCGCGTCGAACAAGCCGTCTACTTTGTTGACCAAGAGGAGAAGCGCAAACTTCTTCAACACGTATTGCAGGACCCGACGATCACTCGGGCGATGGTATTTACGCGCACAAAGCACGCTGCCGATCGCGTTGCACGCATGTTGATGGACGCCGACGTCCGAGCGGACGCAATTCATGGTGACAAGACACAGGGCGCGAGGCAACGCGCGCTATCGAGCTTCAAGAACGGTCGCGTACGCGTTCTTGTTGCCACCGACGTGGCAGCGCGCGGCATTGACGTCGACGGTGTTTCCCACGTCATCAACTACGACCTTCCAGCCGAAGCAGAAGGCTACGTCCACCGGATCGGTCGTACTGCACGCGCAGGCATGGATGGCATCGCGCTTTCGTTCTGCGCAGCTGACGAACGCGCGTCGTTGTTTCGCATCGAGCGCCTCATTCGTCGCAGAGTCAAGATCGTTGACGAGCATCCCTTCAAACCCGAAGGATCACCAACCAACGCCAGTGTTGCCGAGCGCGAAAGCGCTCAACGGCGCGATTCGCGTCCTCGTTACGATCGTTCACGCGGTCACGGACCATCGTAAAGTCAAATCAGTCGCGAAGCGACTATCGCAAACGCGATGCGGTAGCCGGCAAGTTCGCCCATCGCGCAAGATCAACCGAATCGATAGGATCACGTCCGAGCATGCGCTGCTCGGCGTGGATCAGCGAGTCAGCGCCCCAGAAAATTTCGCCATCAACGAGGAGCGTCGGAACCCCGAAGACGCCCTGTTTGATGGCATCTTCCGTTTGTGTGCGAAGACGAGCCTTTGCCTCATCGGTACTTGCGGCGCGTACGAGGGATGCTCCATCAAACGCGTGTTCCGAGAGCATGCGCTCAACATGATGAGGATCGTCGACGCCGCCTCCGCCTCCCCAAGAAAGACGAAAGAGCGCGCTCACCAATTCGGATCGCGCCTTTAGGTCGTCAACCATCGAGACGATACGCAACGCGAGAAGCGGCGAAAACGGATGAGACGGAGGAGGCACCAGCGGCAACCCGACCTCGGCCGCTTTGCGCGTTGCATCCTTAAAAACGTAGGTTCGTTTCGCAGGAACTTCCGCGGGACCTTTTGTCCCATGGTGATTGAGGAGCCCTGCAAATAGGACTGGCACTGGCACGAATTGGCAACCGTGCTTTTTTGCAAGCGCATCGGTTCTGAACCAGCCGACATAAGCATAGGGAGAAATAAAATCGAAGAAGAATGGGTAGTTCACCCGCTTGACCGTATCACAAGGGTGCTAAGCACCCAAACATGAGCAAGCTCACCCCTAACCTCATCGTGGATGCGATCGAACCTTGTCTACCGTTCTGGGAGAGTCTCGGGTTCACTCGAAAAGTAACGGTACCCCACGAAGATAAAATTGGTTTCGTGATCCTCGCGAAAGACGAACTCGAACTCATGATTCAGTCTCGCGCAAGCGTCGCCGACGACGTTCCGCAAATTGCGCGGGGCGCCTACCGCACAGTCATTTACCTCGAGGTGCCCGATCTCGACGCTGCGTATGCCCAATTGCGAGCTGCAGAAGTTCTCATCGAGGGTCGATCAACGTTTTACGGCGCAAGGGAAAGCGTCGTTCGCGACCCGGCCGGCAATATCGTGTTCATCGCGCAGCACGTCGTGAAGTGACGCTTCTCGTCAACCACTACCCGTCAACAAACTGTACCGGCGAGTCTCTCGAGTTCTCCGAATGGATCGAAGACTGCGCGCAACACCGCCCGCTCGGTGCCACGTTTGAGCTTTCCCGCAGCGGTCCATGCACCGTATCGAAGCTCTCCGAGCGCCAATCCCATAAGTGGCGTGTAGACGAGATCTTGAGCCGATGGACGAGTACCGTTGGCTTCGATTCCGTACTCCCAGATGGCAGATGCGCCCGCCGCAAACACGAACGATCCGAACCAGCCGAAATGGCATTGCCTTGCGCGAAGATAGAGTTCGCTCCCCAAAAGGCCGTGGCCCACGACATTGATCGCGAGTGGATCGCCATCCCATTGCATGAACGAAGCGGACGCATCAAATAGAGGAGGCTTTGTAAACGCTTCCTTATAGTGATCACCCCAAGTATCAAATTGCGCGAATGGCTTCGGCCACAGCACCGCTTCTGAAACACGCATTGTGGTCAGTAGCCCGAGAGAATGGATCACAGGCACACCCCATTCAACGTGCTCTGGTTCCTTTGCGTGGGCGCGAATCGACGTGAGCGCGACAACGAGGACAGCTGTGCGACCTATCGTGGCCATGAGCTCAGCCTATCAAACCTGCAAGGCGCGACGACTCGGTGTGGTTCAACTGGCGTCATTTCACGCCTCTGCTACGCCGTTGCAGTATGTCCAACCTACCTCACGCTGCCGTAACCGGTGCGTCCTCGGGAATCGGCGAAGCGATCGCGCGCGACCTCGCAACGAATGGGTATCGGGTCACATTGGTCGCTCGCCGAGCTGAGCTCTTGCAGAAACTCGCGGACGAATTGGGCGATTGCGCGCGCGTTGTGGTTCACGATCTCAGCGTACCCGAGCGAGCCACCGAGTGGCTTGCCGACGCCGAAGCTGCATTTGGTCCAATCGACGTGCTCGTCAACAACGCTGGCGTCCAGCTCCTCGGAGGATTGAGCTCAGCCGATCCTGAGGCGGGCGAACGGCTCATGCGTATTAACGTCTTCTCGCCACTGCGACTCACACGAGCCTTGTTGCCCGCCATGATCGCGCGAGGCTCCGGAACCATCGTCGACATCGCGTCGCTTTCGGCGATCGCACCGACACCGCACATGCCCTGGTACTCAGCATCTAAGGCAGCGCTCGCGGCAGCGTCGGAAACATTGCACGGAGAGTTACGAGGTACCGGCGTTCACGTCGTAACCGTCTACCCTGGACCTGTAGATACGCCGATGGCAAGCGCCGCATTGGTGCAATACGGAAATTCGAACGCCGTGAAGGCCGCGCCATCGGGGACGACAGACAAGCTCGCAAGACTCGTCCGCAGCGCGATCAAAAACAAGCGCGACCGAATTATCTACCCACGCACCTATTGGAGCGCGCGTTGGTTTCCTGGCGTCACTCGTTTTGTTCTCGATCGGCTCGCACCGAAGCCGGAGTAGCCGTCAACCTCGCGAACTACAGCGCCGGATTCGGCTCAAGCGCCTCGGCGTCACGCTCCACTCGGCGTTCGAGCGTGTCTAGGTGTCCACCGAGATACGACTCTGTGAACGAACGCAGAAATGCGCCCGAACCACCCTTTGCGTCGAACGCGAGGTCCCACTCGAACTGGGTACCAACGCCGCATTTGCTCACCCGCATCACCCCGCAGTGGTTCTTGTAACTTCCTGAGCGGGTAACACCGTAGGTGACTTCGCGCTGCCATTCGTAACCCCAAACGGTCTCTTCTACGATCGGAGCTGAATCGAGGCCAACGACGCGAATTGAGCCAACGCCATACGTGTACGGCGAACCATATTTGCGCACGTGAAATGGCCCCAACCATCCAATGCGATCCGCATACGTGAGGTACGGAAAGACGACCTCAACAGGCGCACTCAGATAGCGAGAGAAGTGAACCCTTTGCGCACCTACCGGTCCCGGGCATCGCGATGACCAAAACGACGCGTCCTTTGGATCCGCCGCCACCGCCTCGGTCGACGTCTCCGATGATTCCACTGCCGGATCAGCGCCGCCGCAACCTATGACAACGCAACTCCACGCCACAACAAGACCGCTTCGCATGACGCCTTACATGCCTTCGTTGGGCAAAGGCGGCCACGACCCTTTGACGCCAACGTCAATCGCAGCGGCGCCTACGCCGTAACGTAAACGCTTGGATCAAAGCGTCGTGTGCGCCAACGAAACTCGACTGTGAACCCAGGCCAGAGCGTCGTGTTCTTGCCCCATCGCGTTTTGTACCAGGCGTTGCAATCGGTCGCCCACACCGTCTGCGCAAGACGGGCGTGAAGGCGCCTGTTGTACCGCTCTTGTGCATCTGGCATTACGTCAACCGTCTTGACATTATTTGACTGCATCCACTGAATGCAGCTGAGAATGTATGCAATGAGAACGAGTACAGATGCGACTCGATGTCGCAAGCAGCGCCGGGATAGTGGTTGTCTCTCCAAGTGCCGCCGAGATCAGCCGCCTGCTCGAGAATGACGAAATCGTCGAACCCCGCCTGCTTAAGGCGGATCGCCATCCCGAGCCCCGCGAAACCTGTTCCGACGATGACGACCGACGTTTGTTGCATGCTGCCCCTCGATGCGAGGATAAGGGCGGGCTCAGCGTGAGCAAGCCGCGTTCTGCCCAAAGATATTGTGAGTTCGTTGCGACCTAAGCAGCGTCCAATCGACGCTCGAGCGCGACTGCAACAACACGTGGTTCTTCGATATCAAATTCACGTCGCACGTCGGTGAGCGAGCGCGTCCATCGATCTTCCCAACGCACGCTCGGAAGAAACTGTGCTTTCTTTCCGCGTCGAAAGCCATCGAGCGTCATTCCAAAGATGCGCCTGTCTTCGACACCAAATTTGAGTGCTCCAAAAAGGCTCACCAAGAACGGCGGTGGCATGTCGGTCTGTCCGTAGCTGAATGCTTGCAATGCAAGCTCCCCTGCAACGTCTGTGTGATACCCCGTGACGACGTGCCACAGGTCGTGCGTTTGGCGCATCCGTTGGCTGATGTACGTGGGTACTTCTGGCAGATTGGGTGGCGCTTGAAAAAAGTCGGGATCAATCTTCTCGCGATCGACAAAATCGATGTACTCGCGCCCCAACGTGCCCGCTGGAAGCGAGCGCAACCACGCAAAATCAACGTGCTTGCTGTCGATTGCGGGCCTATCGCGCAGAAGCGACGCGCCGTCTCCGGTGAGTAGAAATCGGGTTAAGAAAAGCGGGAAGCTGGAGCGTCCCGCAACGATGCCGAGAATGAGAACTTGCTCCGTGTCGTTTGGATCACGCAGCAGCGAAAAGAGGGCTCGCGTTCCCACGGTGAGACGTTCAAGAGCGTTTCCATGCAATGCCGCACGTGTTGCCGCGACTTGTGTTGCTTTGTCCATGTCGTTGCTCCCTGCAGTTATTGTCACAGATGACAATATCAACGGCATTGCTATTGTCAACTCTGACAATAGTTTTTCGCACCGAGGAAATAACACTCGGCGTTACTTTTCATAGATAGAATGCGGCCAAAATGGCGACGCCAAGAAAGCGCGAATCAAAGCCGCGGCCCAAAGTTCGCGTGCGACGAGCACCGGACGAAGCGCGACGGCTCATTCTCAACGCCACAAGTGAACTGCTCATCGCCCAAGGCCCGGACGCGATTGGTCTCAAAGATGTCGCTGCACGCGCCGGTGTGAGTCATGCGCTCGTCACGCACTACTTCGGAACGAAGGACAGTCTCTTCGAAGAAGCGATCGCGGCTCACTCTCTCGAGCTTCGACAATCGATCATTTCTGCAATGGATAGTGAAGCCAACGTCCCGATTGAAACGCTCATCGGGATGCTTCTCGATTCGCTCACGAAGGCAAACGCAGGGCGTCTTGCAGCGTGGCTGATGTTGAGTGGGCGAGTGGATCGCGCAGACTTCTTTTCGCAACGGCAAAAGGGCGCGAAGCGAGTCGTTGACCTGGTGATGAATCGGTTCGCCAACGCGGGGCTCGTGATACCGCGCGATCGGATCGAGTTTGCGATCTTGCTCGTGCTCACCGCCGCACACGGCTACGCGCTCGGGCGGAAGCCATTTTTAGGAAGCCTTGGTGTGGAGCCCACGAAAGAACGCGACCTGTGGTTTCGACGTGAACTGGCCGCGGTACTGACAAGGCTCGCCGTTCCTGCGCACGACACCATCACTTCCACCGAAGAGCTGATAGCGTCGTCAGCCAGGTGAATCACACACCCACCTCACGAGGATTGCTTTCATGCGTTTTGAAACGTGGTGCGCAACGGGTCGACGCGTTCGCTTAGGCGAAAATGACATTTTCGTCCGCAGCGAAGGAACGGGAGACGCTCTCCTTTTTCTTCACGGCTTTCCAACGAGCAGCCTCGACTTTGCGGGCACTGCGGCTCGCTTGAAGGATTCGTTCCGCTGCTTGACGTTCGATTTTCTCGGCTTCGGCAACTCAGACAAGCCTTCCGGTCCTTACACATACCAGCGGCAAGCCGATCTGGCGTGCTCCGTCGCAATGCACCACAACGTGTCTCGTGCGTTCGTCGTCGCACACGACTACGGCGTCAGCGTTGGGCAAGAACTTCTCGCTCGTCATGCCGAGGGAACGCTCCCTTTCTCACTCGCCGGCGTCACTTTCATGAATGGCGGACTCACGCCTTCCCTTCACCGGCCCCTCGTCGTGCAACGGCTACTCGCAAGCCCGGTAGGAACCGTGCTCGCCCCCCTCTTCGTCAACCGACTTACCCTTCGGCGTTCACTTGCGCGCATCATGCACAAGCCAGAAACACTCGACATTAACGAGCATTGGAAAGCGATCGCTCTAAGAAATGGCACGTCGCGAATGCCAGCACTCCTTAGCTACATCCGCGAGCGACGAACATTTAGCAGTCGATGGCGCGATGCGATTCGCGACGCAGTGGTACCGCTCTCGTTCGCGTGGGGCTTGCGCGACCCTATCTCGGGAGCGCACATGCTCGATTGGGTTCGAGACTTACGAGCTGATGCGCGTGTCCTTGCGCTTGATCAGGCAGGACACTACCCGCAGCTTGAGCAAGAGAGCCAAGTGAGCGAATTCATCAAGAAAGTTGTCTTGTCGGCTTTCGCCACATCGGACACGAAGTCGTAACGGCTTACTTCGTGAGCAATCGAAGCTCTGGCGACAATGCGCCGTTCGGCCTCACGGACAGCAACGTGAACTGCGGATGCGCTGCCGGAGCACCAAGCGACAACGCATCGAGCCCGTCAACAGAGACCGGAGCGATCACATCGAGCCGAGTGCGCCACAGCCTTGTCGCGGAGTCCGCTAGCCCATCGCCGCCAACCCACTCCACCAATCCATTTTGCGCGCTCGGCAAAATGTAACCTGATGCGGCGTTTTGGGTAACAAGCGCAACTTCGCGATCCGCCGTGACATTTGCACTGATCGGCCCAGTCATGAGCTCATACGCTGCCAATTTTGGCTCCGGATGAATGAGCTTCCACGAGAGATAAATCATCGCAGACGTGTCGGCTACCCTGGCAAATGCTTGCTTGCCCGTTAGTTTGCGCGTTGTGGTTGTGCGCGCCACGCGATCATAAATCGCAATGTCGGCGACGTCGGTCTCATTGTTGTTAAACGTCCCGTCGGGATCTTCGCCAAAGTCGGTGTAGAGGACATGTGTTGCAGACACATCGGCAAATCGTTGCTGACCGTTCGCGTCGAGCTCGAGGAGCGTTTCGGTCGCCAGATCAAAGACGTTGATCGACGAGTCGCTGAGGTCGCCATCGCCCTTCCACGCCGTAAACACGAGCGCACCGGCACTTAGCCGTGGCTCCCCGGCATGATCAAACGCGCCCGATACGCGCAAAATCAACCGACTGGCATCGCGAACGTGTACTTGGGATTTGCCTTCTGTGTTCGTGCCCTCCCACGCGATTACACCATCCTTTAGACAAGGGCGACGCGGCTGCTCGATCGCCGACGCGATCACTTCTTCGGCCCCAGAACCAAGTTCGCGCAATATCAAGTTCCCGTTGCTCGAAACGTAAGCGAGTTGACATCCGTCAATGGCGTATGGCGGATACCCATTGGGATCGGCTTTAGCGACACTAATCGTGGGCAACGCAAGCGCATCGCACGCGGCCCGAGTATCCGACCGCGCATCGCTCGCGCTTGGCGCGTCAGCGAGCCCGCTATCTGGCATCGCTTTGATCTCTGGGCTGCAACCGGTGAGCACACTCGCGAATAATATCGGCCTTAGATTCATTGACGACCTTCTGCCTTAACGCGGAGCCCGAGCCTTAGCATCTTCTTCTTCAAACCATGTCGCGTGAGCCCGAGAGCGATCGCTGTGTGACTAATATTACCTTGGGCCGTAGCGAGCGCACGTTCCACAACTGATCGCTCGTCTTGAAGTGGCGCAATCGTAAGCGCAACTGTACCAGACTTACGCATTTCCCTTGGCAAGTGGGCTCGTTCGACTCTCGTTGCACCAAGCGCAGCCAGCCGTTGCGCGCAATGGTCAAGCTCCCTTACGTTTCCCGGCCAGGTATAGCCCATCATTGTCGCGAGAGCGTCAGAAGCAATTTCGACGTTCGCGCCCGATCGTCTTAGCGAGTGAGTCAGGAGCAAAGGTACGTCGTCGCGCCGCTCGCGCAGAGGCGGGATTGCTATCTGAAGCACTCGCAACCGGTACAAGAGATCGCCTCGAAAGTTCCCTTTCTTGACGGCCTCGTCGAGGTCAACATTCGTCGCACCGACGACCCGCACATTGAACGGACGCTCGTCATCGCTTCCGACCGGACGATATGTTCGAGTCTCAAGGACGCGAAGTAGCGTTGCCTGTCGCGCAAGCGGCAACTCACCGATCTCATCGAGCAAGAGCGTGCCTCCTTCTGCGCGCGCAAAGAGGCCCGTGCGCGTGCGCTCGGCGCCCGTGAACGACCCCTTCGCGTGACCGAACAGCTCTGCTTCAAAAAGCGAATCGGGAATGGCCGCGCAGTTCACGGCAACGAAGGGCGCGCGTGCGCGACGCCCATGCTCGTGAAGGGCTCTTGCGAACACCTCTTTTCCAACGCCAGTCTCACCCGTGATCAACACAGGCAAATCGCTGTCAATGGCGCCCTCAAGCTTGAGCAATGCTGCTCTCAACGCGGTGCTCGAACCAATGATGGTCGGGTAGTGTCTCACCGGCGCACGCGAAGGCACGACCGTCGATGTGATGTTCTCGTCAAGTTCGCGAACTTTATCTACGTGAGGTACCGCATCTCGCACTCCACGAACGCGGTCGAGCACGCGCGCGAGCATTGCCCATCGCTTTGCGGTGATCGCATCCACATGATCAAACGCGCCGGAACGGAAGCGATGTTCGACGCAGACAAATGCACCCTCATACCCCACGAGCAACCGCGAGCCGAGCCCTGCAGCCGATTCGAGCGCGCGCTGATACGAAGGCTCTTGCCCCAGAGAAACCAATAGAGCCCCGTCCATCCTACGCGCAGCTTCACTAAGCGGGAGGCCATCGAGATCGACGCCTGCCGCGTACTCGACAATTGCACCACGCGATGCGCCGATGAGTACGCGCTCAGCTTTGCATGTCGACAGGATGCACTTCGCGAGCTCGAGTGTGCAGTCGTCCGCGGTAATGCCTCGAGCAATCGCTTCGAGCACGGACCACTCCCACCTGGGTTCGTTTGATTCACTTTCTTGACTTGTCATCGGAACCTCCCGCGATGCCTCAACGTGTCCGCACTCAATTTCCTCAATTAGCGTCTTGGCATCACGCACCAATTCTGAAAGCGATTCGCGCTCACCCAGAGTGCAGGCTCGCGTCACGTACTCGATCGCGGACTGCCTCCGCGAAGGCAGGCTCGCGAGATGCGCACGCGCTTCCACAAGCAGCGCACGCCCATCGGTGTACGGATCCGATTTGCGCCAATTAACGTCAATTTTATTAACTATATCAATAGCAAGTACAGCATCTCCTCGCGCAAGAGCAACGGACGCAGCTAAGATAGAAAGATCAGCCCGCACCGGCTGCGCAAGTGAATCACCAAGCGCACAAGCTTCTCGAACCGCACGATCGGCGGCACGAAAGTCCCGCTGCCGGAGCGCGAGATCTGCAACAGCAGCAAGGCACCAACCGAGACCCGCTTTCTGCTCGAGCGCCATCGCAAGCTTTGTTGCCTCCTCGAGGACGCGCGACGCCTCGTCGTAGCACCGGAGCTTCGATAGCGCGTGACCGAGGTTAAGCATCGACGACCGTACACCAGCTTGATCACCAAGGAGCCGTTTGATGTGCACCGCGTGCGTAAATGCCCTTCTGGCCTGATCGTTTTCACCGCGATAGAGGCAAACGGCGCCGAGGTTGTGCTCGACACGCGCGAGTTCCTCTTGATCCTCGTCGCGTGCTAGGGACTCTTGCGCCTCGGTCAACTCACGGTGCGCGCTTTTCCAATCGCCCGCATAGAGCGCAACCGCGCCGCGCGTGCTCGCCAGGAGGGCCTTCGATCGAGGCCCCTCATCCACTACCGCATCAAGCAATGCGCGCGCTTCAACAAACTTACCTGCTCTTGCGGCCTGCTCGGCGCGACGACGCGCTACGAGTAGTGACGTCTCACCGGCATTCGCCGAAGTCGCGATCCAGTCAATCACCTGCGGCGCGTAGTGCGATCGACCAGAATCGCGGCACAGTCGCTCAAGCCTCTGAAGACGCTCGAGTGTCCTCTCACTCCGATCCGCGAGGAGCGCAATCCAGGAATCAATTTCAACGAGCGTCATCCCTGCCGTACGTGCCTTGTTCGATGCGGCGAGAAGCAGGTCTGTGCGGCGCGACGGAACCGCCGCAACGGTGGCTACTCTCAAGAGTACATTTGACGCTACATTTTCAGTGGCGAGCAACGCCGAAGCCAAACGATCGACCACGTCAAATGTACCAAGCGAAACGGCAATGTCGTTGACTATTTGATGTGCGATCAAGGAAATGACGGGCTCGTCGAAGCCTTTTCGTGAAACAAATGCCGAGAGTGCCTCTTCAGCCAAAGGCAACTGATCACCAAGTATCTGGACACAAGTCGAGCGAGGAAGTGATCCACCTGCGACCGCCAGCGCAGCCAAGAGATCGACCGCTACAGGAGGAAGTTCTCGAGCCCGCGCAAGAACCGCATCGCGACCCAAAGGAGTGCCGGCACGCTGCGCGACAAGCCATGCGGGGACTCCAGCGGCACTGCGCCAAAGTTGGCCATCAGCATCAACGGCGCCGAGGCGCTGGCAGAGCGTATTCCATTCATCTTCTTCGAAAGACTTCAACGTGAGTCCGAACGCACCGCTCGGCAGAACGCGACGTATCGCAACGATGCTTGCGCGATTGGCGCCCACGGGCTCGCACGCGTACCCATCAACGGCACGGTCGAGTTCTTCGCTGCCGAGCTCGTCGATAACAAGGAGCGTTTTTGAGGGCGACGACGAGAAGGGCCATATTTCAACGTCGCCACGAAGGTATCGAATGAGTAAACTAAGTTGTCTTTCTTCAATCGACTGAATAAAGCGTACGGCTTGACCCTCGAGCAGGCGGCGCGCGACAAGTTCACGCGCCACATGGCTCTTGCCAACCCCACTTGCACCAGTCAGATACGCAACGTTGGACGTCCAAGTTTGGCTTAGAGTTCGAAGGACGCACTCTTGCGATGGAACGAGACTCTCGGATGTCCACGCATTGACCGCGACCCCTGCCGCACCGAGTCGACCAAGGATGTCCGAAGCCGAGTCAGGCCGATCGGCAGGATGCTGCGCGAGAAGCGCTTCAACCAAGTCGTTGACGGCCGGCGCGAGAAGCCGCAAGTCCGATACGCAGGCACGAACGACGGCGCCGAGCGAGTACCAATCCGATCGCGGTGAAATGTCACCTCCAGCGATCACTTCCGGCGCAGCAAATGCGACCGTCAAGGCACTTGCTGATTGGTCTGCGCGACACGTGGCACCAAGATCGAGCATGGTCGCCTTGCCGGTCGCGCTCATTCGAATGTGAGCGGGCTTTAGATCACCATGCACGAAGCCGACCTCGTGCAACGCCCCGAGCGTCAACGCCGATGAAATGAGTAACGAAACAACTGCACCGTTCGTATCGGGCTGCTCTCGAATCCATGTGTAAGCGTCTTGACCATCGACGAAGTCTTCGACCAAAAAGGCCGGAGTGCCGTCGACGAAATCGTGTCCACGAACGAGCCCATCGATCGATAGCCGCGCGAGGACTGCGAACTCCGCACGCATCGCGGCGACGTGAGCTTTATCGAACACCTTGGCGACCAGGGCCTTATGCGCCGACTCTCGATCAACAACGCGATAAACAGCACCTTGGCCTCCGCTTCCGAGCAGCTCACCGAATGCGTAACGGTTGTGCTTGGGCGCAAGGCTCGTCATTCGTGCTTCTCCTGCGTCGCGCGACAAGGCGCTACGCGAACGAAGGTGAGTTACCATTTTCGAATCCTTTGTCGAGGACGAAAGCAGTAGCCATGCCACCACTCAATTTACGCCATATCTATGGCACGATTTCGCAAGTTACCACGTCAAGACCAGCAATTGTCGCCGATAGTTACCAGCGTGTCGCCAGGACAGAGCTCGCGAATCTGGAGCAAGCGCGCATCGTGATTCAGCTCGTTGAAGAAACGAGTAGACGTGAGCACGATGGCTGCTCCCAAAACATCGCTTATCGCGCAGAGCTCGCGCGAACCTGATTTTATTGAAGTGACGGGTGCCCGTGAGCACAACCTTGCGATCGACTCGCTCGTCATCCCGAAGCGACAGTTGGTCGTGTTCACCGGTCCGAGTGGGTCCGGCAAATCGAGTCTCGCCTTTGACACGCTCTATGCAGAGGGCCAACGACGCTACGTCGAGACGCTCAGTGCGTACGCGCGCCAGTTTCTCGGTCAACTCGAGCGGCCCAAAGTCGATCACCTCCGCGGGCTTTCGCCGACGATCGCAATCGAGCAAAAGAGTGCGTCATCGAATCCACGGTCAACCGTCGGAACTATCACGGAAATTTACGATTATCTTCGCGTGCTTTACGCAAAGATCGGACAGCAGCACTGCCCCACGTGCGGCAAAAAAGTAACGTCGCAAGGTCCGCAGTCAATTACGAAGGAAGTGCTGGCCCTCCCCGAGGGAACCAAGATCACGCTCCTTGCGCCGCTTGTCGTGCACCGCAAAGGCGAGTTCAAGAGTTTGTGGAGCGACCTTCAGTCGCGTGGGTTTGTACGCGTGCGCGTGGATGGCATTGTCAGTTCACTTGACGATATGCCTGCGATCGACAAGAAAAAGAAGCATTCGATCGAGCTCGTCATCGATCGCGTCGCTGTGCGCGCGAACGAAAGGCCACGCATCGCCGAAGCCGTCGCGCTCGCACTCCGCGAGGGCAACGGCGAAGTAAGAGTCGACCTCGGTGGCCGCAACGAGATGATGTTCAGCGAAGCGCGCACTTGTTGCGGCATCGCATTTCCAGAACTGTCGCCGCAGAGCTTCTCCTTCAACTCACCGCTTGGGATGTGCATCGCGTGCACGGGCCTCGGCAAGCGCGATGAAGTCGACGCAGAACTCGTTATCCCCGACGAATCGCTATCGATCCGCAAGGGCGCTATCGCTCCCTGGGCATCGGCGATGGCACGCGGCGAAGGGTGGACCGCACGCATCGTCGACGGAGTTGCCAAAGCGTTCGATGTAAACCTCGACACGCCATGGAACAAAATTCCGAAAGCGAAGCAGCGCCTTGTTCTCTACGGCGTGGCGGGACAAAAGATCTCTATCTCGTGGGGTAAAGAGGGTTCTGGCAGCAGCGGCACTTGGGCAATGAAATATGAGGGAGTCATCCCAAACCTCGAGCGCAAATTTCGCGAGACCAACTCGGAAGCATCGCGCGATCTGTATCGCCGCTACCTGCGCGAGCGCGGATGCGACGCGTGTGGCGGCAAGCGCCTACGAAAGGAGACCTTGGCGGTTCTGATCGGCAAGAAAAGCATCGCCGACGCAACCGCGATGACGGTCGCTGAATCGTCAACCCACTTTCATAACTTGTCGCTCTCCTCAGCCGCTACGACGATTAGCGAGGGCGCATTGCGCGAAATCACGTGTCGATTGCGATTCCTCCTCGACGTCGGCCTCGACTACCTGACGTTGGATCGCTCAGGCCCCACACTAAGCGGAGGAGAGGCGCAACGCATTCGACTGGCGAGTCAACTCGGCAGCGAGCTCTCGGGCGTAATGTACGTGCTCGACGAACCCAGCATTGGGCTCCATCCCCGCGACAATGCTCGTTTGATCGGAACGCTTCGACGACTGCGCGATCTTGGCAACAGCGTGATTGTCGTCGAACACGACGAAGAGACCATTCGAAGCGCCGACTACGTCGTCGACTTCGGTCCTGGTGCTGGCCATCTCGGCGGCAAAGTCACCTTTGCTGGCACACCCGGGGAACTTGCAAGGAGTTCAAGCCTTACCGGCGCATACTTCTCGGGGAAAAAGCGAATCGACGTTCCCAAAATTAGGCGCAGTCATCGTGGCGCCATTACGATTCGGGGCGCGCAAGAACACAACCTCAAGAATCTTGACGTTTCCATTCCGCTTGGCGTCCTGACAGCAGTCACCGGCGTAAGTGGCGCAGGTAAGAGTTCACTGATCAACGGCATCCTTCTGCCCGCGCTCTCGCGTGCGCTTCACGACAGTGCGGAGCCGATCGGATTACACAAGAAAATTGACGGTCTCGACGCACTCGACAAGGTAATCTCGATCGATCAGCAACCCATCGGCAGGACGCCACGCTCGAACGCCGGCACCTATACGAAGGCCTTCGATGCGATTCGTCTCATCTTCGCGGAGCTCCCCGATGCGCGCGCGCGTGGATTCGATGCCGGCCGCTTTAGCTTTAACGTGAAGGGTGGCCGATGCGAAACGTGCAGCGGCGGTGGCATGGTCAAAGTTGAAATGCACTTTCTCGCGGACGTGTGGGTACCATGCGAGTCATGCGCCACGAAGCGTTACAATGCAGAAACGCTCGACCTAAAGTTCAAGGGCAGGTCGATTTACGACGTGCTCGAATCGAGCGTTGATGAATGTCGCGAGCTCTTCTCTGCGTTCCCAGTCATCTCACGCGTGCTCAGCACCTTGGCCGAAGTGGGTTTGGGCTACATGAAGCTTGGACAACCTGCGACAACCTTAAGCGGCGGAGAGGCGCAGCGCGTGAAGCTCAGTCGAGAGCTCAGCAAGATTCAAACAGGACGCACGCTTTACATTCTCGACGAGCCGACGACCGGCTTGCACTTCGAAGACATTCGCAAGTTACTTGACGTTCTTCAAAAACTCGTCGACGCCGGGAACTCGGTGCTCGTGATCGAGCACAATCTCGACGTGATCAAATGTGCGGATTGGGTCATCGATCTCGGCCCCGAAGGCGGTGCGCGTGGGGGCAAATTAATTGCCGAAGGCACCCCCGAACAAGTCACACGCATCAAGGGATCATTTACGGGCGAACATCTCCGCCCATTCCTCAGCCGACCGTAGCCTCTTTTTCGCGTATCCAGGCTTCGTCACAACAGAGACTCGTTCTACCGTGTGCCCATGACTGCACTGCGACTCCTTGGCCTGAGCGATCTGACGATTGAAGACGAGCGCTCCTTTCGGCACGTTGGCCTCTACGCCGAACTCGCCTCGATATTGAAGCGATCGAACTATCGCTTTCGCGTGTTGCCTGAAGGATCAAACGCAAGTTGGGATCGCGCGGTCTTTTTGAACCTCACTTTTTGGGGCGCGACAGCCGGTGGCGATGTGCTGGTCGAACCTTCAATTCCAGCAGACGTGGTTGCGCACGTCGCGTGGCATCACCTTGCGAACCAAGCCTTGGTTCAGACGGGAACGGAACCGAGTGCGGAGGCGCTCTTTCTCGGCGAATCGATCGCAAGCGCCTTTGACGTCTATTTGGTCGGTAGGTTGCTTGGCCACGCCCCCGACTCAACCTTTCTCGAAACGCAGGTGCCCGCGATGGCCGACTGCGCGGAAGCAGCTGGAGTTGACGCAGACGCGTTTGATGCGTTGCTTACCAACATTGCGGCCAATCCCGAGAGCGCGTTTGAAAATCTGAGAAAGCTCTTGTTCGATGCAACGTGTTCGCTATTTCGTGCCGAAAGCCTGAACGAAGCGCATGAAGTATTGGTCAAGTTTGATGACCATCCACTTTCCTGTCTACTTCATCGACACGAGCTGTCGAACTGGGTCCTCTTCGCAAGAGCGTACGCCAGCCGAACGAGCGAACCTGACGCGAAAGCGGTTGCAGTCGATCGCGCACTCGCAGCCGCCGACATTTCGCTTGATTGGCTTACGTCGCACTGGGTTGACTCCGCGCTCTAAGAGCGGTCGCTAGTCGGCAGTCGATCTCGCCCCAATGTCTCAGCGAAACAAATAGGAAGGGCGCTGCCCTTACCGCGTACGCCCGCGTCCCAAAGCGCTGGACCCCACGTGGCATAGGCCGGAATGAAGCGCTCAATGTAATCGCGTGACTCTTGCTCAGACAACGCAGGCTCGCCTTTCTCGCGACGCGCACGCTCCGCATCCACCCGCCAATGAACGATGTCTTCAAGCGCGCGTGCCCTTAGAAGCATCATGGCATCGAGTCGATCAGCCCAATCTTGGTACTGCGCGAGCGCGCGATTTGCAGGTTCGAGCTCCGACGGTACGGCGGCAACAGGCGTAAATCCGAGCATCCAGCCTTCGAAAATAATGGCGTCAAGCGGCCCCTCCACCGCGAGCCACTCGAAACGAGAAGCGCGATCACCTCGACCCTCGTGCGCAGCCTTGTTGTAGCGAGGAACATGAGCGCTCGCGCCTGCTACGAGCGCATCGAGCGTCATCGTTCCGAGGGCAACATCGTGCGTACCTGGATAGCCGCGATACTCCATCGTGCGATTGCCGGGGTGAGTTTTTGCGAGTGCGCGCTGCTCGTCATACGTCAGATAAAAATCGTCGATCGAACAACTGATCGCGCGATATCCAAGCGCGTTCATCGCAAAGACGACACGCGCGCTCAGCGTGCTCTTACCGCAACCCTGAGGTCCGTTGAGGCCAAGAACAACGGGTCGCCTCGATGCCCTGCGCAGAAACGATACGCACGCTTCGGCTACGCGAACGTCGCGATCGACGCGCAACGATTGCATCGCTGGATTTTGAAGGATGGCACGAACGTCGCTCACGCCCCCAAGCATACCCGGATGCACCCTAGCCTCGATCTCTTCCTACCCAATCCTGATCCTGATCCTCAGTCACCCGACGATCGGCAACCGCACAACCGCTTCCGCTCCCACTCCCCCCGCTCGCGTGCGAAGCAACACCGTCCCTCCATGTGCTTCCGCAATCTGCCTCGCCAAAACCAATCCGATCCCCGACCCCTCCGTCTTCGTCGTAAAAAACGGAACGAACAAGTTGGCGGTGTCGCTCACGCCAGGCCCGTCGTCTTCAACCACCACGTTCACCATGCGATCGGTCACAAGCCAACGCACGCGAACACCGCCACCAGTCTCAAGTGACGCCTCCGCAGCATTTTTGATTAAATTGATCAACAACTGATCCAATTGATCGGCGTCACCATGTACAAGTATTTTTGAGCCCGTTGCGAACTCAACTGCAACGCGCCGCTCCAAGATCACAGCGCGAGAAACCCACTCTGCAACGTCGACTGGAGCCAATCGAGGTGGCGGCAACTTGGCCAGTGATGCGTACGCCGTCATGAAGCGACCAAGCGCGCCGGCCCGGCGTGCGACAACCGACAGCCCGCTCGATACGTCCGCTTCCCAGTCCGGAGCACGCGGCGACTGTGAGATGACGCCTTGCAGACTCGCTGCAAGCGACTGAATGGGCGCGAGTGAATTGTTAATCTCGTGCCCCATCACTCGAATCAGACGTTTCCAAGCTTCACGCTCCTGTTCGCGCAGCGCACCCGCAAGATCGGACAGCACCACAAGCGTGTGCTGCTCGCCCGACAAGCGAAACGCACCTCGCCGCAGCTCCCATGAACCAACGCCCAATGCGGGCGCATCCGTCACAACGCGCGGCACTGCACCGCGCAATAGGTCGGAGAGACCTATTGCCGCTGCATCCGCTCCAACGAGGCTCGCTTCGGTACTCAGCTGTTTCTGCGCAGCGGCGTTTGCGAGCTTAACACATCCAATTTCGTCAAACGCGAGCACCACAACGTCGACTTCTGCCATCACTTTGCGCAGCAGCGTCCACGCTTCAAGTTCACCAAGTCGATGTGCGCGCAGCGTATCACCGAGCTTGTTCAACTCCTCGAGTACATCGCTCACACCGCCGCCGTCCCCCAATTGCGCTCGGGCACGAATGGTAAAGTCTCTTTCCCGATACGCCGCGAGCACGGATGCGATCGTGCGCAATCGTCGCGCCACAGCTGCTTTGTCGACCCAGACGAGCAACATCGACGAGACAAGCGCAACGCTCAGTGCGATCCACGCATGTTTGGGCGCCTCTTCTGTTCCGACGCGCCAGAACGCGAACACGAGAGGGGGTAAGGCCACCGCGAATGTCCTCGCGAAGCTCGCGATCCCGAGCCCGCGCGTCGTCACTCCTGCACCTTAATGCCGAGCGCTTGGAGTCGCCGATAGAGTGCGCTTCTTGAGAGGCCAAGCGCCTCTGCAGTCGAAACGACGTTGCCTGAGCAGCGCTCAAGTGTTCGGCGAATGAGGTAAGCTTCTGCATCCGCGAGCGTCATGCGATCGAGTGTCGAAGGGCCGACTTCTGCAGAGCGTAGATCAAAGTCTGATCGCAGAACTGTCGCTGACTCACTCAGGACAACGGCGCGCTCAACGGCGTGCTCGAGTTCACGAACGTTACCCGGCCATGCGTGCGCAAGTAGTACGCTCATGGCATCGGGCGCAAAACCGTCAACTTTCTTACCATATCGTGCGCTCTTCTCTGCAAGGAAGTGGCCCGCAAGCAAGGCGATGTCCTCTGTTCGCTCTCTCAGTGGCGGCAATCGCAATTCGACGGTGTTCAAGCGATAGAGCAAGTCTTGCCTAAAGGTGCCGCCCTTCACTTCCTTGCTGATGTCGATATTGGTGGCCGAGAGCACGCGCACATCGGCTTTGCGCGTTCGCGAGGAACCGACGGGTTGAAACTCACCGCTTTGCAACACGCGCAGTAGCTTTGCTTGCTGCAACGCGGGCATCGTTCCGATCTCGTCGAGAAAAAGCGTACCTCCGTCGGCTAGCTCAAAGCACCCAATGCGATCGGCTTTCGCATCGGTGAACGCTCCTTTCGTATGACCGAAGAACTCGCTCTCGAACACGCCATCGGCAAGTGCGCCTGCGTTGACGGGAACAAATGTTCTGTCACTCCGGCCCGATGCTGCATGAAGCCATCGCGCCACGACGTCTTTGCCAGTGCCGTGTTCACCTGTGATGAGCACGTTCGCGTCCGAGCTCGCAACGCGGTCCATCATGCTCTTGACTTGCACCATCGCCCTTGACGTTGCGACGAGCGAGGGCAAGCCACGATCGCGTTCGCGTTCGGTGTGCGCGCGCAGCCGATCCGCTTGGGCGATTGCTTGTCGCAACTCGACCTGCAAACGAAGCGTCGCCAACAGTCGTTCGTTTTGCCACGGCTTCTCAACGTAGTCGCGCGCACCACGTTTCATGGCCTCGACGGCACCTGCAACACTTCCCCAAGCCGTCATCACGACAATGGGCAGCTTGGGATCGAGCGCACAAAGACGAGACACAAGGTCGAAACCTTCTATCCCCGATGTTGTGTCTCGCGCGT
>JAHFDZ010000085.1 GCA_023248745.1 Myxococcales bacterium | reverse complement strand
GAAAAGCCGCGAGCGGCTCCTTCTGAGGAAAGGCCGTCTGCGGCTCCCGAACCTGCGCGCATGTCGAAGAAGCACGCGCCGCTCGTCGTGGTGCCTTCGGCACCGAAGTCCAAGTAGGCAATTCGCGGGCCGGCTCACCAATGTGAGTCGCCCTTTAGAACTTGAGTTCTGCGGTCAGTGAGAGCGGAAAGACGTATGGCTTGTTCTTGTCGATCGCGAAGGTTGGGAAGTCGGCACGGAAGCCGATATCGAGCGCGACGGTTTGCGAACGCAGGAACGACACGCCGACTTCGAGGTTGGGGACAACACCGAAACGTGCGCCGTCGTAACCGGTCGTCGTCGTCTGGTAAGTGGCGGGATCGTACGTCTTTTGGCCGGTGATCCACAGCACGTACCCGCCAAGGCCACCCCCAATGTAGGGCGACGTTTCGCCGCTCGAGAATGTGTAGCGCGCGTTCACTTCTGCGCCGAACACGCCAGCCTCGTAGAGGCCAAGGCGAACGCGCGCGCCTGCCGAAAAGTGATCGGTCTCGTACCAGATTGGAACGCTTCCAACAGCGCCACCGACATTCGCGCCCGGGATGAGCATGCCGCCCATGCCGATGCCGCCGCGCATATGGCCTTTGTTCCGCTTCTTGACCTTCATGTTTTCGCCGCCCACCGCGTTCGTTGCGGTTTCGGTTTCCTCCATTGGCCTTGCGCCCACGAGCGCTTGCGCGAGGCGAGGCGCCGCGACGGCGGCTTCTTCGATCGCGTTGATTTGAAGTTCGCGACTGTCGATGACGCGCTCGCCTTGGGTTGCCTCGACGACGAGATACAAGTTGCGACCCAACTTGCGAAGCCGGATGCGATAACCGCGATCGGTTGGTGCCGCCGCATTTCGTAACTTCGAACATACCATTTCGGCTGCCGTTGTAGCGTCGTTGTCTTCGATGCCTGCGTGCGATCCCAAAGTGCAGCCACCCGCTACTTGAATGTCACCGACTGGAGCTGGCAGGGCAGGTGCGACCGCCGCCGGATCGGGTGGAGGAAGCGGCGTTGTCCCTTGCGCGAATGCAGCGCGAGCGGAGAGAACGAGGGCGGCGGTTAGGGCTGAGTAGCGGGTCATAGGCGTGGCTTAGTGCATTCGCCATACCAACGCATCTCAGCCGCGCCGAACGGCGGAAACCACACGTTTTGCGGTTGCCGAACCCGCAAGTGTGAACCGCGGTTGATGCCCGTTCGGGCACGATAGGCTTGGCGCAAGCGCGTACGCACCTAGAGTCTTTCGCATCGTCAGACGATTCGCAGGCTTCGACCGACGAGAACCTCGTTGTGGCTGCCCGTTCGGTAGCCCTGCAAATCGAGCGTAATGTAACGGTACCCATAACGTTTCGACGCAGCGACGATCGCATCGCGCATTTCGAACGCGTGGAGCATTTCGTCGCCCGCGACCTCGATGCGTGCGAACGCGCCGCCATCGGTTCCGCTTGCGCCTGCGAGCGCGTGCCAACGGACGCGCACTTGCTTCAACCCGAGTGCGTGCAGTTCGGCCTCGAGGCCACCGATTTGTGCAAGGCGTTCTCTCGTGACCTCGGTGCCGTAAGGTAAGCGGCTTGACAAACACGCGGCCGCCGGCTTGTCCCAAACGGCGAGGCCGAGAACCTTTGCGACGCGGCGAACGTCGTCTTTGCGCATGCCGAGCTCGACGAAGGGACTGCGGACACCGGCTTCTTTCGCGGCCTCTAGGCCTGGTCGATAGTCACCAAGATCATCAAGATTCGTTCCGTTGACGACGTGCGCGAGTTGCCACTCTTCGCGCTTCTTTGCGCTAACGGTGTAGAGCTCGCTCTTGCAATAGAAGCAACGATCGGTGTTGTTGGCTTGGTAGCGTGCGTCGTCGATTTCGTGTGATTCGACCAATTCGTGCCTCGCACCGATCTGTTTTGCGAGCGAGATGGCCGCTTCCTTCTCAAAGGGCGCAAGGCTCGGGCTCACTGCGGTCATGCCGATTGCGCGGTCGCCCAACACTTCGTGGGCGATTGCGAGCGCAAGCGCGCTGTCGATGCCGCCCGAGTAGCAAACGAGAACCGAGCCCATGTCACGAAAACACGCGCGCAGAGCATCAAGTTGAGGATCGGTAGACATGACGTGGATTCTCAATAGTTTACCACGCATGTCCAATCACACGACGGTTCTCTCCTGGAAGCGCACGACGACCGATTTTCAATATGCAACGTACGTGCGCGATCACGCGCTGACGTTTGGGACGGGCCGCGCGATTGAGGTGTCATCGGCCCCTGAGTACAAGGGTAATCCTTCGCTGCCCAATCCCGAAGAGCTGCTCGTTGGCGCGCTCTCGAGTTGCCACATGCTCACGTTCCTCGCCGTCGCGGCGAGAGACGGCCTCGTGGTCGACTCGTATGACGACGCTGCTTTGGGCGTTCTTGAGAAGAATGAATCGGGGCGTCTCGCAGTCACGCACGTTACGTTGCGTCCAAAAGTTACATTTGCCGGCTCACAACCCGATGCAGAGAAGGTTAGGCAACTTCACGATGTCTCGCACAAGGGTTGCTTCATCGCGCAGTCGGTCAAGACCGTGGTCACGGTTGAGATGGCGTGATGGCGACGCGCAGCCAACATCAGCAGGTGACGTCGGCTGCCTCGCTCACTTTTTCACTTCGCGGCGACGAGCACTTTTGACTCTTCGGCGCTGAGCGCGGCGAAACTGCCGTACGTGCCATCTTGCATCGCCGACTCAGGTCGGTATTCCCAGTGCCAGCACTCGCCTTCGACTGTCCGCTTGAAGCCGAAAGTGCGACCGTTTTTGACGAGCCATCGGTAGGTCGGCGTCCAAGTCGATACTTTGGTGCTTGCGTTGCCCTTGCCCATCCCAACTTCGAGGTCGAGCGCTTCGCCAGACTGGTGGTTCGACTTGCCGGCCTCTGCGGCTTGATTGCCATGGTTGCAGTCCTTGTGACCTGCCTTGCCGTTGTTCACGTAGCAGTCGTAGAGATAAGACTGCATCGGATAGTCTCGGAAGCCGCTGTTGATGGTGAGCGAAACGCCTGCCTTGCTCGCTGCGCCGATCATCGCGATGTATGCACGAAGCGCTTTCTCCTGAACGAGCACGGCGCTCTTCGTGCCGCCAACAACGTAAAGGGGAACGATGCCCATGAACTTGCCGTTGTCCCAAGCCGCAAAGGGTCCACGTTCTGATTTGTCCGTCGGCTGAAGCAGCTCGACAACCGCGTTCGCTGGAATGTGGCTGCCCTTTGTGTAGGGAACGAGCGGAATTGGTTTTGACGCGTCGAGTGCTGGGATGGGCTTGGCTTCGACAGCTTTAGCTTCAACACTCAGCATGGCCTTCGCGTTCATGTCCGAGTGCATGAACACGGCGAAGACGCGCATGTCAGAGTGCTTCTGATCGAACGAGCGCTTCTGTACGCCGCGGTCGCCTTGGCCTGGACGCGAGAGGAACGCTTCGCGCGCAACAACCTCGAGCGTGTTCCACGATTTTCCAACGCGCTTGTACTCGCACATCGTTGCAGCGTGCATCTCGCCGCCTTTTGGGACGTACTGCAGCACGCGTGTGCCTGGCATTGCAGCGGGTAGAGAGATGACGGCGCGCATCGAGGTGCTCGTTTGCGCGGTGAACGTAGCGTCCCCCGAGAAGCCTGTGCCTTGCATCAGCTTCAACTCATCCTTCCACTGTGCTTGCGGCTTGGAGAGATAGTCGACGACGGTCGACATATAGAGCGTGCACCAGTCGCCCCTCTTGATCGGTTCGGCCGAGGCCAAAGCGGTTGAGGTGACCATCGCCGTACCAAGTAACAGTGAAATAACCGAAGTCTTCATATCCATCCCCCAAGAAATCCATGCAGAACCAGCCGCATGAACCACTCCGCGTCGGAGCGAGCTCATGCGATACCGGCGACCGCGCCGTCGTCGCGGGCCCGCACTTTCGTGGTGAGCGCCGCGAACTTCACTGTTCCACAAGGTGGGATGACGTGCCACCTACCCACAGCTACTTGGGAGAAGTTTCGGTGGCCTTGGTCAAGTAAATGAACTGTCAATGTAATTGCGAGTTTGTCGAGACTGCGCGCAATTGCAGTGCGCGCTGCCCCAGCACGCCTGTCTTTGCCGGCCGCGCCATTCGGCGCCCGAAACGGAAATTTCGGGCGCTAACATTTTCGCGGCGGCGACAACCTATCGAGGCACCGCTGGAACAACCACTTGATTGATGGTTGCTACGTTGCCACCCGCTGGATACGCGTAGGAGGCCGCGGGGCCGAGACCCCAAACGGTGATGCCGAATGATCCTGCGCTGGATGCGGACTGCGGACCGTTTTTGCATCCACCGACGCCGGTTCCGTCTTTAACAAGCGACACGTACGCGTATTCGAAGTCGCCGCCCGTGCCGATGCTCGTGAACCCGCTGACATTGCCCGAGCAAGCAACATTCACGTTTTGGAAACCGGCTTTTCCTTTTGCGCGCACGACGGTCAGGTACGTTTCCGTGTACGTAGGATCGGTAAAGAAGACGTAGCGCGGGAGAAATTGTTCGGGTGGCATGAGCTGCGTGAACTCTTCGTCGCCGGCGACGATGGACGGGCCGTATCCAGCCATGATCTGCGCAATGAAGAAGGGGTGTGATGCGTCTTGGCTCCGTACACTAAACGCAGTGGTTGCCTCGAACGTTACGACGGTGCCGAGCGGGAGAGACGCAGGTGCGCCAAGGATGGAAGGATCGAATGTGAGCGTGGTGCCATCGACGGCGCCGACAACGCGGTACGACACGCTCTCGTTGGAATTGTCTTTGAGGCGAGTGCGATAGGGAACGCCGACGTACGCGCTGCCCAGTGCGGACACAGGTTGCACGAGTTGATGTGTGGCGTCGCACCCGCCTCCTTTGGTGGTTGCGGTGTCCCAGCACAGATACGTTTGTCCTCCCATGAAGGCGATGGGCTTATTGGAGCTGAGCACGCTTCCGCTCATGTCGCCGGGGTTCTGCCATTGGATGAACTCGCCGGCGCTGAGCGTGTACGTTGTGGTGACGTTGGCGGGAGCTTGCGCAACGCCCGTTCCGGAAGGAAGCACGACGTTGGGGACGATCGAGACTTCGGTGTTGTCTTCGTTGGCGATGACTTGCGCCCAATGCGCTTCGAACTCGCGCTTGCCACGATTGGAGCTTGGCGGAAGTGCGGCCACAAAGTTGTTGCCCCACGCGTTGGTCGGAAAGAGCAACTGCGCGCTGGGCAAGAACGACGATGCGCCTCCGTACGGAAGAATGTCGTACGCACTGACGGGTACGTCGCTCGTGATGCGAAATGCTCTACCACGGCCGGTGGCAAGTGCGGCTCCTGTGTAGACCGCCGTTGATGAAGTGACGGCAGGCGTGACGGGGCAGCCGGACGTGTCGTGGCTGAGGAAGAGAACGCCGACTTCTCCGGGTGGAATGCCGGTTGACGGAACCTTGCTCCACGTTGCCGCGGTGCCCGTTGCCGATGCGATGCGACCAAACTGCGTGACGTCGAGCGTGGTGCCGTCGCGTTCTACTTTAATTGCTGCGTCCTTCGGCCACGCGTTGGCGACGAACACTGCGTAGCAGGGAGGCTTACGGTTGGTGATGAACGAAGGTGTCGACGCCAAAAATGTGCAACCGACATTACCTTTGCTCACGGCCGCTGCTTCACACGCTGGGATGCACTTGCCCCTCGAGCATGCCGAGCTTGGGTCGCACGTTTCGATCACGCCTCCGTCGGCACCGATCACGCTGCGCAAGTCGGCGGAGCAACCGCCTCCGGGATCGCCGCTGTCGGTTGCGCCAAGGACTGCATCGGAACCACCACCGTCAACTGGATTGACGGTGGCATCGCCGTTGCCGCCGTCGAAACGGGAGGCGTCGTTGCTGCAGGCAATGAAGAAAAGGAATGATGTTGCGCCAAGCGAGGCTCGGATGCCCATGGACTTGAGAAGTATCATGAGCGGGACAGAGTTACCGTTGTGATGCGTGCGATCGTCTGTGCAGTCGAGGCAGGATTGAATGATAAATTAAATTGACTATATTGCGTCGGCGCAGAGTCATTAAGCGATTGGTTGCAGCGCTCAAAAATACTGATATAATGTTCAGTATGCGCGCCGATCTCGTGACATTGCTGCAGGCGGGCGCAAGTAAGAAAGTCAATCATCTTGTCCACCAAGTTGATTGGGACGCGCTGGCAGACACGCTTCCTGATCACGGATTTCCAATCGGAGTGACTGAAGTGAGTGCACCAAACGGGACAGGCGGCCTCACGCGGGTAGCAATCTCAGCGGTTCGTTCAGCACAACAGGCCAACGCAAAAGCGTGGTGCGCCTGGGTAGATATGGGCGTAGATATGGGCGTCGATCATTCTGTGCGCGGCGCACTCACCAGCACTCTGTATGCGCCCGGCCTTGTGCAAGCGGGAGTCGACTTGAATCGCTTGCTCGTTGTGCGTCCGCCAGCCTCTTTGTTGTTGCGTACTGCACTCAAAGTAACCAGTTCGGGTGCATTTTCTGTGGTGGTTATCGATGCAGCAGTGGTGCCCGATCGCCACGCCGAAGTATGGGTTCGTCGGCTTGCTTTGGCGGTTGAAAAAGTGCAAGCGAGTGTGCTGCTCTTGACCGACGCGCGTCGTGTGCAGCAATGGCCCACCGCGTTGAGGCTTGAGCTTGTGCGCCAATCGCCGAGTGTCGCCAAAGTTCGTGTGGGCAAAGATCGCTACGGAAGAATTGGTCAAGAATCTGAACTTAATATGCATCTCGTGGTGTAAGTCATGCGCATTGTCGCTGCCCATTTTCCATCCCTCGGAATCGAAATCGCACGCCAACGCCAAGCTTCGCCAGGGCCGCTGGCAATTGTATGGGCCAAGCCCGGTGGCGCAGTTGAACGCGAAGTCGACGTGATCGGAGGCAGCCGCATCGCAGCATGCTCAACCGAAGCGCACGCCCAAGACGTAAGACCCGGCATGACCGTGGCCGCTGCGCGAGCCAAGGTAGCCGCTCTGTCGGTGCGCGTTGTGTTTCAAGCAGAGATCGAAGCCGCACTTGTGAGACTGGCAGAAGTTGCACTTAAGTGGGCACCGACAGTGAGCGTGCTTGTGGATGCGCAGGTGGTGCTTGTTGATGTGACGGGGAGCGCGCATTTGTTTGGGGGGGGATCGGGATCGGGATCAGGATCAGGATCAGGATCAGGATCACGTGCCGCTGACGCTCACGCTGACGCTCCCACCGGCGAACGTGCGATTCTCGCCGCCTTCCGCCGTGTCCTCCTCAAAATGGGCCACGAAGCCACCCTCGTCGCCGCCGAGGGGCCCAAAGTTGCCGAACTCATCGCTCGCTTTGGCCAGTGGCAAAATCGACTTACGCGTCCGCTCGTGGTGCCTTCCGATAAAACGCGTGCGGCGGTTGGGCGGTTGCCTGTTTTTGCGCTGCCGCTCGATGAAAACGATCACGAATGGCTGCAAACTTTAGGCCTCTTCCGCCTTGCCGATCTTCGCGTGCAACCTCCTTCGGCCTTAGGGTTGCGCCTGGGCAGTCGAGGTCCGATGGTGATGCAGCTCATTGAGGGTGACGATCGATCGGCGCTCGTTCCGTACATTCCTCGCGAGGTGCTTGAAGAGAGTGTGCATCTTGACCATGCAATCGAGGGTGTTGAGCCACTTCTCTTTGTAGTAAAGATGCTTGCCGATCGCATCAGTGCACGTTTGTCAGGAAGGCAAGAACGGACAGGGCGTCTTGAACTCGAGTTGAAGATCGATTTGGGCCTTCGCAACAAGCGAAGTCAATTGCTCGTGCTTCAATTGCCAGAGCCTAGAGGTAATTCTCAAGATCTCTTTGCGGTGTTGCGTACGAAGCTTGAGGCAGCATCGCTGGATGGCCCAACGGAAGCTGTCACCCTACGCGCTCACGAACGCGTGCGCGCGCACGCTACAATGGGACATCTGTTCGAGGGCGAGAGCAAAAGTGATCAGGCTTTGAGTCGATTGATCGCTGAGCTAGCGGTCGATATGGGTATCGAATGCGTGGGCACTCTCGCGGTGCGCGACTCCTGGGTTGCCGAATCGCGGTCTGCGCTGATGCCAGCATCGTTGCGGCCCGTGAAAGCGAAGCAAGCGAGTTGCATCGATGTCGAGCCGCTTCGAATTGTAACTCGTGATGTGTCTATTGATCGCGCATCGCTTGAAGGGATGCGGCGCTTGCAGCGATTCGAATGGGTCGAGTGGTGGAAGCGCGGTCGCGGTGGAAGCGATTGGGCATGCGCGTGGTTGGGCTCGATGAGAACGAACGTCGTGGTGGAGTTGGGGCCTTTGGGCGTTCGGCTAAAAGGTCTACTTGATTGACGAAGTGGTATCGGACGGACGGTTCGCTTGGTGGTAACTCGGGTGGCAACTCGGTTAGCTTCGTCTTGTGGGCGCCCACAAAACAACGAGTGGCATATCAGTTGCTTACGCGCCAACAACATGATGCATCGATTGGGTTTCTACACTTGCGCCATCGCGTGTTGCGGGTCGGCATTCCTTTCTTCTGTTCTCTCAGCGTGTGGCTCTACCACCGATAGCAATCCTTCAAAGGGCACCGACGCCGGCGCAGACGCAGGTACCGACGCGATGGTGCTCGAAGGGGGTGCCGGCTGCGGTGATGCTGGTTCGCACACGTGCGACGTATCGATGCTCGCGAGCGGCGCACTCCAATGCAAGACATGGGGAAGTAAGCGTCCGGACGGAGGCTTGACTAGCTGCCCGGCTTCCTTCGACTGGCTCAATATCGCCGGTGATCCTGATCATGAATGCAAGTACGAGTGGCCGTACGAGCCGAACCGGTCGGGTCTTCCGAACATTTGTTCCTTACCAACATCTCCCGCTGGAGCCTCGCCGTTCACCTGGCTCGAACCTCTTTGTGGCGACGCGGGTTGTCCTTAGTCCGAGGTTCAATCGGGGATGAGCATGCTTCGCGAGGAAAGCGTCAGTCGTTGTCGCCTTCGATGCGTTTGGGCAGCTCAAGGTCGAGCACCGTGACGAATTCGGTGCGAAGGATATTGGTGAGCTTCTTGAGTGCTTCGTGCACGGCACGAAATTGGCCATTTTCTTCGGTCAGCGCCGTTTGAAGGTCCGGAGACTTGAGCGCTGCAATCGCAGCGTCTGCTTCGTCGAGCGCGGCTTTGACGTTGTTCGCAATGTTGCTCGCACCAACGGCGACGAGCAATTCGTCAATGCTGTTGCCGTTCGCGGCGCATCCAAAGAAGACCATGCGAAAACCGGCAAGATTGTTGACGAGGTGTTGTTTGCCTCGCTTCGCAAAAGGTGACTCGATCCCTTCGGGGCAGGTCTCATTTTCGCAATTGGCGATGCCGAGTGGTCTGGCGACCTTCATGTCTTTGACGTCGCTCTCGACGTAAAAGAGAGCGTCGTTCAATGCTCCGAAGGCGAATTGATCCGTTTTGTATGTCGCGCTTCCTCGCCCAGCTTGGGCAAGTTCGTTGACAAAATTTCCTTGAGCGGGATCCCACGCGGCACTGAGCGTGTGCGCGAGCGAGGCTATGTTGGTGGCGATAGTGTTGATGTAACCAGCTCTGCGTGAGGCGAGTTCGCCTGCGGAAATCGTGCTCCATGTTCCGTCGATATTGATTGCCGCCGTGGATCCGCACACGTTGTCGCTGCCGCCGTAGAACAGAAGAAACTCGGCAGCGCCAAGGCCGCGGCTATTGACGAGAAGACTCGAGAAACCGGTTTCGTAAACTTTGCTGACGAGTTGCTGCTCGATGAGGCAGCGGTTGAAAAGAGGCCAAGCATAGATTGGGCCGCGCAGATCGAGCCCGCCAGGTTGGGTCTTTATTGCTTCCGGGCCGTACTGCATGACCTCGAGCTTTTGCCATTCGTCGATCGCGCCGGTCCAAGCGTTTTGCGCTTCTTTGCGGGCTTCGTCGGTTGGGCTGAGCGCGAGCGCATTGGCCTTTTGCTCAAATGTATCTGCTTGAGTTGCAAATAGTTTGGCCTGCACGGAGGTGCATTCACCTACGCCGCGCAAGACGGCTTCGCGCGTTGAGACGGGAGCCTTGTTGGTGCCCGCATCGTTGCCTGTTGCGATGGGCTCGGCGCGCTTACACGTTGCAACGGTAAGCAGGCCGAGCGTGAGAACGAAGCGACGATGGGACATGGTGAGATTCGAGATAGTGCAGGGTTACTGCAGCGGAAAGATAACGCCGTAAGCGTCGTCGTTGAGTTGTTCGGTTTGCGTCGTCCCTGCGCCTTTGAAGCCGACTGCAATGATGTAGTTGCCTGATGTCGCTCCGCCCCAGAATTGATCGCTCCCGCCTTCACCCGTGCCGAAAGGGAACACGTTGATGCCGGTGCCGTATGACGTATCGAGTGCACCGGTGCCGGTGACGATTGAGAATACGGCGTTCTGTTGGGGGGTGTTCGACGGGCCCGTTGAGCCGAGCAGGAGCGTTTTTCCATTCGGCAACGCGATGGAGTTGCGGCAGTTGCTGCCGAGATTGGTGCCGGATGGATCGAAGAACACGGCGCCCGAAGTGCCCCATGTCATGTCGCGCTTGCCGGTGGCGCTGTCGAATCGAAGCGATATCCAATCGTTCGTCGTGCCTGTGTTGCGACCGTACCCGCCTGTGACGAGGTTGGTGCCGTGCACCGCGAAGTCATAAACCTCTGTCTGAAGGGTGAGCACGGTTGCGTGAAAGAGTCCCTTTTCGGCGAACGCCGTGTCGAGTGCACCGGCGGACGTAAGCTTGTAGAGAACGGGTTGCGGCGTATCGCCAGAGATGGACGAGCTCGCGTAGCCACCCGCGATGATGCTCCCGTCGCTCATCACGTGAATTCCGCGCGCTGTTGCGTTTGCGGATGGCGAGCCGAAGTCGACGGTGAATTTCCCGGCCGTCCCAAATGTAGTATCGACAGTTCCATTTTCGGTGAGGCGCACGACGGCAAAGTCTGAGTCGGTGCGCGTGAGAAGTCCGCGTTGAATGCCATGCACATAGATGATGCCACCAGCCCCAATTGCGAGGCCACGCGATGCATCGCGCTGTGCTGCCAAGGTCGCGTCGACGGCGGTGTTGAGATCGAGGATGCGAACACCGCTCGTGCCAAACGTAGTGTCGAGCTTTCCGTCCGTTCCGAGGCGCAGCACAGCGATGTCACGGTCGGCGGAGTTGGTTGCGTTTGCAACGGTGGCTGCCACGATGATCTTGCCGCTTGGTTGCACGGCAATGTCGATCTCGTCTGAGCCGCCGGCGAATTCGACGGCGGTCGTTGCGATGCCGGCAGTGCCGAACGTCGTGTCGAGTCCGGTCGCCGTGCGCTTCACAACGGTGACGTACTTTGCGCCCGTGAGCGTCTGCGCCGCAAAGCCGGCCAAGTAGAACGTTCCGTTGGGACCTGCAACGGCCGATTGAAGCTGATCAGGACCGCCCGCCGAAAGCGGAATGGCAAACGGCGTTGGCTTCACAAATGGCGCGACCGCATCGGGCGCTGCGTCGAACACAGCCGGCGCGTCAGTTGCTGCATCGGGCGTCGCGGCGTCGTTGTCGACAGCGGCGTCGTTGCCGGGGCTCAAAGCGGTGTTGCTGCAACCCGTGAGGCCAATGACTGAAAGGCAAACGAATCGTTTCATCGTGAAGACTCCTGCGGCGAGCACAGCTCTTGCGCGAGTTCGCCAAGGCAAGATCTACACAACCTCGACAATAATTGAAAATGATTTTCAATTACAACTGCTGCCCCTCACGCACGAGGCGTCGGCTTTGCAGCAACGGTATCGGTGGTCGTTGGGTCGAGCGTTGCGTTCGAAGGTGGCGGCAAGGTTCTTCGCGATGAAGGCGACGCGATTGGAATCCGTGGTGGGACCCAAGGCTTAACCTCCGTGCATCGCACGAGGCAGTCGAGCAATTCTTCCGCCGACGAAAATCGAAGCCGTGGCTCGGGATCAAGGCATCGTCGGATGATCGCTTCAAACTCGGGCACCACAGGGGTTTCACGATGCGCAGACGCCGAAGGGATGCGCCCCGATAATTTGTCAAGAAACATGACGGCTGCCGGGCCTTCGAAGGGGCGCTTCCCTGCGAGCAAGAAGAAGCCCACTGCGCCAAGTGCGTAGATGTCGCTCGCAGGACTTGCAGGAGTCCCATTGGCGATTTCCGGGGCCATGTAAATCGGCGTACCGACGACGACGCCCGCGTGCGTGAGCGCGATGTCGACGTCGATCTCGTGTACGCGCGCCACACCGAAATCGAGCACCTTGAGAAAGTCGGCTTCGCCTCCAAGGGTGGTGATGAACAAATTGTCGGGTTTGATGTCGCGATGCACGATGCCGCGCGCATGCGCTTCTGCAAGCGCGCGTGCTGCCTGCATCAGATGGTGCTTCACGAGCTCTTCGGGTTGCGGTCCGCCTTCTTGCACGATTTGCGTGAGCGTGCGTCCTTCGAGGAGCTCCATCACGTAGTACATGATGCCGTCTTCGGTAACGCCGTGATCGAATACGCGCACGGTGTTCGGGTGCGCGAGTTCTGACGTTGCGCGAACTTCGCGTTCGAATCGTGCAACTGCAAGCGGGTCATGCTCGGTGTCAGGTCGCATGATTTTTACGGCGACGTCGCGCTTCATGCTGCTGTCGTGCGCGGCCCAAACCTCTCCCATGCCACCTGTGCCGATGCGTCGTTTGAGTTTGTAGCGTCCGAGCGTGCGCGTTTCGAACACCTGCCTTCGAAGACGCCAGACCGTATGACTGCCGTAGACGAGAACGCCACCCGTGCCGACGGTGAACGACAGATACTGACCCGCTGTGATGAGCGCCGCGGGATCATGAAGTTGATGCGCAAGCGTGGGCGATAGCGCGACACTCAGAAGTACGGTGAGCACGAAGCCTAAGGTGGGGACCCCCAAGGTGATCGCGCCTTCCTTCCACGGATAGGACATCGTGGAGCTACGCAGTGCGAGCACGACAGTGACACCTGCGGTGTACGCGCTCATGAGGCCGTCTTGTTGCGTTGTCATCAATGCGATGCCCACGCATGCTGTTGTGAACGTCGAGAGATCGAGAAACCGCAACAGAGCACGCGACGGCGTTGGTTGCATGAAGAGTCGCGCGATCGAGAGAATGCCGGGCACCGAGCAAAGAGCTCGCATCAGGACGTAGTGCCTAAAATTGCCGGGTTTGATGTAAGTCGTTACGGCCCAGTCGAGAAAACAAAACGTGAACCAAATCGGGATGCCGATCACGAGGGTCCACTTAAGGTAGAGCGCGTTCGTCGCGTGCTCGGCACGTTCGACGGCTCGCTTGCGATCGAGCGCACCCGCAAGCCCCGAGTTCGCGAGACCGCCGGGCGACATGAGGGCGCGAGGCGTTGACGCAAGTAGCGGCTCTGGGTTCTTGGCGTTCATCGTGTACGCAAGCAAGCAGAGCGTATCTGCACGCGCACACTTGGCTAAGACCATTTCGAGGTCTTCCGA
Source organism: Myxococcales bacterium (assembly GCA_023248745.1). Lineage (GTDB taxonomy): Bacteria > Myxococcota_A > Polyangia > Polyangiales > Polyangiaceae > JAHFDX01. The sequence goes on along the minus strand of JAHFDZ010000085.1, from coordinate 6,929 downwards.
ACGCACGCTATCGAGCGAAAGTGCTGACACACCTGCGGACGTCTTCGAGTGTCGGCCGCGCAGGCGCGTCGAGGGTGAGCATGCGATCGATACAGTCTGTGAGCTCGCGGGGAGCCTTTGGCGCGATCTCGCGAAGTGGCATGATGTTGTGACTGTAAATTTGCTTGAATATTTGTCCGAAGGAGCGGCCGTCGATGGGTCGCTTGCCGCCCAAGCATTCGTAGAGCACCACGCCAAGGGACCATACGTCAGCAGGTGGTCCTACGTTGGGGTCGGCAGCGAGTTGCTCGGGAGCCATGTATTGTGGCGTACCGAGAACGAAACCGGCTTGGGTTGTGGACGTCATGGTGAGGCCAAGGACGCGTTCGAGTAATTTCGCGAGTCCGAAGTCGAGAAGAAGCACGCGCCTGTCTTCGCACAAGAAAATATTCTCAGGTTTGATGTCACGATGAAGAACACCCGCATCGTGTGCGAAAGAGAGGGCTTCGATGGCGGGTAGGGTGAAAGCTCCGACTTCGCTGAGCGTGAGAGGCTCGCGCACGAGTCGGGACGCGAGGCTTTCGCCGGCGAGCAGATCCATCACGAGAAACATGGCTTCGCCGTCGGTGACGACGCAGCGCGACTGAAGAATATTTGGATGATCCAGTGCCGCAGTCACGCGGGCTTCGCGAGCCAGGCGCTTTTGGCCTTCGGATACGCGCTCCTTTAGAATCTTGAGCGCGATCTCACTTCCGTCAGTCTCGTCGCGTGCAGCCCATACGGTTGATGTGCCGCCCTCTCCGACGTGCTTCAAGAGGACGTACCGGTCTGCGATGCGATCACCGGCAAATAGTTCGCGATTCGGATCGCTAGGACCTTGCGGAAGCGGCGTGCCAAGGGCTTCGGCCAGCACCGATACGAGCGAGCGGCATGCGGTGCATTGGTCGAGATGAACGTCAACGCCTGTGCGACTCTCGACGTCGAGTCTCGCTTCTAAAAAGGCTGCTAGTTGATTCTCGTCAGGGCAGTGCATGGCGTACGCTTACGCTCTATGACATACGGGAGAGCTAGTGGCCAAAGTCTCGTTGAGTCCATCTGAGCTGACAGAGTTAGCATCGCGAGCGCTCGCGAACGCAGGGACTGTGTCGTGCGATCCCGCTGCGTTTGCAATTCACGTAGTGGCGTCGCAACCAGAGCCGGAATTTGCGGATGAGCTGCTCCTCGCATTTGCGGCTGCCCAAGGCAACGCAGCGGCGGTGACTATTTTCGATGTAAGATACAGTGACATTTTTCGATCGACCGCACTTCGTATCCTGAGCGCGTCCGACGCTGAAGACATGGTGCAACTGCTGCGTGAGCGTTTGCTTGTCGGCGACAACGAGCGCGCGGCAAGGCTCGTCGAGTATCGTGGTCAAGCGCCTTTATCAAGTTGGCTGCGTACGCTGTGCACGCGCGCGTGTCTCAATGCGAAGCGCGATCGACCTGGTCGGCGAGAGCGTGAACTTGATTCGAAGGCCGAAGTACTGGTCTTTGCCGACATCGATCCAATCGCGGCGCAGGTCCTTCGTCGATATGGGCCAACGTTCAAACTGTCGTTCGAGCGAGCACTGGGGGAGCTTTCGCCGCAGCTTCGCAACGTGCTGCGGATGAACGTGGTTGACGGGTTGAATATTGATGCGGTCGGTCGCATCTACGGTGTGCACCGTGCAACCGTAGCGCGGTGGATTTCACATGCGCGCGACACGTTATCTGCGCGCACTGCAGAGCTGTTGGGCGCAGAAGCGCAGCTTACGCCGACCGAGTTCATGAGCATTGCGCGGCTTTGCCAGAGTCAGATTCACTTGTCGATTGCGCGCGTACTCCAGGACGAAGAATCGTCAACCGACTGAACTATTTCAGTTGATGGATCGCGCGCATCGAAAGCCGATACTCTCCGCGATGGCAGCACGCTCATCTTCGACATACGCCCGATAGCTGGAGCGAAGCTTGGTCGACGGCCAATTGTAGCTGCCACCCTTGAGGGCGCGCGCGCCCTTGTTCTCGACGGACGCGCAGACGGGATCATACAGAATGCCCGTCGTCCAACAATTGCCGCCCGAAGTTTCGTACTGATCCTGAGCCAACTCTGCAACGTTGCCGACGAGATCGAATAGCGTGCGTCCGCCAACGGTGAGGGTGTCGCTTGCGAATGCTCCTGGCTTGCTGGGCCCTACGGGTTTGGCATTGGGGCAACTCTCCGTCGTTGTGTCGTAATTGGCATCTGCGCACGTTGGTTGCCTTGCCCCCCAAGGATACTGCGCGCTGCGCATCGCACCTTCGACGTATTCGAGTTCGCTTTCGGTTGGCAAACGCGCGTTGTGAACTTTGCAGTATCGATCGGCTTGCCGCCACGTAATGCATGCAACTGGAAAGTCGCCATCCGTCGGCGGTGTAAGGAGAGGCTTGAATCCGCACTTGCCGTCGATTGGACCATACGGGACGTCGCCCGAAGCGCGAAACTGCGCGTCTGTTACCTCGTAGGCATCGAGTACGAACGGAGAGACGACAACAATTCGTTCGTGTTGGCCGTCGTCGTTTGGAACCAGTCCGACGACCGTGCTTCGACTGCCCATCCAAAATGCACCACCCGGGACGCACACCTCGTTAGGCCCGAGGGACGCAGCGCAAGGCACGGATGCACCGCGTGTCCATGAATCTAGCTGGCTCGCTTGAGGCGCGTTGTCTCCAAATCCTTTTCCTACGTCTGCGACATCCAAAAATACGTTGACGTGTAGTTCGGTGGCACCTTGAAGAGCGGGCAGACCCACCCGTCGAGAGATGGAAGACTCGGTGTTGGGAGCATCGTCGAACTGCGCGCGGTACAGGGTGACCTCGACCTTGTATCCATCTGAAACGCGCTGGGGAACGAGGCTGATCGTTGCTTCGGCTGACGTTGCGTCAAACGAGCGCCAGCAATTTGGGCAGCTGGTTGTCTCGCCGGGTGAGACTAAGCCGACACGAACGCGGTGGAAGAGTTTTGCGTCGCCTGATACTGGCGAATTCGTAACAATATGAAGTACAATTTCGCGCGCGTGCGGAGGCGCGGCGCAAGACACGAGGAGGGCGAGTGCGCCTAACGAAAGACGCATCGGAAACCCACCCCGCCATTGGCAGCCGTTTGCGGTCCTTCGAGGCGCGTTGTTGATACCAGCGTCCCGTTCGGAGAGGCCCATGAGCCACCCCGCAACCGCATCTTCTTCGTGGCGTCTGCCGGCGCACACGAGGGTGAGATCGTGGGCGCATCGAGCCAACATCGATCGTCCCATGGCGCAACCGCATCGCGGGTCCACTCGGTGAGGCCTCCCGCGAGGTGCAGGATTCCCTGCGGCGTCGTATCGACCGCCGCCAGTGCGAGCCCATTGTCATCGACGATTGCGATGGGGCCATATCCCATTTCTTGAGCGCACGCGCCGGGCACTCCCGACAAGGAAGCTCGTCCGAAAATGGCATCTGTGCACTTGGGTGGTGTGTCGCCCCACGGATACTGCGTCTTGCTGTCACGGTCTGCCGAGGTTGCGGCAAACTCCCATTCTACCTCGGTCGGCAAATCGCCACCATAGTGGTTACAATATCGCCGCGCAGGATCATACTTGATGCACGACAGCGCGAAGCTCTCGCGTGGCCCCGGAGCGTAGGTCATCGTGCAGGCCTCGTTAGGATCATCGGGCGGGAGTGGAACGGTGCCGACGCCCATACTGCCGTCGCCAGGGTGAAAGCCGTCGGCGGTAATGGCCGTACGCATTTGGGCGACCGTGACTTCGGTACTCATCATGCGGAACGTTGGAACGACGACGGCACGTCCCTTCGGCATGGCGGGCTCACCTGCCGTTGATGGCCCCAGGATGAAGGCGCCGCCGGTCACACAAGGCGCGACGTGCCCTTTGGGCGCAGGTGGACAAGTAGATTGACCAATGGAGCCGACCATCGAAGTTGGTCGCCTGTTCATATCGGCGTCGAGTGTGGCCGGCTCTTCGCGCACACGCATTGCGTCCGCCGCGTGGCAACTCGTCCACGCGGGGGCGAGTTCGGCCATGTGCCCGACACACGCGCCATCGAGTCGTACTACCGCGCGACCATGTTGGTTCGGCGCAATCGTGACGTTGACGACGCGGTCGACTGTGAGCTCCGGAAGTGGCTCTGTTAGTGGTGTCACGTCTGCACCGCCGACGATGAGGCGGGGTAGTCCGTCGCCTGCTTGCGGTGATGCGACGGTGTCGGGCCAAGGTTGAAAGTGGTTGCCTGTGTAGTTGCGTAAGGCTCCATTTGCGAACGCACGAATTCTCACCATCACCGTGGTGCTGACGCTCGTACTGCCTGCGACGCTAAAGCTGAGGGGAAAGTTCTTGGCGGTAAGATTGTCCTCAGAACGGCTCTCGAACCATGTGCCATCGCTCTTGTAGACATCAAAGCGAACGCTCGAAATGACACGCGGAGAGGGCAGGTTCGTGTCGATGACGATGAGCGCTTCGGGTGCAGGTCCTAGGGTGCCGGCGCTGCAGGCTAGGGCAAACACCGCTGAGGACATTGTCAAGTACGAGAAAGGTTGCTTCATGGCGCTCTCACGATCCAACCGAGCGTTCCGCCAGTCGGCTGCGCGGCTTCGGGCGCGGGTCGTGCGAGAACAAATGTTGTCGCGACGACGCCGGCGACTGCGACGCTGGCCACCGTCCAGAACCACCACTTCCTCGTAATCGGGACGGTTTCTTTCTGCAGTCGAGCGCGTACTTCTACGGTGGCGCCAGGTGCGAGCCGCACGTCGCCCCGATAAGTAACGAACCCCAACTTGGTTACTGCGACGCGGTAGTTGCCCGCGAGCTTGCGCAACTCGACAGGCGCCTCACCAAGGCGGACGCCATCGATCGTAACGACCGCATTGGGCGTGTCGCTTGAGATTCGCAACAGCCCATCGGCCTTGAGTAGCGAGAGTGACAATTCGATATGTGACCCACGCGCCATCGACGCGCGATGTGTCAGATCACGAAAACCTGATCGCTGGGCGACGAGCACGTGCGGGCCCGGATCCATGATGACAGAGAACGATGCCGGAGCCAGCGGGGCGTCGAGCGGGGGCGGTCCCGGTGGAAGTAACCCAGCGACGAACCATCCATCGCGGTCACGAGCGAGTGGCGATCCGTCAAGTAAAATGACCGTCGGTGTTTCGTTGAATTTCATATCGACGCGGACCACAGCCGCATCGAGCTCGACGAGAAATCGTTGCGCGTCTGCGCGTAGACCGGCGGGCAGCGCTGGATCCTCGATCGCGAGGCGGAACGAATGAATGGCGCGCGTCAACTTGCCGAGGGCTCGCTCGCATATGCCCATGTTGAAGCGCGTGACGGCGTGAGGCATTCGCGCGTAGCTGGCTTCAAATGCCGAAAGCGCTTCCGCCCAGCTTGCGTCTTTGACAAGATCGGCGCCACGCACAAAGTCGGCGCGCGCCTGAACTTTTGGATCAACAGACGGGGCGCCGCGCGCGCTGCTTGTGGCGGCGAGCGTGAGAATCGTGGCTAAGAAAGTCAGTGAGCTTCGCAACGTGACCCATCGTGTACCGCGCGTGCCGCGGATCGCAAGGATCCCCGCTCCGTAGAACTTCTTAGCTCCCACACATATAATTCGCGACCTTCGAGTAGCCCGAGGTGAAGTCGGGTCCACCACATGTCGCATCGATCTGCGCTTGGGCGGCTGCGTACGCGTCTGTGCACGTTTTTGACGGCGCAAGACCGGCGCACTCTGCCGCCGCGGCTTTTGTTTGGCACGCCGCGGATTCGGTCGAGGTGCAAGCCGAGCAAACAGAGCGAAAGCACATGTTGTAGTTGATGGCCGAGAGGGCGCACTCGGGTTTGCCGACGACAACGTATCCGCAGCCAACGATGTTCGCGGTAACCGACTTGCTCGATACGGGATAGATCGCAGCAACGGGATTTTTGGGGAGCTGCGAGCTGCCCTGGATGCATGCGCTGCAGAGCAAGTTGCTATTGATGAACGCGTCGCAGCCTGCCTGGGTGGCGGTGGTGCCAAGGCATGCAGCCGAGAACCCGCTCACTTGCGTGCTCGTGCACACACCTTGCTTTGCCTTTGGGTCGGTGACGCTTGAGGAGAGGGTAAGCATCGATGTGGCGTCGAGGCATGTCACCACCGCAGGGCCGTCTTGTTTGGCGTCCTTTGCGGCATCCGTAGGCGTTGCGTCTTGTAAAACGGGCTCGGAGTCCTTTGGAGGACTCGCGGCGTCGGTTGCCTTTGCATCGCTTGCCGCGTCTTTCGTTGGGAGTACGCCTGGCTGTGCGGAACAGCCGTAGACAAGGGTTGCGAGGGCGCCGACGAGCGTAAGGACGGATGCAAAACGTGCTGCGATCAAGATGCCCCCTATTGCCTTTTTCGAATTCGTTGGACGAGCCAGTCGCGCCGCAGTGTCGCATGCAAAATGCTGGTAGACGAGTGCTTCTGCATGCACCACAGCGAAGGCCACCAGGCAACATGCGTTCGTTGTGATGCGGTGCCACGGTAACTGCGCGACTGTCGTGACAAGCTTTCGCTGGAACTACGCCTTCTCCTCCACGTACCCTTTGAGCTCCGCGTTCATCTTCACGTAGTGCCGCAACAGCTTTGATCCGAGCATTGGCCACAGCGCAGGCAGGAGCAACCCGCTGAACGTTTCACCGTGGTCGACGTAAGTTGTCGTGCGATCGAGCTCAAACAATTTGAGATAGTGATTGCCGCTGAACAAGGGTCGAAGCGCCGGATCGCGAGGGCCTGACCATCGCAATTCGGCGTTTGGAATTGCCGCGATGAGCGTCGATTGTCGATGAAGAACTTTCCCGTCGAGCGCGATGCTGAAGTTGAACGCGCCACCTGGTTTCAAGGAGGATTCAACATTGCTGAGCAAATGATTCCATTGCGGGTAAGTCGCAAAA
>JAHFDZ010000084.1:7945-20399 GCA_023248745.1 Myxococcales bacterium | reverse complement strand
TATGCGCGAAAGTGTGGAAGGCCGGACCACGTCACGCGCGTCCAGCCGAAGCAGCGCTTCAAGAATGAGATGCCTGCTTCAATCCCTGCGCGAAATCGTTTGAGTGTGCGGCGGATGCGCGACGTTGTCGTCATCACTTCGAGTGGAATGCCGCATGGCTTCGAGAAGCACACTTCAGTAGTTCCCAGCTTCTTGATCTGCTCAATATTTTTCTTCGACGCGAAGCCGCCGTCGTAGACCGCGCGTTCCGGAGTTGCGCCAAAGACTGCAGCATGTCGCTCCACTGAGCGAATCGCGAGGGTTGCATCAGCGGGATTGCCGCCTTCGATTACGACATCGAGAACGAGACCACTTCGTCCCGTAGCGAGTGTGACCTTGTGCCCGTAGTACGTGTCGCGCCGATCCTTGCGGATGATGTCAGTGTGCGGCTCAAAGACGCTGACTATTTTCTCGGACACGGGCACGCTCTCACCGTTGATCACGCGGCGCTCGGTTTCTACTTTGTGCCGGGGCCGTGAGTTCGATTTGCTGGTTGCTTTTGTGAAGGTGCGAAAGTCAAATGTGCCAACCAACGCGCTTTGAGCGGTCAGAGATGAAAACGAACTTCCGCAATCCCTCCCAGCAGCGAATCGCAAGCGCGCTTCTTCTTGCGTGTGCGTCCTTGACTGGTTGTGCGGGCGAGGTTTGGACCAGCTACACGCCTCACTCATCGACCATCCCCCGAAATCAGGTCGCGTATTTTGCGGTGAATGCCTACGATGGTGACATTCCAACGCTCGTCCAGGCCGGAGGCATAAGTCACGGAACGATTGAAGCCAGTGGAAACCAGTATGCCGATCTCGGTGATTTGCGCCATCAGATCCAGTGGGACGCTGCGGAACAGGGAGCCACTCACGTCATCAAAGCCAAGGCTGGTTACGACTATTCGCAAGTCATGATCAGCGCAGGGAGAGCCACCACCACGGTCGTGGGGAACTCCGCATACACCCGGTATCAACCGCCGACGTACGCGACGATAAGCTATCCCGAGGGAGTCTTTATTACGCTGCGCGTGGAGCCCAAGGATTGGGAGAAGTTGCCGCCGCAGCTTCGTCCCTTGCCGCCGCGGAAAAACTAACACTCCTTCGGCAGCGCGGTGCTCCGCACCAAAAGGCGAAATCTCCGAACCTTGGCGCTTATGGTATCCCGACCCCATGGGCAATCGGAAAGCTCCTGCCGAGCCAAAGGCTAGCCAAGAAGTCGCGATCAGAGTGAGGAATGCGCGCCCGTGGTATCGCGACTTTTCGCCAACGGTGGAACGCGTACTTCGCAATCATCTAGATACTGACGAAATGCCGCTGACCCGAGCGACAGCGAAGACTCTAAGCGAACGTGTGACGGCTCTGTGTGTCGAGACCGGTGGCGTCGAATCTTTCGAGGACCTCGCGGTGCTTGGGAAGACGCGGAAAGAAACAGTGCTCCGAGATTCACTTCAGCAGGCGCTTCTCCAAGCAGAGATACTTGGTGACGCTCTATTGGACTCTGACACGCAAGGGAGCGCTTGGGCCGCCGCTGTCACATCAATTTTAGGAATACTCGCTTCCTCCGGGCAGATGCGCGCATCTGAACACTACGAAGCGAAAGTCGAGGCGCTTCACGCTGCCGCTCTGGTTCGCGATGTCGCAACGGTACTCGGCGGTTTTAGCGCAGCATGGACAGCACCCATTGGTGGTCTTGCGTATTACAATTTGTCCCCCCTTGTAACCAGGTCGAATGCTCTGGCAAAAACCGCAGACAAGATCATTCAAGCGCGGGTGTCTTCACAACGTTCGGGGGAGGGTCTCCCCGGAGCGAGCTCTTTCGAAGGATTGTCGCCAACGGAAAGTGCTTTGCGCGAGTTCCAAAACGAGACGATATCGAAGCTAGGGAAGACGCAGCCAAAGTTGCGCCACTGCTATGAGCTCGCAGCTGAACTTCTCTTCTATCTGGGATCTCCCGCTCGAGACCATGATGGGGCTCCCTACGCCGTGCGACGCACGTTGTCGTCGATTCTCGTCGCATGCTTGCCGGCACGCCTGTCCGCTCCGGAACAATTCGTGATGACGATGCCGAGCACGTTGGAACCTTCGTTCACGCCAATGGGACCACAAGCTAAATCGTTGTTCACGAAGATCTCCAACCAGCTACGCATCATCTCGCAAGGCGAAAAGGCTGCGCTGGAAAGCGAGTTGCTAACGGGTTGTTGGAGTCCCTTGTGGCGCTCATTCGAGTCGGACGCAGTCGGTGACTCTGAAGACGCAGTCCGTAAATCTGTAAGAGACTTCGCGCAAGGCCAGCGATTCCTTGAGCGCGACTGGCGGTGTCCCACGATCGACTTTCCGAAGATCATAAGCGCCCTCGTCGAGGTGTTTGTGTTTGCGCTGGATATTAAACATGGCGATGTGTTCAAGAAACGTCCTTCGAAGGTCTAAAGATTCAGCTGTGTCAACCCCCTAGGGAACCGGCCTCTGTTCTCTGGGTTGCGCAAGTGGCTTGAACGACATTCATTCGTGCAGCACGTTCGGTGCATGGACGCTGAAGCAATTCACGACATCGCTCACGAACTGGGGAGAGATCCCCGAAGCGTTCGGAAAGTAGCCGCGGGCGGCCGACTTCGCAGCATTGCGGCCAATCGCCTTATTCGAGCAGCGCTTGTTCGCGCAGGATGGTCACCAGACTCACGCGCTGCTCTCACCAAAGAGGACGAAGGCTAGGCACACCCAGCCGCAACGGGCCGAGATGGTTGGCCCGACGCCTGACTCCGTCATCCCCTAACTGCACGAGTGCTGCGCTTGCCCAGCAAGACACAGCGCCGGTCCCTCTTTGCCTAAGGAATTTACATGTATGATGCAGTTAAATCGGTCAAGTCGATCGTCTACGAGCTACTTCGTCGTGAGCGGATCCACAGGCTTCGTGGACAGCTATCGCAAGCCGCACGCTACCGGGTGCTCGCCGAACGAATCGTCGATGTGATGCTGGGAAGGGAGACACCGTGATGTCCTCCGCTCTCGAGCGTGCGCTGCGAGATAGACGTCTAACCGATCCTGAACGCTTGCTCGATCTCGCAGGCTACCAAGGACCGAAACGTCGCAACGGCCGCGCGTGGCGGATTCGGTGTCCATCGCCTGCGCACGAAGATCGTAACCCGAGTTGTTCACTTTATGTAGGGCGCAACCTCACCTTGCGTTGGCACTGCCACGCTTGTTCCGCCAAAGGTGATGCGCTCAATCTTATCGCTGTCGTCAGATTTGGCGGTGAGCTTGGAGCAGCGATTCGGTTCGTCAACGGCGAAGCCTATCGCTCGACATACTCGGGGGCACCTCGTGTCAAACCCAAGAGTCGAAGCGAACCGACAAACGATGAACGTCGCCTGCGGACGTCTGCTATTGCCTCGCGCCTACTCGACTTGTGTGAGCTTGAGGGGCCCGTCGCTGAATATGTTCAAGCACGAGGCCTGAAAGATATTGGTTTCGCAGGCGGGCTTCGTAGTTTGCCGCAACTTGCAGCAGAGCTTCGGGTCGTTTCCACGCTGCTCGAGGAGTGGCCGCATGAAGCGCTCATCGACGCTTACATCATTAATGGAGAAGGCTGTCTTGCGCTTCGCAGCTGGCCACTGCTCCTATTTTGGCGCGATCCTAAGACTGAACAAGTCACGCTTCAAAGGCGAGCGATCAATCCTGCCGTGGAGCCGAAGTATCGGTGGTGCAAAGGACTTGCCCCCACTGCCCCGCATCGTTTCGGTCCCGACAGCAACACCGTGATTGTGTGCGAAGGATTCCTCGATGGCCTCAGTCTTCACGTTCTTGAGCCGAGCAGAACGGTTTTCGCTTTTCCGTCAGCCTCGAGCATTCGGCCGGAATGGCAATGTTACTTCGAAAACAAGACAGTGTTCGTTGCGTTTGATGACGATGCGGCGGGCACACGAGCCTCGGAAGTGTTTGCCGAAACCTATCAGGTTGCGAACGCTATCCGAGCAATCCCCGAAGCTGGCAACGACTGGAACGGGTTGCTGAAAATTAGTCAAGAAGGTGATCTGTAATGAGGCACGCAAAGCTCGCGCCTATGGCGCGCGAAGACGGTTTCGAGCCACTTCAACTATTCGAGGAGCGTCAACCACCACGCTTCCCTATTGAGGCGCTTCCACAAATCCCTCGCGACTACGTGATGACCGTCGCAAGCGACACTCAAGTGGCTCCTGACATGGTCGCAATGGTGGTCTTGCCAGCTCTCTCGGCAGGCATTGCAGCGAAGTATGTTGTTGAGCCGGCTCCGGGCTGGCAAGAGCCAACGACTCTCTATTGCATCGGGCTCATTGATTCGGGAGAGGGTAAATCGACGGTGCTAAAACGAATTTCCAAGATCATTAACGCGTACGAGCGAGACCTAAGCGCGAAGCTGATCCGTCCGATTGCCCAGAGACGAGCGGAACTCGACGTAGTTCGTAGGAAGGCCAACGATGCTCGCGAAAGAAACGACGAGGTCGCCCTCGCCGAAGCATATGCCGCCGAACAGGCACACCGGCCCATAGCTCCACCGAGAGTCGTTATGCGCGATTCCACACCAGAAGCACTTCAGTCGTTGTTGCATCAGCACCCCAATCTTCTTGTGCTCGCAGCCGAAGGAGACTTCGTCTCTACCTGCCTCGGTGGCCGTTATTCGGAAGGTGATCCGCGTGTCGAAGCCGTACTCAGCGCGTACGACGCAGAGCAACTGATCATCGATCGCAAAGGCTCGAGCCTCACTATCGAGCGTCCCGTTCTGACGATTGCATTGCTTACGCAACCAGTGGTTTGGACCGAGCTCGCAAAGCAACGCAAGACTGAAGAACGTGGGCTCACAGCGCGCATGCTTGTCGCGAAGATTCCGCTACCTGACAAGCCGAGAGAACTCGTTCACAACCAAGATCGCACCGAGGTTGAGGCAAGCTCGCTCGCATTCGAGAAGTTGTTGAGCAAACTCTATGCGTATGGTGAACCGCGTGAGTCACCGTACGAGGTCAAAAAACTTACCTTCCACGAAGCGGCTCGCACACGTTTTACGGAGCACTACAACCAACATCAACGAGTGCTCAGAGACGGCGAATTTGAAGGCTTCCAGGCATGGGCCGGCAAGAAGATGGGGTTCGTTGCGCGGATCGCTGCGATCCTTCACGTCACGAAATGGGCCAGTGTTGCAAACGACATTGTGCCTCCCGAGCAATTCCCCGTATCGCAAGAATCCGTCGACGAAGCCGTCAAGATCGTCGAGTACTTCGAGGCGCAACGCCGTCAACTTGCCGAGATCCATCAGGACGAAGCGTCCGTCGAGGGCGCAAAGCGTATCGCCAACTGGCTCAATAGGGTCAAGACCGTCCCTAAGAGACTGAAACGCCGCGACATTCAACGGGGCGTGAGCGCACTCAAAGGAACGTTGTTGGACGACGCGATTGAGGAACTCTGTGAACGCGGCTTCCTCAAGCGTTGCGACAGCACCAGCGACTATTTGATCCGTTCCGGACTTCGGCTCGACAGACCGACAAGTCTTACGCAACCTTCAAACGCTGGTGAAACTCATGCGTAGCGGACGGCACGCGCCAGTCGACATGCGCTCGTTGTCGACTGACATCTCGGACTCGATGATTGCGCATTCGACGCACGGGAAGCCGACTTTGACGGTGCCTGGACGATTTGTCGGCGTGTCGATGCCATTCCGCACAAACCGCCCACCTATGTGGCCCTTGCCGTCGCTAATTCACGATCCGAAACCAAAGGTAACGCCATGAGATCAAATTTAGACGCAGCGTTACTGCCGCCCACGCGGCGCGTCCTTACAACGACCGAGGCCGCCGCATACTGCGGCTTCAAAACGCCAAGTGCGATTCGCAAGGCACAGCTCGAAGGACGACTCACACCCGAAGGTCGGCGCGGAGGGAAGGGAACATGGATGTGGTTGGTCGATGAGCTCGATCGTTTTCTTCGAGGTGCTAGCGTCGACACGGAACGCTCAGGAATGCCTCGGCCTCGAGGCGAAGATGAAGAAACCAAAACCAAATGAGTACAAATTGATCCGTGGCAGTTGGATTTCGACCGCACCTGTTCTGCCGGGTGTGTGGCGAAGAAAGGAAGGAGGACATCAAGTTAGAGGTCGAGCGATCGATCCTCGAACGGGCAAAATGCGTGAGGTCTGGGCATCACTTCCCGTTTCCGATGAGGTTACCGCTCTCAAGTACTTGAAGGACGAGATCGCTCAAATCCGGGCTGGCCTTGTCAAAGAGGTGACCCAAAAAGTGCACTTCTCGACCTATGCACGCAACGTCTTCGAACGAAAGGTGCAAGCAGGTGATCTCAAGAGCGTCGCTACCCACCGCAAATGGGAGAACATTCTCGAACACCTGATTCGAAGCCCACTCGGCAAGCTGTATGTCGACAAGCTTCGAACGTCCGACATGCTTCAGTGGAAGGCCGACTTCGCCCGCAAGATTGCTTCGGATGAATATGCGCCAACTACAGGCAACCTTCATCGCGCGGTGCTTCGGGTTATCATGGCTGAAGCGAAGCTCGAGTTTGGATTGCCGAGCAACCCGGCGGCCGATGTTCCACCGTTCGATACGTCACGGCATCGCGTCTACAGCGAAGAAGAGCCGAACTCGCTCGAAGTTGAGGAGTTGGTAAAATTTCTTGCCTGTATGCGCACCAAATATCCGCAGCACTACGCGATGACGTACACCGGCTTTGCCACCGGTTTGCGCCCATCGTCGCTGCGGCCACTGCGAAGGGAAGGCAAAACCCCCGATGTGCTTTGGGCAAAGAACGTCCTCCTCATCAGGCGTTCAAATTCCCGCGGCGACTTCGTGATGGAGAGCACGAAGACCGCACGTGATCAGCGCATCGTGGTTCCGGACGAACTCATGCAAGTGCTCAAGTGGCACGTTGAAACGCAGCTTCAGTATCCGACTCAACAAGAGTCAGAGTTGCTCTTCCCATCGGAACTCGGAGGTTTCCGTGCGCGCTCAGCACTCGACAAACCTTTCCGGGACGTTGCGAAGGAGATTGGTCTCACGAAGCACATCACGCCTCGCGCGATGCGGCGGACGTTCCAAGATGTTGCACGCTTCGCCGGCTTGCCCGACGTTGTGACGCGATCAATCTCAGGGCATGCGACCGAAGAAATGCAGATGCATTACTCAACGGTTGCAGGCGCTGAACAACAAGCCGGCCTCGCCTAGGTGCTTAAGCTGTTCAAGGGGCAAACACCCGCTCCGAAGACAGGTGGTGAGGAAAGTGGTGAGGGTGCTTTTCAAGTGGTGAGGAAATGAAAAAGCCGACTGGCGCTTTATCGCCAACCGGCCGTTTTTCCTGATGTTTTTCAGAGCGGGAGAAGGGATTTGAACCCTCGACGTCCACCTTGGCAAGGTGGCACTCTACCACTGAGTTACTCCCGCAATAGAGCCCGCGTTTGTGCCATACCGCACCCCAACGCGTCAACGAAAAACGGCAAACTCCACTACCCTACGCGTTCTCGTCGCCGCTGATACAGTCGCCGCCACACGTATGACCGAAGTGCTGGCCGCCTATCGTCTCTGCAAACAGTTTGGCAACGTAAAGGCGCTTGACCAAGTCACGTTCGTCGTTCACGGTCCGGCGCTCGTGGGTATCTTGGGGCCCAACGGATCGGGCAAGACCACGTTGCTTGATATTCTCGAAGGCCTCAGCGATCCCACGTCGGGTGAGGCGCGCGTTCTTGGTCAGCCTCTGTCTCCCTATCCGCGGCATCGCGTTGGTGCGGTCTTGCAGCGCGAGTTCGTGCTCGATCGTGTCACCGTGCGTGAGTACGCGCAGCTTTTTTCGACGCTCCACAATGTGAGCCATGGCGACGATCGCATCATCAAAGACGCCAACCTCGAAGCGCGTGCGAACGTTGCGGTCGAGCGCATTTCGGGAGGCGAAGCGCAGCGGCTGTTCATCGCAGCGGCGGGTGTTCACGACCCCGACTTGCTGTTTCTCGACGAGCCGACGGCGCACATGGATCCAGAAAATCGTGAGCGCATCAAGGCTTCGCTTGTCGCGATGAGCAAGTCGCGTACGGTTGTTATGGCGACGCACGATCTCGATGAGGCCGAAGCGATATGCGACGTAGTGCTGTTTCTCTCAGGCGGCAGTGTTCGTGCGATCGGTACAGTCAAGGAACTTGTCGATGCCGTGCCTCTGGCTTCGCGTGACGGGTTGCGCTCAGCATACTTTCACTACTGCGCGACGCAGATTGATGCGCGTGGCGACACGCAAGGCGCTTTAGCATGAGAGGGTTTTGGATCCTCACACGCTTGCGACTGCTCGATACGCTCCGTACGCCCACGAGCGCGGCGTTCGTATTTCTGTTGCCGCTCGTCTTGCTCTTGGTGGTTGGGTTCATTTTCGCCAATGGGCATCCATTCGAGCGGCCGAGTGTGCTGCTCGTTTCGTCATCGCAGGAAGGTGAGACGCGGGTCAATGCGATCGCGCAGCTGATCGCCGACGCTTCGATCGACGTGCGCGTGACGCGTACCCCAGATCTTTCTCTGGCAATGGCAAAGCTGCGCACACGCGAAGTGAACGCGGTAGTTGTGACGCGTCCTCTTCAAGTGCATGCGGGAGACCGCGATCTCATCTTTGCGCAGGGCCTTCTTGCAACGCTCGATTCGCGTTCGGGGACAGTTACGCGCGTTGCGACGTCGAGATGGACTTACGTCCACTATTTGTTTCCGGGGATGCTCACGTTTACGGTGCTCGTGTCCGGGCTGTTTGGGCTCGGGTATTCGATGGCGCGCTATCGGCAGAATCTGTTTCTGAAGAAGCTCGCCACGACGCCTGTGTCGCGCGTCACATTTGTCGCGGCGCAGCTCACCGCGCGCACGGCGTTGGTGTTCGCGCAGGTTGTTCTCATGTTGGCAGTGGGTCATTTCGCTTTCGAGTTGCCGATGAGCATCACTGCGTCGTTGTGGCTTATTGCGCTCTCGGTGCTTGGGCTTCTGACATTCAGCGGGATGGGTTTCGTGATCGCTTGCTTCGTGAAATCAGAGTCGCTCCTCGCGGACGCTATCAACGCGTTTACGGGCCCGCTCGTTCTGTTCTCCGAAATATTCTTCCCGTTGGTCGATTTACCGAAGCCGCTCATCATGATTGGAAGCGCACTGCCCTCAACGCAGATGGTCCGTCTTGCGCGCACCCTCTTGTTCGAAGCGAACGTTCAGACGGGTGTGCTCTTGCACGGAACAGGCGTGCTCGCACTGTGGGCGGTCGGCTTCTTTGCGGTCTCGCTCAAGCTCTTTCGTTGGCATCGCTAAGACCGGCCCTGGGCGTGCTTGTGCCGCGGATTTCTTATATCGAAAATGTAAAATGCAGCACGCTCAGTTGCGAATGCTCCTGCAGACATGAGTGCGGTCATCATGACGAGGTAGAGCGGATGAGAAGTAAATAGTCTTTCCCATCCGGTTTGGACAGCGAACGCGAGGTTCACGTTGTGCTCGGGGTTCGTCAGCAATCGCGACGCGACGAGTAGCAAGACGTGACACGCAACGACCCATCGCCAGGTGTGCCTTGGCCAATGAAGGCGCCACGCCGCGATCACGCCAACGGTGAGTCCGCCCACGTGGGTGAGGATCGACGTGATGGGCAGGTCCTTCTCCATCAGCACCGTGAGGAGCCACAAAGGCAAGCCAGTCGTCAGCCACGTAGTGGCGATGGCAACAAGTCGTGGCGTGCGAAACGCGCACCCGAAAATAAGAAACACTTGCGCGACGTTGCAAGGCCACAAAAGATCATCGAGCCTGTGACGTTGCACATAGCGCGCGACGAGCGCTCCATAAAAGAGGAGCGGCAAGACCGCGAGCGGCCACGTGCGGAGCTTCACCGCTTGAGCGCTTTTTTTTTTCGCGGCGTATCCATTTTGAGAATTTCAAAGCGAGTCGAGGTGTCGCGACGTGAACACGACATGCTCGCACTTGCGTGCATCCGAGTGTTGCATTCGGCGCTCGAACCGAGCGTTCATATCCGACAAAAGAGCAGCGGTTGCTCTCTCGCAAGGCGAATCGTGGGCTGTGCACTCGACATCGCACGTGTTCAGAAAAATGGTTCCTTGATTGGGCAACTGGTTTCGCAAAGTGATGGCGCGCTCGACGTTCCAAGTCGGAAAATAGATGAGCAAATCGGCTCGAAGGTCCGTATTTAGAATCTGAACTGGACTTGAGATCCAAAACGGGCGTGTTGGTTTCGCGTCACGCAGAAATTGCGCAAACACGGTTGTCGCAACAGGAGCTGCGGGGCTGAGGATACGTCGGTGATGAGCGGTCGCCCATTGTGCTGACGTCAAGAGCGCGCAGATCAAGACCCCAAACACAGCGCGCCTCTCGCCGAACAAGCGCAGTGCAAGCCGACGAAGAACCCACGCGGATAGAAGCGCCAACATCGGAATGGCGATGACGAGATAGCGAACTTCTCGGTGTGCGATCGCAACGAAGTACGCGATCACGAACGAGACAGTTAGGGCAATGGCGAGGCGCGCGCGCAAGGCGTGGTCGCGCACCACGGCGCGACTCTCCGCGATGAGGTGGATCGGCGCGAACAGCGCGGCGAAGAGGAGAGGGTTGTCCTTGAGGAGACCTTCCACGTACACCCAAACCGAAGGGTGCGCTGCGGCGATTGCATCGTTGGCCGCAACGCGGCTCCCAAGTGTGATTGGAAGTAACGCCGAACCGTGGTTGAGGCGATTGACCAGTAGAAATGCGCACGCGAGCGCGCCCGCGGGCAATAGCAAGCGTGCAATGCGAGTCACGCGTTGCCCTGGTCGCGCAAGTTCAACGATGAGGTATGGAACGATCACGAGCAAGGAAACGAAGCGGGTTAGAAACGCGCAACCCACCACAAGCCCCGCGAGAAGCGGTCGCTCTTCGATGAGTAAGTATAGCGACAGGACGACGAGGAACATCGCTGGCGCGTCCGACATGACGTACGACGACCACTCAATGAAAATCGATGAGGAACCGCAAAGCGCCGTAGCGATTGCAGCCGTGTAAACATCGAATGCTCGCAATCCAATGCGATAGACCAAGAGCAGCGCGCCAACGCTTGCCGCGATCGCTAAGAGGCGCCCGGCGATGAGTGGATCGAATCCGAGACGCCACAGACCACCAATGATCGTCGGGAGAAGCGGAGGCCGGATTACCTCGAAAAACCCGACCTCACCATGACTTGCAAGGTACTTACCCATCTCCACGAAGACGGCTTCATCCCACTCGAGAGGGTGCCTCATGCTCAAGATCATCAGCAACGCACAAAGCGCGATGATCGCTCCGACCACCTTGCGAGGCACTACGACGCTACGCTCGCCGTCGTGCACGATGGCAGCATCCATGGGAACGCGACGGGTCGCGCGAGGTTGCGCATTGTGATCGTGGCCTCGATGCCTTCGAGTTCGGCGACGAATGCGTCGACGAGCGGCTTGACCCGTGGAGCAGTAAATTCGCTTGACGAATATTCACCAAGACGATGGCCTGGCAGGATCAGGCACGTGAGCAAATACTCCTGATCGAGCGTCTCGCGCGCGATGTCCAAAGGAGGCAACATCGCGCGCCACTGTTGCTCGGTCGCATTCGCGATTGCCGGCGGCGCTGCGCTGCACATGGCCGGCATGTTGGGAGGGTAGCTAAACCAGTCGTAACCAGCGTGATTGAGCGGCGCATGATAAGTCGACACGCGATAGAGAAGAACGTCGCGCGCAGCGGTTCCGCCAACAAAGATGGCTTTGCTTCCCCCAAAACCGACGCGAAAGATAGCGCCGTAGTGACGAAACGCGTCAGCGAGAAAGTCAACGGGTCGACGCATAAAGTCAACTAAGTTGCCTATCAAGCGCGTTCCGCGAACGGTCGGAATCGCGTCCGCTCTTGTTCCTTTTGGGACGTCCATCCAATGCACAAGATATATGCGTCTTGCGAGTCTTGATCGTGAGATTGCAGATCGCAACTTAGCGCGCCTGTTGCCGTATCCATGGCTGCGGCCGAGCCTCATTCCCGCGAGCATCCATATGTAGGCGGTCGAGTCCTGAAGTTCGGGTCGTGGTAGCTTGTTCTCCGTGAAGTTTGAGCAGCTCGATCGAAGAATGCGCGTCTACGAAACCGCGCATGATCATTGTGTGCTCCCGGGCGTTCACATGGTTGCGCGCATCGATGGGCGATCGTTTTCGCAACTCACGCGCACTTCAGATTTCGCGACACCTTACGATGAACGTTTTCGCGATTGCATGGTTGCGACGCTCGAGCATCTCGTCACTTCGTGCGGCTTCTCCGTGCTTTACGGCTACACACAGAGCGACGAGATGTCGCTTCTGTTCCGACAAGACGAATCGCTCTTCGGCCGAAAGCTGCGCAAGTATCTGTCGGTACTCGCAGGCGAGGCGAGCGCGAAGTTCGCACTGTCGCTTGGCAAGC
>JAHFDZ010000084.1:0-7935 GCA_023248745.1 Myxococcales bacterium | reverse complement strand
TTCGATGCGCGCATTTCGCAATTCCCAAACGCGCAAAGTGTGGTCGACTATTTTCGGTGGCGGCACGAAGACGCCCATCGAAATGCACTCAACGGTCATTCGTATTGGTTGCTTCGGCGCCAAGGTCTCGACGACGACACGGCCACCAACCAACTCAAGGGCGTGTCGGTTGCCGATCGCAACGAGTTGCTTTTCAAGGCGGGCATCAATTTTAACGATGTGCCTGCCTGGCAGAAACGCGGCATCGCGATTGAGTGGCGCGAAGAGGCGCAGAGCGGAAGAGATCCTCGCACGGGCGCAGCGGTCCCATCGACGCGTCGTCATGCGTTCGTGAATTACGACTTGCCTATGAAGGCCGAGTACGACGCATTCGTGCGTGCCATCGTCGACAAGCAATAGGCAGCGCGCTTAGCGATGCTGCGGCTTGAGCTGCGCGAGCAATGTCGCCGGTGGAAGGATCTCCACACCGAGATCCATCGGGTAGTCCGCGATGTTGCCGGTGACGATCGCGTCGGCACGGCCGGCGAGCGCGACCTCAACAAAGATGCGATCGTCTTCATCTTTCATCGCGCCATGCCATCGCGCCGTGTCGCTCTGCCCTGCGCCGTTTGACGCAAGCCGCTCAAAAAATCTCTCGATGCGCTGTCCGCCGATGGCCGCGAACTTCGGCCGTGCGAGAACACCGCGATACTCGTCGCGCATGCGCAAATCGTAGAGCGCGCGGCCACACTCCCAGATCGCTTCGAGGGCAAGATCGGGGACACTGCCAGGCTTGAGCAGCGCCGAGACGATGACGTTAGTGTCGATGACGATAAGCATGCGTGGGCGCGTCTGAGCATAGGGTTCAAAGGTTCGCCCGCGACGAGTTGCCGGCGTCTCAAGCGCATTTACTCGCACCCCAGTGCACGCATCAGAGGCCGAGGTGCGTCGCCTCCGAGCTTGTGTCGTTCTGCGAGCGCGCGCAGCTCGTTCACGTGGGTCTGCAATGCCGATCGCGCAGGACCTTCGCCTTGCTTCGCGCGTTCGCAGAAAAACGTTCGACAACCAAATGGCCTGTCTGCGTAAATGGAACATTGGTTATCACGATTGAGTAACGGGCAGATGCGTTCTCTTGGCTTGTCTTCCGTGAGCGGCAGCGCGCGCTTCTTTGGGCTCGGCATGCCGCCACGTTTTGCGATTGCACGTTCTACCATCGTAAGTTCGATTGACGTTACGTACGGCTGTCGTCCAGTGATGCCAAAACGACAGCACTCCGTTGAGCTTGGGCAACTCCAGTCGGCGTAGAGCACATCGATGCGCGCGTAGAGTGCGCGAAGCTCAGCAAGCAACGCGTCATTATCAATCGTGCCTGACATGGTGACTTATGGCGTCGGCGTTTCGGGTGCGGCAAGCGTTGGCTCGCTTCGATGGAGCGGATGTTTGCCCTGCCTGATGCGGATCCACGTGCCGTTGGGCGCGTTGTTGTCAAGGCGTCCGCTAAACGCGTGCGCGCGCTCGTTGTCGTCGCGCCACCGTGACGTGTCGTAGCTGCCGATCATGCGATAGAGCCCTTGGCTCTCGAACGTGTTGTGCGGGCAGATTGACGAGAGCGAAGCCGTGAAGCTCACTTTGCCCTTCGAGCCGAGTGTTGCGTAGAGCTCGCGCAGTGGATTGGTCTTCATCGCCACGACGTCGCAGGGCACTCCCTTGCCTTCGGGCGTATAGACGGTGAGCCGCAGCGCTTCGGGTTTGAGCCGAATGTGCGTGAGCTGCTTCTGCTCGTTCTTGAGCGAAACTTGGAGCGGCGCTTCGAACGAAGTGGCGACATCGATCGTTCTGCTGAGTTCTACGGAAAGGGGAGTGTTGCTCGCATCGTGAGGCTCTGCGGCAGCAGTCGATATTGTAATCGGTGATGAACCAATTTCAGCGAGCGGAAACGTCGTCGCTTCACTTGCGTCGCGCACGATTGCCGAACCTTTGGTCGCGGTCTTCTTCGGCTTGCTTCCAACGCGGCCGACGAACCCGAGTCGTCCGACGACGATGGCGTTTTCGACAAGCGCGGCATGTTCCTTCTGTGTGAAACACAGAAAGCGGGCGTCCAAGTTTTCTTTGTAGCTCGCGCCTGGAGGAATCACGAGTTGACGTGCGCCGTCGTTGCTCGGGCGTATGCCGAGAGGAAGTGCGCAACGAATGGTCTTCGGTCGAAAGTGCCGCGCTTTTTTTGGATCGGTTGGCTTCGGCTCGGTGATGTCGAGCGCGAGCAGGTGCGCATCGGCCACCAACGTGAGCGGAATTGTGTCTCTATTGGTAACTTCGATCGATATGATTTCTGCGCTTGCATGAATCGCAAGTTCGAGTTCTGGCGCGCGGAGTTTCGGCCTGGCAGCGTAGTTTCCCGCGGCTGCTTGGAGCGCTAGAAGTGACAGAACGGAAGAGAGCATCGCCCTATGATACGTCACGCGCGCGACTTTGGTTTTGATCGCGATTTCGGAGGTCGAATCGTGGGAGTGCCCGCGTTTAGCAGCATCGCGAGCGGCATGCTTCCGACCACGTTGCGCAGGCGCTGTTGGTCTGCGCCTGGAATCGACGCCGAACAGATGAGGCGCGCATGGCCCGAATCGCGTTCGATGCGGACCGTGCCACGTTTGATCTCGGAACGCTTCACCACCTCACGCATGCCCTGAAGCACGCGTGGAGCGATGGCGCCGCGTCGAACCACGAGCTCTCCGTCGATGATGTCGGCTACGAAGACCGTGATGGCGCGCTTGGCTGCGAACCACAACGCCGACAAGCCAACGACGGTAACGATGACGTAGCCAACGCCGTCGAACATTACGTTCCTCTTAGGGCCTCGAAGAGTTCGAGGTCGGGCAACGCAATGGTGACGCGCGTCTTTACGACGCCGATGTCTTCCTCTTCCATCATGCGACAGAAGGTGAGCCCGTCGTAGAGCGCTACAGGTGCGGCGCCGATCGATGCGGCTTCATCGCGCGCACCCGAAAGGACCTGTCCTGCGGTCATGAGCCAACCCGCCTGTGCTGGCCCGTAGTGGTGCAGCGTTCCGCGAAGATCGCTCACGCGCTCGCGTCCGATTTCTCGGCCATCTTTGCGGATGACAATGGCGGTGCGAATTTCTTCGCCGCCTGCCTTGTGAACGCCCTGGAAGTGCGCTTCGCCACCTGGTGCGCCAGGGCGACGAACGGTGCGAAGTTGGGTGAGCCCAACGCGCTCGAGCGTGAGAAGTGCGAGCTCGAGGAATGCGTTTCCGGGCAGCTCTTGCACCTTGCGCAACATCGATCGACGCGCTTGTTCGCGGTACCGATCGACGGCCGCGAACGCGTCTTGCTCGAGCCGAGCCAAGTCGGGTCCGAGCATCCAGTCGGTTGGCGCAATGCGATTGCCGCTCCCAAATCGGAAGCGCGCGCGAAGGCCTTGGGCCGCCCGTCGGGTGTTGTCGGCTCGTGTGCAAGCCGCCACTTGGATGCTCGAGGTTAGCGGATCGCCCGAGAGTCGTCCGCGGCGCATCAGCGCTTCTGCGACTGCGCGGAAGGGCACAGGTCCGCCCCCACGCTCGAACGAACTCAGCACGATCGCGATCGCGTCAGCGAGTTCGCGTCCTGCCAATTCGTCACCGTCACTGAGCGGAATCTCGATGCCCGTGGGTGCGCCACCCGCCATAATCTGCTGACGATCGCGAACCATTGGTCGTGGGGGAGGCGCGAGCGGATCGCGCGTTGGAGCGCCACCGTCGGCAGGACTCTCGCCATCGACTGCCGGAGCGCCGTCGAGCCTTGGTGTCGAAGCGCGTTCGAAGTCTCCACCGCGTCCACGGCGGCGGCGTCGACGACGACGGCGACCTCCGTCCGCGGTGTCGAGAACGGGCGACGAAGTGCTTGGCGCTGCCAGAATTGGCTGGTCATCGTCGTCTTCGTCGTCGAAGAGATTGGCTCCGCTCGCTGCGAGATCGGCGCGAAGGGCGTCCTCACCGGACAGCACTGGCGCGAGGATCTCGTCGTCGTCATCATCGTCATCGCCGCGAAGGGCGGTCGCTGTTGCTTCGTCGGCTTTTGACGCCGCTTCGACTTCGAGAGCGTTGACATCCATGTCGTCCGAAGACGGAGCTTCAGCAGGTGGGCCACCAGGGGCCTTCTTGCCGTCTTGGCCCCAATCGCGAAGTCCGAAGACGCCAGGCTTGATGCGCAAGATCAAGTTGTCGTCGTCGTCCTTCTTGATGAGCGCGGCGAGGCGCGCTCCCATGGTGACCTCGGGGCTCTTGCCCACGTGGCTGAGGAGGTTTTTTTCGATCGCCAGCTCGGTGATCTCTTTGTAGTGGAGCGGCTTACCTGCGAGGCGAAGGACCTCGGCTGCAGCTTCGGTAAACGTCATCGTGCGTTTTCCTTCATAGTCGGACGCGTCGCCTTAACGCGTTCCGCAGATTCATGTGGTTTCACACGCATAGGCGCGTGGGATGGGCGAACAGTCAAAACAGGTGAATGACGCGCGGAGTGCGCTGCGACGCAAAGTCGTGCAACCTCGTTCCGGACGTCTTCTTTGCTATATCGAGGCTCATGTTGGCCGTCAACCGAAGATGGAGGGGTCGCCTTGCCAAAGGTTTGAGGGCTGCGGCGCTTGGGCTGTCGCATTTAGCCTGCGGATCCACATCCGCCCCGCAAATACCGATGCCCGAGCGTTGCGAGCTGCATCAAGTTTTCATGGTACTGGGCAAGTGCGGCTTGGCCGAACCAAAGGCCGAGGGCGCGTCGAGTTTGGTCATCTATCTTCATCGTGGCGCAGAGCATTGCGCGTTTGATGCGCACGCACGATCGATCGAAGTGTTTGCGACTTACCTGAACGGTTCGAAATGACCGCGCCCGACAACAAGGCAAGCTACTTGATAGCTGCGTTCTACAAGTTTGTGAGGTTACCCGATCATGCCGGTTTGCAGCGCCCACTTCAGTTGTGCTGTGAAGGGCATCATGTGCGAGGCACCATTTTGCTCGCCAACGAAGGCATCAACGGAACGATTGCAGGTCCTCCTGAAGGCGTTTCCGCCGTGCTCGCGTTCTTGAAGAAAGACCCGCGGCTCGCCGATCTGACGCACAAGGCATCGCATGCGTCGCATCAACCGTTTTCTCGTATGAAGGTGAAGCGAAAAAAGGAAATCGTGACGCTCGGCGTGCCTGAGGTGGACCCCAGTCGTATGGCGGGTACCTATGTGAAGCCCGAGGACTGGAACAAGTTACTTGACGATCCCTCTGTCGTGGTTGTCGACGTACGCAACGACTACGAGGTTGCGATTGGCACGTTCGAAGGATCCGTCAACCCACTTACCAAAAGTTTTTCCGAGCTTCCTGACTGGGTGCGAACTCACCAGGCGCTGCGAGAACGAGACGGCAAGAAACCCAGAGTCGCAATGTTCTGCACCGGCGGCATTCGCTGCGAAAAGTCGACCGCCTTTTTGCGTTCAGAAGGCTTTCATGACGTCTATCACCTGGAGGGTGGCATCCTGAAGTACCTCGAAACGGTTCCGCCAGAAGAAAGCCGTTGGCAGGGTGAGTGCTTTGTCTTCGACGAGCGCGTGTCGGTGAGTCACGGCGTTGAGCCTGGTCAATACAAGCTGTGTCGGTCATGTCGGCATCCGCTTCGTGAAGAAGACAAATTGTCGCCACTGTATGTGCCAGGCGTGAGTTGCGCGCGCTGTCACGGTCAGACCACCGATGAACAGAAGCGACGTTTCAAAGAGCGTGAGAAGCAGGTCGCGCTCGCGAAGGCACGCAACGAAGTCCACATTGGAGCGCGGATGGACGTAAAGCGCACAGCCTCGTCAAATGGAACGCTGCCGATCCTCTATTCGTTTCGACGATGCCCCTACGCGATGCGCGCGCGCTTTGCGTTGCTTGTGAGTGGACAAGCCTGTGAGCTTCGCGAGGTGACGCTCCGCAACAAGCCGCGCGAGTTGCTACGTGCATCGCCCAAGGGGACGGTGCCGGTACTGGTGACCGCGGAAGGTAAGGTGGTTGACGAAAGTCTCGACATCATGCGCTGGGCACTGGAGCGGAACGATCCCCCCAAATGGCTCGAGCCTGAAGTCGATTCTCTCGATGCGATGCTTGCGCTCATCAAGCGTTGCGACGTCGACTTTAAGGTTCAACTCGATCGTTACAAATACCCAGGTCGCTACGAAGGCTGCTTCGATTTCGCGATTCACCGCGCAGAGGGAGCCAAGTATCTCGAACATCTCAGCGATCGACTCGCAGAAACGGCATTCTTATTCGGAAAAGACGCGGCGCTAGCCGATATGGCAATCGTCCCCTTTGTGCGTCAGTTTGCCGAGGTCGACAAGGGCTGGTTTTCAGAGCAACCATGGCCGTCGGTCCACGCGTGGCTAAAATCGATCACCGAAAGTGCACTTTTTGGCGCCGCAATGGAAAAGTTTGAACCGTGGATAGCGGGGCAAGAGCGAGTTGTGTTTGGACGAGTGGCATGAACTTCAAATCGACGCTTGTGCCCACGCAGCGTTCGCATCGATTCCCAACTTCTGAAACCGCGGCTCATAGTCGCGCTCGAACGTGCGATGCAGAATTTCACCGTAGCGCTTGGGACTCATAAGCCCCCACGCACGTTCGACTTCGCTCACTTCGTAGTCACTTGTGATGCCACCGTAGGCGCGTTTGATGCGCGCGAAGAACGCCGGAAGTTCGGCGTTAACGATAGTTAAGTAGGTTGCCGAATCAGGTTGCACGAGCATCCAGCCGAGCGCGAGCCACCCAAAGTCGCGGTGGCGAACTTCGTCGACGAGGACGCGGTCGAGCAACGTGCGGGCTTCGGGCACCGTCGCGTGTTGACGCAGCTCTCTAAAAAGAGGGACCGCGACGGTTTCGCCCAGACAGAAGACGTCAACGACCGTACGAAGCACGTGGACTTCGAGCGGGTGTTGATCGATTGGTGCACCGATGCCGAGCGTCTCACGCTCAAGTCGTGGTCCCTCACTTCCGCCTGCGGCAACGTACGCGGCAAAACTCAGCTCCGCGTGAACGATTTCGTCATCGGCGATGCGAAGTCCCTCGTGGATCAGATCGGGTGACGCTCCAATACGCGTCAACCAAAGCGTGAGCTCTTGTGAAATGGCACTTGATCGGTATTCGGCTTCGACGCGCCGTAGCCACTCGTGACGAACCGAGTCAGGAATAGACATATCGATGTACGTTTACCTCGCGAAGCCGCTCCGCAAGGGTGAAAAGGTCCTCGATCGATCGAGAGGCGAGAAATTGGCTCAAGCATTCGATACCGACGTCGTTTCCTTTCACGTGGAGGAAATGATGAATATGCGTCTTATCTTGGTTGGCATCTTTGCTTTCGCAGTCGCTGGCATTTCCGTTGCTTGTTCCGCGAGCTCAGACGACGGCAAGTCCGCCGAGAGCACCGAGCAGGCGGTCCAATCGGCGCCTGACCGCGCGTTGCGAAATCCGACCTTTCGGCCCTCCTATGCAGTCGACGGAGGCCATCGCATGCCACCCTTACCGCCGAACCAGCCTTTCCCCTTTGATCCTGCCGCTCAGCGCGTAAGCGAGTAAGATTGCGACCATGATCATTCGCTTGTCGGCGCTTCTGTGCCTCCTTGTGGGATGTGCGGCAACTCCAGAACCCAAGCCGCAAGCCGCACCAACGGTTGTGCGTCTTCCTGAAGAAGAGAGCGAGATGACGCTCATCGAAAAGCCGCGAGCGGCTCCTTCTGAGGAAAGGCCGTCTGCGGCTCCCGAACCTGCGCGCATGTCGAAGAAGCACGCTCCGCTCGTCGTGGTGCCTTCGGCACCGAAGTCCAAGTAGGCAATTCGCGGGGCCGGCTCACCAATGTGAGTCGCCCTTTAGAACTTGAGTTCTGCGGTCAGTGAGAGCGGAAAGACGTATGGCTTGTTCTTGTCGATCGCGAAGGTTGGGAAGTCGGCACGGAAGCCG
>JAHFDZ010000332.1 GCA_023248745.1 Myxococcales bacterium | reverse complement strand
CTATCGCGGCATAAAAGCCGGTACTTCGCTCATTCTGCGCGTTTCAGACGAGCTGCGTGGGGTCGACTACGCAATTCCTTGCTCGGTGGTCTGGACCCACGAAATTGGGACATCGACGATGGCCCTCAAGATCGACGGTACGCCCACGGAGACGAGCTTCACAAGCCTCAGCCGCATTTCGCTCGTTCCTCGTCAAGCGCCTCAGCTGATGGCGTGACCCTCTTCCGACGGCGCAGAAAGCCGCCGCTCTTGTCCCTGCCGCGCTCGCTCTGGCAATATCGCGTTCCCATTCCGATATCGCCCGAGGAGCCTCTCGAATGCCCATCAAGATTGCCGCGAAGGTAGCGGCGCCACTCACGCTCAGCCCCGATCTGTCGATCATTGGCGTTTACGCCCAGCGCGCGGCGAAGAACGCATCGAAAAAAGAAGGTCTCTCACCGCAGCTCGCGTCAACCGATCGCGAGCTAAAGGGAGCGCTCTCCGCACACGCATTGCGCGAAGAGTTCACCGCGAAAAAAGATCAGGTCCTCACGCTTTCGTACTTCGCTCAGGGCAAGATTCGAAAGCTGATCCTCATTGGGCTTGGCGAAGGTCCTGCGACCGCGGCAGAGGCGCGCACGTTTGCGGGTCGAGCGGCCCGGTTCGCCAACAACGAGAAAGCCTCTTCTTTCGCACTCTACCTCCCGCCTGGACTCGAAGCGCGGCTCCGTCCGCTCGCCGAGGGCGTCGAACTGGGCGCGTATCGCTTCGCCAAGTATTTTACGGGCGATCGTCGTCCGAAAGTTGAACTCGCCGAAGTTCAAATAGGCGCCGCTGGCAAGCTCCCAACCGATTCGAAAAAGCAAATCGATCTGGGCCAAGCCATCGGTCGCGCCGTCAACCTTTCGCGCGATCTCAGCAACGAGCCGCCAAACGTGATCTACCCGGCAACGCTCGCGTCAACTGCCGAGAAGATGGCCAAGGCGTCGGGCCTCAAGATCCAGGTCTTCGACCACAAAGAAATTCTGCGACGAGGCATGCTTCTCATCGACGCAGTCGGCCGTGGCAGCGTTCGCGATCCGCGATTCATCCACATCAGCTACGTGCCGCGCACCAAGGCCAAGAAGAAGTTCGTATTCGTAGGCAAGGGAGTTACATTTGATACTGGGGGCATCAGCATCAAGCCCGCAGCCGGCATGCAAGAGATGAAACACGACATGTCGGGCGCCGCGAACATCGTTGGCCTCATGGCTGCCGTTGCCGCCATAAAACCTGACGTTGAAGTGCACGGTCTCATCGCCGCGGCAGAAAATATGCCCGACGGAAATGCATACCGTCCTGGCGATATTTGGAAGTCACTCGACGGAAAGACCGTCGAAATCGTGAACACAGACGCTGAAGGCAGGCTCATTCTTGCGGATGCCCTCGCGTATGGCCGCGCGCTCAAGCCAGACTATTTGATCGACAACGCAACGCTTACCGGCGCGTGCCTAGTCGCCCTCGGTGCTTCGTGCACCGGCTTCTACGCAACCAATGACACCATTGGTGATCAATTTTCGAAAGCAGCCGGACTCGCCGGCGAAACGATGTGGCGCATGCCGCTCCTCGAAGACCTTCGCGATCAAATCCGCAGCGACGTCGCCGACGTCAAGCAAACGGGTGACCGCTACGGGGGTTCGATCACCGCTGCGCTCTTCCTTCGCGAGTTCATCGGTGACACCAAAAATTGGATCCACGCCGACATCGCCGGTCCCGCCGCAACCGATCGCCCCAGCGGCTGGACGCAAGCGAAGGGCGCGACAGGTCACGGCGTCCTCACGTTCTTAGAGCTCATCGAGTCCTCTGGACATTTCTGATCGCTGTTTCGCCGAGCGCCCTAAAACTCCACGTGGATCGCCGCTCCGAGCGTCGGGAGATCTCTCTTGCGCAAGCCCGTCCCGGTGAGCACAAGCCGGCGGAGCTTTGGGAACCTCCTTGACACGCACGCGATGTCCATGGCCCCACCGCAATAAGAAAGATCGAGCTCTTCGAGGAGAGGTAGCTCGGGCAGTTCAAGCACGTCCTCGAGGTCATGGTTGCGTATTTCGAGCGAACGAAGATGCGGCGTGTGCCTCAGGAGTCGCTTCCAGCCACCCCACACAAAATCCGCCCAAGGCGCCTGCCGCACCGTCAGATGTTCGAGCGGTGGAAGCGAATCAAGTGAACCGAACGCTTCGATCGGCGCGCTTCCCGTCAAGGAGAGTCGACGCAACGTGGCCATTCCGGCGATCGCGGCGAGGTCATGGGTCGCGCCTTGGACGTCCAACTCCTCGAGTGCCACACCGCGCAACCACTCTGTCGACTCGACACTGTCGATCGACACGGCCCGCAACGACGTGCACTCCCTTAGCCCGCTCAGCGACGAGGCCTTCGCCGCGCACCTCCAGGCGAGGCTTTTCAACCGCGGCGTGGGCACGATTGAGGCCCTTTCGACGCCGCTTATGTTGAGGCGCTCAACTTCCACAGCAAGCGTGCCGAGGTCCGTCATGTCCGCCGCAGGCAAGATGATCAACGAAGTGCACCCCCGCACCTGAGGTACTTTCGGTCCGTGAATTCGGAGACTCACGGTCTTGCAGTGCGCCTCCAGAACGCCGCGGTAGGCTTTCGCGTCAAGGACGAGCCACGCAAGGTCTTCGGGGGTGGTGAGTGACTCAAGGTCGAGTTCGTCCGCCGTCAGGTGCAAATCACGAAGGTGCGTGAGCGTCGTGAGACCCGTGATGCGTGTCGCGTTCCGCACTTCCAGACGTCGCAACGCCGGCCAGTTCGCAAATGCGCTCACGTCCAAGTCGCCTGACCCGCACAGGTTCAAGTTCGTCGCGCGAGACTTGAGTTCCGCCGCAATACGCGAATCCGACGCCGTGGCGATCACCTCGAGCAACTCGCGCTCGAGCTCTTGCCGTTTCGTTCCACGAAGCCCCTTCCCGAACCGCTTGTTGGGCGTGAAGTGACCCAGGTAGCCACCGCCGCACGCAATGCCCTCAAGCAACGCGTCAATCTCGGTGCCACTGCGCTGAACCATGCCATTCGTATTGAGCGCCTTACGGCGTTCGTCAACGCCGTGAACTTGGCGAGTCACGCCAATCATTGAGCCGCTTCGTCGCGGAAGATGAATCTCTGCCCGGAGCCTCGTCACGGCGTTCGTGCTAGACGCCGCAGAATGTCGACTGCTGCTGACGGCCTTGTGCGTGTCGAAAAACGCCTCAATCGGGCGATGGGTCGTGCCATCTCCGACTTCGACATGATCGCCGATGGCGACGTCATCATGGTCGCAGTCAGCGGAGGCAAAGACAGCTACACGCTTCTCCATCTTCTTCGCCTTCTCCAAAAGCGCGCGCCGATCGATTTCACCCTCAAGGTCGTCAACATCGATCAAGGCCACCCAGGCTATCCGGCCGAGACACTTCGCTCGTATATGCGCGGCGAAGGTTACGATTTTCGCATGATCGCAGAAGACACCTTCTCAATTGTAACTGAAAAAGTGCCAAATGGAAAAACGTTCTGTTCGCTGTGCTCAAGACTCAGGCGCGGCATTCTCTATCGCGTCGCAACCGAACTCGGATGCAACAAAATCGCTCTAGGCCACCATCGCGACGACATCCTCCAAACGCTCTTGCTGAACCTCTTTTTCGCGGGACAGCTAGGCGCAATGCCGCCAAAACTCGCTGCCGAATATGGCCACATCGTGATTCGTCCTCTCGCATACTGCGTCGAAGACGACATCGCTCAATACGCAGAAGCCAAGGCTTTCCCCATTCTTCCCTGCAATCTTTGTGGCTCACAAGACAACCTTCAGCGAAAAGTCATCGGCCGCCTCATCAGTGACCTCGATGCGACGCACCCTGGCGTCAAAGCGTCTATGCTAGCCGCGCTACAAAACGTTCGGCCAACCCAGCTCCTCGATCGCGGCCTCTGGGCATCGCTCGGTATCTCGTTCGCGCAAGAGGGCGAGCCAGAGCGAAAACTCATCAGTGCAGATCGCCTACTCCGAATTAGTCAAGAAATATGACCAAATCGCGCGGCCGTCTTATCTATTTTTGTGCGGCCGGCTACGTTTTCTTTTGCACGATTCTCCCATCGGCACGAACCGCGCTGACGTTGATTGCCTGCGTATTCGCCTTCGGAATTGCGCTGCACCTTATCCGCAACTTTGACGATCCACGCCGCAGACACGCCGCGTTTTGGGCGCTCGCCGCAGCCGGCACCATTGCGTGGAGTTTCGATCCCGAACTCACACACCGCTTCGACGCGTTCACCGGCTTTCTCGGCATGCTCGGCTGGGGCGCTTGTGCGCTTGCGGCGGCTTCCCCCGAAGTGACGCTCAATCGCGCGAGCAATCCCGGGCGCGTGCGGCGCTTGCAAGGGGCCGCCCTGTTCGTTGCGGGTTCGATGGCAGTCACGCTGCACGCCGTCTCTTGGTTCGCGCACGGCGGCGCCGAGGCGCTCCTGCTAAGCCGCGCACTTGCGACAGTTGCGGCGCTTTCGCTTGCCGTACTGCTTGCGGCACAGACGAAATTGCGTCGTGTGCTCGCGACCGTGGCCGTTTTGCTTGCAAGCGCCGGCCTGTGGGCAACGTTTTGATCGCGTGGCTGTCGCATCGAAACGGTTGAATCCAGTTCAACTCCTAGGCGAAACTTGCGGCATGAGACGCACCCTCGCCCTGTACTTCGCGCTCGTCTCATGTTCCCAGTCGCCCAGTCCCTCCCAACAAGCCGCGACCGTCCTAAGCGACAACGACGTCCGCTCACTTCTGCGCGCCGGTATCTCAGTTCCAGCGGCAGCAAGCGATATTTCCGTCGCGTGCGCCGCCAACACGCAAGCCGTTCCCAGTGTGAGGCGCAAGATCGACGCAACACTCGCGCGCACCCTCCACACCGATTGCATGCGCACATCGCGCTTCCCCATCACCGATAACGAACTCGCGGATCTCACACGCCTTCATTGGCGCGAAGTCGACGTCGGCGAGCGCGTGAGTGTGGTTCACGTCGTCGCGAAACGCGCAAAAATGACGGAAAAAGACGCTCACCACGTGCTGGAGCGACTGCGCAACGATCTCAAGTCGGCGACAGATCTCAACAGCTTCGGCGACGTCGCTTTGCTCCCCGTAAACGCGTCAAAAGGCGATCTTGTGCTCGAGCCGCTTGCCATGTTCACGGCCGATGGACGCGCCACCGAAGGCCCACCCACCACGTTCGATGGACAATTCGTTCGCGCGGCGTTCGCGCTCACCCCAGACGCTCCGCTTTCACCGATTTCGGAAAGTGCGTTCGGCTGGCACCTCATTTTCCTGCTCACACGCCTGCCCGCAAAGCATCTCGCAGAGTCCGAAAGACGAGCGCTCTTCGAAGCCGAAGCCCACACAAATCGGGTTCATGCATGCATGTCCACGTTGACCAAGCGCCTCCGTGCAGCCGGTCAGCCAGTTTTTTCCGCAGGATTTGCCGCAGAAATCGAGCGAATCGATCAATCGGATTAAACCCGTTGACTTGAGATCGTGGATGGATATTATCCGCCTCCCTCGCAGCGATGGGGTTCCACCGCAGCAGGGAGAGAGAGGCAACTCTCTCTCGCGATCCGCGTTCGTCTTTTCGCCGGCTGGCTCGCCAGTGGGCTTAAGAGAAGAGCGGTAGCGAAAAAGAAGTAGACAAGCTGGCGAAAATGAATAAGATTCGCCACCCCGCTGACAAACGTTGTCGGCAGTCGTTCCTTGAAAACTGAGCCGTAACTCGCAAATACGTGAGTGTAATTGGGTCCACCGATTACAGAATTTGAAACACAGCCAAAAGTTCAAGTCGCCAGTCGACTTAAAATGTTAACTGGAGAG
>JAHFDZ010000331.1 GCA_023248745.1 Myxococcales bacterium | reverse complement strand
AGTGCATCGGAAATAACTTCGCCATGATGGAGGCCGTTCTTGTCTTAGCGACGCTTGCTCAACGCTACGAGTTTGAAACGGTGCTCAAGGAAACGCCGGTGATGTTGGCGAACGTAACCCTTTCACCGAAGGGTGGTTTGCCCATGCGGCTCAGCCGTCGGGTTGATTGACGCTTTGCCCAAAGTTGGCTTCCGCCTTCCTGGCGGGCCCTGCACGATCACGCGATTCTCACGTCGATGTCGTGGTGGATGACGACTGGTTACTCGTAGTTACTTGGTCCCGAAATAGAGCGACCTGGACGTAACGACGTCGTCATCACCATACGAGCGGACATTTCGAGCAAAGCCACAGGTAACGATCGCGTGAACAAGGCGCGTGCATTCATCGGCAAAGCGGTCCCTCGCGACCTTCCACGCAAAAAGGAACACAGAAATGAAAACAGCACTCCTCGCACTTCTCATGACGACGGTTACCGGAGCTGCAAGCGCGGCCATTACGATCACGTCAACGAGTTCCGGAACCGACACCTACCTCGGCCCTTCCACGTTTCGTTTGGCGGTCGGCGGACTCGCCGAGCATGTGCTTTACACATACTCTCCCGCGGGCGCGCCTCTCACCGTCCCCGCAAATTTCAATTCGTTCTACACGAGTTCGAATGGGGCCCGCTTCATCGGAAAAACCAGCGCAAACGTGCCCTTCTCGGTTGACGTCCCCCTCACCTACGGATCGTCGAGCACGCCGTCGGCCGGCGAAATCCCTGCGTCGAGCTTTCCGACTGGAACGTTCACTCTTAACTCGGTGCAGATCCGAATTGTCTACGACTACTTCGACACCTCGTTGCTGCCCGCGCAAACGACTTATGACATCACCAAGTTTGCTCTCGGCATTACGATCAACAACGACGCCGTCAATGGGCTCGATGTCAATCTTGTGAACATGATTGCGAGTGGTCTCACCATCAACTGAGCCCGCACAATCACGCCGCCAAACCTTCACACTCCAGAGCCCCTCAACGGCGCGGTTCACGATGACGCATTCACAGGTGCGGCGCGAAGTCGCGGAAGTGTCTCGACGCGCTGGAGTGACTTTCAAAGCGTGGACGATGCGTGAAACGCCCGCGACCCACTCCGACTAACCGCGGCGGGCCGCATCGATAGTCGCGACGTCTATCTTCCTCATGGGCATCATCGCCGAAAAAGCCCGCTTTGCCTCCGCGCCGCCGGCAGCCATGGCCTCAGTGAGCGTGCGCGGTGTGATTTGCCAGGAGAGGCCCCACCGATCCTTGCACCAGCCGCAGGCACTTTCCTGCCCGCCATTGTCGACAATCGCATTCCAGTAACGATCGGTCTCTTCCTGATTGTCGGTCGCAATTTGGAACGAGAACGCCTCGCTTTGTTTGAACTGCGTGCCGCCGTTCAGACCGAGACACGGAATTCCCAAAACGACGAACTCGACGGTCAGCACTTGGCCTTCCTTACCACCACCCGGAAAGTCGCTAGGCGCCTTGTGAACGGCGAGCACCTTGCTGTTTGGGAAAGTCGCGGCATAGAAGCGCGCGGCTTGTTCGGCCTCCTTGTCAAACCAGAGGCAAATCGTGTTCTTCGCGGTCATGGTGATGTGCTCTTTACTCCGATTGCGTGGAGACATCCGCAGCATTCAGTTGCAGAACGCGCAAGGCCCACGGCTCGACTCGACGCTTTGAGACTCAAGTCGAGCCCACGCCAGATGATTTCGAATCGACCCGCGCTAGCCCGTCTGTTCAGAAGCCTCAGTCACCGTCGAAGACGAGCAGGCACTGTTCAGTCTCCGCCAGCTGCGCGAACTCGCGGAGCCGAAGCAGCGCACGACGCGATGGGTTCGTCGACAATCGAACCTTGATGAGAGCCAACATCCAATCCTGAAGCGCCTCTTGCTTCACTTCATTCAGAATCGATTTTTCGACATCCTCCCCAATGCGTTCAAGACGTACGTTGAGCGCTTGAATGAGCGTTCGCAGAGAGTTGCCTGACCAAGAGAATCCTGCGTAAGGATCGAGCAATCGCTCAACGAGCTGAAGCTCGTTCAACTCATCCTCGGCAATGCCGAGCGACCGCGAAATGTCTTCCGCTTTGGATCGACCCTTGGGGATCGTCTTCATGATCGAAAGCATTGCCATAGTTATCCATTTCTCATGATTAGGACGAAAGCAGGCTCTCAAGCTTCTTCGCAAGATCGAGATAGGGCACGAACTGAACTTCGACATCGCCGAATGTCTTTCGATGACTTTCGGTTGATCGCAGCGTCACCACAAAGTTTTTTCCGCGAGGATGTTTTCGCCGAAAAACCTGAAGGCTCGAAGGATTGAACTTCGAGGCAGAGCTCTTGCACTCAATCGCGAGAAGCTCGCGCCGGCGCCCAACCTCAAGAACGAAGTCGACTTCGTGTTGTTGCTTGTCGCGCCAGTAGTGAAGGCGCTTCGTCCCGAACCGCGCTGCAATCTCGTAGAGCACCAAGTGTTCGAGCAGGGCTCCGCGATCGTCATCGCGCAACGACTCCCACCCCCGAAAGTAGGACACGAAACCCGTATCGAACGCATAAACCTTGGGCTGAGCCTTGAGCTCGTTTGCAGCGGCGCCGTGGTAAGGCCGGAGTACGGTTGCAAGCAAAGTCGTTTCGAGGACCGACAACCAATGCTGCACGGTTGGTCGAGACACCTCGCACGGCGTTGAAAGTGACTGTGCCTCGAAGAGACCGCCGCTCTGCGTGAAAATGAGCTCGACGAACTTCATAAACGCGGCCTTCTTCTCGATAACGAAGAGCTCTGACAAATCTCTCGCCCAGTACGAATCGATCCACTCTTCGTAATCTTTGTCGTCAATGCGGCGACCCAAGAAAAAAGGCGGAAGACCGCCGCGATGCATGCGCTTGTCGACATCGACCTGGCCAAAGTCGACCAGATCGCGAGCGATCAGAGGCACGAGCCAAACATCGCGTTTGCGATCTGTGAGCGTGTCTTTGAATTTGTTGCGCGCCGAAAGTGCTGAAGAGCCGGTTGCGAGCACACGCAATTGCGGAAAATGATCGGCTGCAATTTTGAGAACTTCTGACGGGTTTTGAAGTCGATGAATCTCATCGAGGATGAGCGTCGAGCCGGCATGATCACGAAAGAACAACTCGGGGTCTTCGAGTTGCCGCCGTACCCGCACAAGCTCGCAGTCGTAATAGCGCGCGTCTGGAAGATTGCGCGCCAACGTGGTCTTGCCAGAGCGCCTTACGCCCGCGAGCCACACGATACTTTTTGCGTCAAAGGCACCTGCAATTTGTGTTCGCCAGAAGCTTCGTTCCACGTAAGTATAATTGCATATGGTATGACCAAACGAAACTATGATTACACTCCTGACTCAGGACGTTCGACCCGTGAACGTTCACATTTTTCCGACACGAAGATGGACGAACTCTTACAAAGACAAGACGATGAACATCGCGTGTCTGGCGCAACATCAAGCAAGGGCTCGACCTCTTCGAACGCAACCATCACTTGCCAAAAGTGAGTGTCGCGCGCGATGGCACTTATCGCTTCAAGCCATAGTCGGCGCGCTCTTTTCGGCGCCGGAAATAGCGTGATCTGCCGCAAATAATGGGCTCGAATTTTCAAAGTCGGGGAAATGACTAAGCGCGTTCACGCGGAGGCGATGCGCGATTTTTGCGTGAGGTGTAAGGCCCCGTGAGCTTGGATCATGTCCTCAAGCTTCTTACGGTACGAACGCATGCGCGGCCACGCGTTAGGCACGCACGCGCCTCTCAACGCGTGTCACTTACTCTTATCGTCAAGCGCGTAGTGGCAGTGAGTTCGCGCCTTTGGAAAAGCGTTCTCGACTTCCCAACACGGCGTCCGATCCTTGGGTCTTAGATGCGCGCGCGGAAGTTCTCGTCGCCGGGGCTGCACGTGAACCACAACCTCAGCTTCTGCGCTAGCAATTCACAACGCCGCTCACCGACCGAGCGACCACATCGAAGCGCTGAAGTCGCCCCACAGCGCGGCGAGCAGCGCCATCCCGATGGCAAGCCCCACTCCTACGCCTGCCCACCGGCGCGCCGGCCACCCGAAGATCCGTGCTCCCGGAGCATTCGGAAAGAGCAGCTTCAATAGGCCTACTGAAAATAACACGGGCGCAAAAAGTGTTTGTGCGACACCGAAGCGACCTCCGTCGAAGAGCGTGTGAACAGAAGCTGCAACCCCAAGCCCACCCACGAAAGTCACACTCGCCGCGAGCAGGCGCGGATAGCGAGAGAGCAAGTAGGAGAAGCGATGATGGCGGCGATCCCACTCCTCTTGCTCAGCATTCCGTTCGGCCGCAAGTTGCGCCCAATCGGCATGCACTACCTTTCGCACTTTCGGTGCTGCCGTCGAACTCTCTTCGCTCGAGGGAGGCTCCGGCCGGACGACCACCAACGGCGCCGGTTCAATCGCGTTCGATGGTCTTTGCGCAGCCGCCCGGTAAACGGGCTGAACTTTGTCGGAAAGTGGAAAATAAGGTTTCTCGGACATAAGGGCCTGAACTCTAGGGCGAAGTCGCCGATTATCAAACAGGCGACTTCGCGTCGATCGCTATTCACTTGGTGCTGCGTCGCTGGGAACACGGCAGGGACCTGAGCGCGAGACCAGCCCGACGCCTTGCGAAGAGCATGGCGCCGAACAAAACGGTACCGAACAGACCCACCGAATTTGGCGATTGCGTCCTGGTTGAGCAACCTCCGCTCGAGTCGGCTCCGATCGAATCAGCTACCCCAGGCGTTGGAATGGTGTCCTCGTAACGCGTGCATGAACTCTGAGACCTCGGTCCGATATTGCCGGCTCTGTCGACGAGCGCGGCGGCCCCGCAGCCGTGTCCGGAGAGCATGATGATGCCCGTGTTTGCCACAAGCGACGTCATCGTGGCCGGTGCACTCTCAGCTCCGAGGTAGAGCGCGATATAAGGTACTTCGTCGGTTACACTTTCGGGTGTGATGACAAGTTCGCCCGCTGCATGGCCGCAGTGAGTCGCTCCGTATCCACCCGCGACCGTCGCCAATGCCGTGGGCGGATTATCGTCGCTCGCTGCGAGGATCTTTGATCCGCACGACAGCTGGACAGTGTCGCCTTCGCGAAAGCTAACCAGATTGCCGGCGCCTTCGTAGAGGGTGGCAAATTGCGGGTTGGCCGTCGTGTTGGTTGTCGCCAAATTTGGATCACGCGTGAGGAGCAACGCATTCGCAGGCAGAGAGCCAGCGCAGAGATTCACATTTTCAATATTCTTCGGTGGCGACAACATCGGCGCTGAAGTGCAGGCAAACGCATCTGTTGTGATAGAAAACGTGAGGCCCATTGCGAGCACTACTACACAGGCGGCTGGAACGTAGTGAGGCATGAGCCCTTCATAAGCAAGAGTAGGGCCGGGTCCGGTCGCGCCGTGAAGAGGTCGAAATTCGAGATTGCGCACTGTGCCAGCATTGCGAAGAAGTCTGGCACGCGACACCCATGTCAGGGGTGCTTGTGCCGGCTACGCCAGACGACAAACGAATCGACCGCGCTAACCCACCCGTCGCAACGGAACGATCTTCGCGACTGTTTTCGCAATACCCGCGTCGCGGGCCGAACGAATGTCCCAGTCTTGTTGCATGCCCATCCACAACTCGACCGACGTACCGAAGTAGCGCGCGAGTCGATAGGCCGTATCGGGCGTGATGCCTCGTTTGCCATTGAGGATGAGGTTGAGCCGCTGGAGCGGAATGCGAAGACTCGCCGCGAGATCTGTCTGGCGCATGTCGAGCGGCTTCATGAATTCTTCGCGAAGGATTTCTCCGGGGTGAATCGCGATGGGGTGC
>JAHFDZ010000330.1:3520-5852 GCA_023248745.1 Myxococcales bacterium | reverse complement strand
CGATCAACCCCTGTCATCGGTCGCGAGCGCTGCGCGCGCGTATGCATCCGATCACTTCGGCCTTTGCGCTTCGTTCGAATACGAATCGCGTTGAACTTATTTGTCGGTCGGTGGTGGTGGTGGCGGCTGAGCGCTCGCGCTTGAGGTCGGTGCGATATTTGCACCCTTTTCGGGCGTCTGGGGTTGATGCAGCGGAGGTCCGCCGTAACAGGCGGCGTTTGCCAAGCCAGTGAGGCCGAGCGCAACAATCGCGGCGCGACTGACCCCCATCGGTACGCCTGACTTCGGGCGCTCGGCATCTTTATTCGTCGCGCCACAGAAGGGGCACGTGACCTCTTTCACACGCACGGCGCGCGAGCAGGCGCTGCAGTTCACAAGTGAGCTCATCGTTCTCTTCCTTCGTAGGGTGGACTCTCAAGGGAGAGTACCTCCAACGCGCGTGATCCGAACCGAAACCGTTGCCTGACAATCTTTGCCCTCACGACGCCACGATCCCGACAGTCTGCGTCAACGAAGAACCACAAGCGTCGCTGATTCGACAATGAATCTCAAAACTTTTGCGTGCGTCACACCCGCTGAGCTGACCTTTAGAATTGGCCCGACTCTTGAATTGGATGACGAGTGACGAGCGTCACGCGCACGGAGCACGCCGCTCGTCACACCTGAGGAGTTGGGCATGGTGCGACCGAGCGATGTGACCGAATCCCTAAGCGACATTCTTTACAAGCACGCGTTTCGCGATCCGGAAGGACTCATGCGGCTGCCTGAGGGCGCTATTTACGCCGTCAAATTGGCGCAAGCACCCACGCTTGAGATCGAAGATGTCGTCGATTTTGCGGTAACGAATCCGCCATTTTCGCGGCGTCTTTTTGGATCCGTCAACGGTGCGAACTACCGCGCCGAAACCTGGATCGCAAAATTACGACTCGCCGCGATCTGTTTGGGCATCTCCGAGTGTCGCATTCTGCTTATGCAGCATGCATGCATGCGCATCCTGTCGACCAATCGGCCAGGCTACAACGCCATCCTCCGAAAAGTGTTCGATCGAAGTGTACGCGCCGCGCAAATGGCGAGGGCCCTTGCGGACCACTTTCAAGTCGACCCCGACACCGGCTACCTCTCCGCATTGATGCAAGATCTCGGTTACGCCCGTTGCGTGCACACCATCGCCGATCATCGGCGAGCACCGCCTTCGGAAGCCGCAATGGTCGATGCGATCGAAGCGGTGCACTGCATCGCGGGAGCGCAACTCGTGCACGCGTGGAAGCTACCGGTTGAGCTTGCGGAGGTGTGCCTGCACCATGAAGCAACTGGCCGAAGCAAACTTGCGCAACTCGTCCATATCGCCAACAGAATCATTGCCGCGTGTGATGAAGACAAGGCGCTTGACGATGAACTCACGACGAGCCTGGCGGCCTTCGGATTTTCGGCCGAACAGATCGATATCGTCATCGAAGACGCCTCTCGCGATTTGCGCTGGGCTGCTTAGAACTCAGATGCAATTCATAAGGCTGACGTAGCAGGCCAGGTGCCTCGCACTTACCATGCGATAGCTGCTGCGATTCGCTGCGTAGTAGTCGAGCGCGTATTGATAGCGCGCCCAAAGATTTGCCCGGGTTGCGGCATCTCTCTCTCCGAATGATCGATTGGCAGGATCGTAGTCGGGCGAGCGCGCCGAGGAGTTATCGTGGCAACCGGAATCTCCATCGGTATCGGCGTTGTAATACACGCAATCCCAGGGAGCGCCGTTGGCAACGAAGTCGTTGTCGTGAACTTTGTAGTTGATGAACGCCGCCTGCCCCGCAGGCCGCAGCGCAGCCATCTTCGCCATGGGGGCAAGAACGAGCAAGTTACCCAGCTCTGCGACGGATTCGCTGGAGGCACTAACGCCCTCGAATAGCTGTACCGTTTCGGTTTCAGGGCGAACGACGAGACCTCCTTTCGAAGTCTCCTTCCATCCCACAACGCGATTATGATCCACCACAAGCGTCGCGCCCATGTCGCCGTAGACCTTGCCTGCGGCGACGTTCACGTCGTCGTTGCTGGATGCGCCGGTCACCGTGTAAGGCGCGTAGCCAAAAACGCTCTTCGCGTAAGCGTACCCACCATTGCCCTCAGGCTTGCCACTGATCGCAAGGCCACTGCGCATGTCTATCCCGTAGGTCTCATACTTCCAGATGAGGTCGTAGAGCGCCGCGTCATCGCCTCGCACGCTCTTGAAATCGGTGTGCCACAGATCGCCAAAGTATCCGGAGCCATCCGCATTTCGGTAGTAAGGGTTCGGCGCGCGCACGAGGTAGTTCATGGCGACGAAACTCGACTTCTTGATGGT
>JAHFDZ010000330.1:0-3510 GCA_023248745.1 Myxococcales bacterium | reverse complement strand
CCGGATAGCTCTGCTGAAAGTCGCGGACCATCTTATCGGTCATGTAAAAATCGACGGGAATTCGCGCGGCCTCATGCATCGCGATGAGCTTCGTCAGCGTGGTGTAACTGTTTAGCGTTGCGGTCTTCGAATTGTCTTCGCGCGAGAGCCAATCATGAATGTTGACGATGAAGCTTACGTACACCTCGCTCGAGTCGATGCCGAGCGGACCATCGACGGCGCTCTGCACGACTATGGCAGGCGGCGTACTTTTCGAACCGCCTGGGCTGTTTGAACTCACGAAAGAGTTGGCCTGAGCGCCGACCTCATCCACAGAAGCGCTATCGCAGGCAAAACTCGTCATCACAATCGTCGCTGTCGTAGCCAAATAACGTCGCATCTTCACTCCTCATGAATTGGACATTGCGGCAAACCCTCGTGTCGCGCGACGAACGCCAAAGGTTGCTGACTACTTGAGGACCACTCGGCGACGTTCACGCACGATCGTCAAGAAATCACGCCACCATTTCGACAGACGGCGTCAATGCGCAACCACAACCGATCGGAAGCTCGAGCAGAAATTTTTCCACGTTTTTGCACGCGGTATTTTTGGCCCGACTCTTGAATAAGCAAAGGTCGTTGGTCAGCGCCTTGCGCGAAGTTAGCCATGAGGAGTTGGGCATGACGCTGCGAAGCGATAAAGAGAGCGAGTCCCTTGAGAGCGTCCTCAGCGCCCACGTTTTTCGCGACCCTGAGACACTGATGGTTCTGCCTGAGAGCGCAACCTACGCGCTCAAGCTCTCGCGAAAGAAGCATCTCGAGCTTGAGGACGTCGTCGACTGCGCGCTAATCGATCCGCTGCTGGGTGCGCGCCTCTTCTCCGTTGCCAACTCGGCGCGCTTTCGCGGTGACGTTCAGGTCACCACAATCCGCATGGCGGCGGCGCGCTTGGGCACGACTGGCTGTCGTGATCTGCTCCTGCAGTACGCCGCGATGCGCATGATGTCGATCAACCGTCCCGCATACGATGCCCTCCTTCGCAAGGTGCTCGAACGATGCATCCGGTCGGCGCAAGTTGCACGCGCGATCGCACCTCGATTTGCACTCGATACCGACACTGCCTACCTCGCTGCGCTCATGCAAGACCTTGGCTACGCGCGATGCGCTCAAATTTTTGCGCAACACTTGAAGGCCACACCAACCGAAAGCGCAATGATCGAGGCCATCGAATCCGTACACTGCATCGTCGGCGCGCAACTTGTTCACGCGTGGAAACTTCCGCCCGAAGTCGCAGAGGTTTGCCTCCATCACGATGCGCCGGGGAATCGACCGCTCTCACTGCTCGTGTACGTCGCCAATCGCATCGTTGTCGTATGCGAAGGTGACAAACTAATCGAAGCTGAACTCACCGCGAACCTTCTTGGGTTCGGCTTCACGAATGCGCACGTCGTCGCGATGATGCAGGAAGCTTGTCGCGAGCTGCAGCGGGTTGCGTAAGACGTCTGCCCACATTGGCACCCAAAGCGTTTGCGATCCTGTCATCCAATTGGGTCACTGGCAGCTCCTCCGAAATCCGCCACGCTCTACTCATGAACGTCGTCCTCGACAATGGCCCGGTATCGAACGACAACCGCCGCACCTACAGCGAGATCAAGCCCGTTGCCGCTGAAAGCGGAACGATGCGCGTTGCCAACGCTGCCAATTCCGAAGGCGCGGATGTCACCCGAACGGACCTCATGTCGTGTCCGATCCGTCCGGAGTGGATCCTCGAAGGAACGCCGGTTGCGCGAGCGCTCAAGCTTGCAGGTGCTGCGGACGGCAATCTCAATTGCTCACTTTGGGACTGCACGAAGGGCAAGTTCCGCTGGCACTTTCGCAGCGACGAAATCGTGCACATCCTCGAAGGTAGCGTGCGTGTACGCGACGACGAGACCGGCATCGAGCGCGTGCTCGGCCCAGGCGACGTCGCGATGTTCCCCCAGGGCACGACCTCGGTCTGGGAAGTCGAGACCTACGTAAAGAAGCTCGCGATCATTCGTTCAACCGAATCGGTCGCGCGTCAGGTACTGCGAGTCATTGGGTTCTAACCGGCGGCGGCTGATCCACCCTCCACGAAAAGCGACCTAAGGCTTAGCCCGAGGTCGCTCAAAGTTAAGTAAGTTTACCGATTGACAGTTGGACGACTAAGCGCTTCCTCGAAGGTCGCCATGGACTGGGCGCCTTCAACAAGGCGTGCGCCCACAAACGATGTTGGTGTCGCGCGCACGTTCAACTTCGCGGCGACGGCCTCATCCGCAACGAGTCGAGCCTCGGTCGCCTCACTATCGAGCGCACGCACGAACGCGTCGGCGTTGATCCCCACTTCCTGCGCGTACACAACGAGCGCATCGCGCGCGAGTGCGTCTTGATGAGTAAACAACTTTGACGTGTACGCTTCGAGCTTGCCGAACGACTCAGCGGCGATGGCGGCCTTCGCGGCAAGACGCGCACTCGCATGCATCGGAAGCGGCTTGTGGCGCAGCACCACTCGAACATCCTTCCGCTTCTCGGTCAGTTCACGCAAACGCCCGTCGAGACGCTGACAGAAAGGACACTCAAAGTCGGTGAAGAGCGTGATCGTTGTCATCGCCGACGGCGATCCAAACAGATGTGCACCCCCCGCGTTGATGGCCTCGGGCGAGAACTGCGGCGGTGGCGGTGCCTTAGGCGCATCGAGTGGAGCCGGATTCGTTTTTGCCAGCTCAAGGATCGCAT
Source organism: Myxococcales bacterium (assembly GCA_023248745.1). Lineage (GTDB taxonomy): Bacteria > Myxococcota_A > Polyangia > Polyangiales > Polyangiaceae > JAHFDX01. Next base: position 777 of record JAHFDZ010000330.1, on the reverse strand, counting down.
CGTAAACGTGATCGCGGCTCGTCCCCTTCGCAACGAGTGACTGCGCAAACGCGATCTCTTCTGTCACGACAATATCGAACGCGGCGAGTGGCTGAGCTCCGGCAATTTTTCTTCCATTGATGAAGAACGCCGGCGTTCCCTCAACGTGAAGGGCTTTCGCGAGAGCCTCTGCACGCGCAAGTGCTTCCTTCGACGCGTTCCCGGCGAGCGCTTGCTCAAAGGCAGGCCCAGATTCACCTGACGCAACCGCAAGATCAACAAGTGCAGACGACGTCCGCGCGTTCGGGTTTGCGAAGAGCTGTTTGTGAAAGTTCTCGAAGTTGCGTGGCGCAACCGAAAGCGCTGCAAGCGCTGCCTGTCGCGCATTTGGATGCATCGGCAGTGGACGTTGTGCAACGAAGACACGCAGGTCTTTGCCATACTTCTCGCGAAGCGCGGCGATGTTGTGCTCCGCTCTCGCGCAGTAGACGCAGTCGTAGTCGGTGAACGCCACGATCGTCACGGGAGCGTCGCGCTGACCCATCGAAGGAAGAGCATCGACAGCCACCGCAAATCGCGGCGTACGCGCCACTTCTTCAGGAGCGAGGTACGCAGTCGGTGCGTGTTCTTGCTCGCGCCCAATGTCACTAGCCTTGGTGCTGCAGTTCGCGAGCATGATGGTCGCGAGCCCAAATAGATGAATCGTTCGCATGAAAGCCTCCAGGTTCACATCGACATGACCTGAGCCTTCGCGAAGTTACCGAGTCGTCGTTTTTTCCCTTCGTTCAAATCGGAGCT